>DIAY01000186.1 GCA_002414905.1 Holophagales bacterium UBA5066 | reverse complement strand
AGATGTGTATAAGAGACAGGCGCAGCGGGACGCCGTCTATCTCCGGCATTTCGAGGAGTGCACGTTCGCCGTGATGGGCCGGATCACCGGGGTCCCGACCTTCACGGCGGCAAGTCGCTACCGGCTGGGCATCGGAAAGCTCCGCCGCCTCCTGGGAGAACGTCGATGAACGAAAAGCCTGCCCCCACCAGCGACCCGCTTTCGGGTCTGGTCCCGCCCGGGCCTCCGCCCGAGCTGAGGTCGAGAGTCCTCGCGGCCTCCCGAGCGGCCCTTTTCGCCGCACCCCGGCGCCCGGATCGCTGGAGCCTCCTCTGGGCGAGCCGCCCGCTTCGTCTCGCCTGGGCGGCCTGCGTCCTCCTGCTCCTCGCCGGTCACGCCCTCCTCGTCGGCCCGGGCCGCCCGAAGCACGAGGCGACCGCACGCCCCCCCTCGCGGTCCGAGCGCGAGGCGGAGACCGAGCTCGCCGCCATCGCCCGCCTCCCCCGCCTCGACCCCGACGCCCGCTCCTTCGGCCCCGGCCCGGGCGAGCCGCTTGCCCCTGCAATTCCTCCGGGAGACGAACCACAAAAGGAGAACCGGACATGACACCGAGCGAATCCCATCCTTCCCGCCGCCTCCAGGTTTCGATCGCACTCCTCGTCGTTGCGGGCCTCGCCGCCCTTCTCGGCCTTCGGCTCCTCGCCGGAGCGCGGCTCCCGGGGATCGCCTCCCGCGGAGTCTCCGCGCCCCCGGCGTCCGTTCCCGCGTCGAAGACCGTCGACCTTTCGAAGCTGGAGATCCCTTGCTGGGGCTGCCCGGATTCCTTGAAGTGGCCCGTCACCTTCCGGACCGACCTCGACTTCCTCGCCCCCCTCGGGAACGGCCCGGCGAACGCCGGACTCTTCTTCAAGGACTTCGTCAAACCCGGCGGAAGCCGTTATGCCGAGGCGGTTGCGGCGATGGACCGGCGGATCGAGGGAACACCTGAACTCGGGAAGATCCTCCCTCCTGACGACCCGCTGCTCCTCGAGGCCGAGCCCTGGTGCGACCAGGCGACGATGCGCTTCCACCCCGACTTCTTCCCTCTCGAAGGTGTCAACACGCAGCTCCCGAACCTGCTCCTGCCGCTGACCTTCGCGAAGTCGTGGGTGGCCCGGGGCCTCGCCCAGCCCGACCCGGCCCGCGCAAAGGACGACTTCCGCCGGGCAATCCGCCTCGGAAGGCTCCTCCGCCAGGAAGACGCCACGATCATTACCGACCTCGTCGGTCTCGCCTGTATCCGCTACGGCGCCCAGGGCATCTACGACGTCGCCCGCCGGACGGGAGACGCGCCGCTCGCGCTCGTCGCGGCAGCCGTCCTGGGGGAGCACGCCCCCCAGAGGCTCCTCACCTCCGAACGCGTCACGAAGCTCGACCTGAGGCCCTACGCCCGCGAGAGCGCCGACGGCGGCCTGGCGTTCGTGCTGCCCGACAGCGTGCTGGACGGCATCGTCGAGCTGGCGACGAGCGATCCAGAGCGTCGTTTCCGCGAGGAGGGGGTCGTCGCCCTCGCTAAGGTCCGCGTCCTGGGGACGGTGCCCCTGCAGGAGAAGGCTCTCTCGACGCTGAAGGCGCTCGCGAGCTCGAAGGACGCCACGATCTCGGCCCTGGCGACCTGGAACCTCGAGAACCCGCTATCGAAGGAGGTCCTGACCCAGGCGATCGGCCCGATCCCGAAGTAGGGATCGGGTGCGGGAGGGGTTTCTTGTCCGGTCGACCTGAGGGCCGCCATCGACGCTGCCGGGCTTCGAGCATGTGATGGCCTTCGAGCGCGCCTTCGTGGCCGCAGGCGGCCTACTGATCGCGGGCTGCGACCCGACGGGCAACGGAGGAACGATCCCGGGGTTCAGCGACCAGCGGGAGGTCGAGCTGCTCGTCGAGGCAGGCTTCACCCCCGTCGAGGCGATCCGGATCGCGACCTGGAACGGCGCCGTCTTCCTGGGGAAGTCGGACCGGATCGGCTCGATCGCGCCGGGCATGGAGGCGGACCTCCTCGTCGTGAAGGGAGACCCCTCCGCAAAGATCGAGGAGATCGAGAAGCCCGTCCTCGTCTTCAAGGGCGGCGTGGGCTACGACCCCGCGAAGCTCCTCGAGTCCGTGCGCGGCAGGTACGGGCAGTACTGAGACGGTGCGGCATGTCGGCGGCCGCGCCGAGACCTTCGTGGCAATGGACTCCGTGGCCCGCCTCCTCACCCACTTCACCCGACGCGCCGTACAGTGCCGCAGCACGGCCTCCTGGACCCTTCAAATCTCCGTCCGGGCCTTCAGCGGTTCCCTGGCCGAAATCAAAAGTCCTGTCGGTCAGGCAGCCTCGAGTTCAGGCGCTCGCCAGAGCATCATCAGTTACCGCGATAGGTGGAATAGCCGTATGGGCTCAGAAGCAGCGGGATGTGGTAGTGATCGAGGGTCCCGTCAATGCTGAAAATGATCGGAATTTCGGGGAAAAAGGTTTCTATCTTCCGCTTTTTGAACCATTGACCCGTCTCGAACGTGACTCTATATGTGCCAGGGTCCAGCTTCTTTCCTTCGGGATACAGGGCTGTAACGCGACCCTGCTTGTTCGTCAGGGCAGAATTCAATTTGATCCAGCTCCCGTCCTTCATTTGCTCGAGAGTGACCTGGATATCAGGCGAGGGCAATCCGTCCTGTGTGTTGAGCACATGGACGCTCAAAGGGTTGTTTGCTGAGTATGCTATGGAGGCCGTGAGGCATAGAGCCAAACAGAAAAGGCGCTTTTGTAACATCTGGAACTCCTGTTTCGCACGTTGAATTTGAGACCTCTGAATACTACTGCGTTGAAAACATTGGTGGATCCATACGCGCGTCGTCGCAACGGACTCTCTTCCTACCTCACGGGCGTCGGCGCGGATAGCGGGAGGATGCGTGCGCGGACGATTCGAACGGGGGGTTCGAGGGCCTGACCCCTGGCGGGAGACCGCCAGATCTTCCGGACGACGTCCATGCCTCGGACGACGCGGCCGAAGGCGGCGAAGCCCTGGCCGTCGGGGTTGCGGCCACCTCCGAAGTCGAGGGCCGGCTGGGCGCCAACGCAGATGAAGAAATCGCTCGTGGCGGAGTCGGGTGTGTCGCGGGCCATCGAAACGGCGCCGTCGACGTGGGTGAGCCCGGTATCCCTGGTTCGTTCGAGCGGGATCGGGGTCTGGTCGAGCTTCTCGCTCTCGGGCGGCACCCCGGCCTGGACCACATCGATCTTCACCTTCTTGTCCGGCTGGTTCTCCGGTGTCACCGTCCGGTGGAACCGGCCG
>DIAY01000122.1 GCA_002414905.1 Holophagales bacterium UBA5066 | reverse complement strand
GTCCCCGTCCCTGAGGTTGAACCCTCCGCGGGTAACGACCTCCTGGCCAGGCGCGAGCCCCTTCACGACCTCGACGGTCTCGCCCGGGGCGGCTCCGGTCTCGACGGTGACCCGCCGGGCGATCCCACCCTCCACGACGAAGGCGGCGGCCTGCCGGCTCCCCGTGTCCCAGGAGACGAGCGCCGAGCGCGGGACGACGAGGACGCCCGCGCGCGTCCCGGTGACGATACGTCCCTTGACGAAGAGCCCCGCTTTCAGCGCGGCGTCGGCGTTCGGAACCTCGGCCTTCACCTTCACCGTCCGGCTCGCCTCGTCGGCGGCGGGGTTGATGAACGAGACCTTGCCCGAGAACGTCCGACCCGGCAGCGCGTCGCTCGTGAAGGCGAAGGGCTGCCCCACTTTCAGCGCGGACATCCGGGCGGACGGAACGTCCGCCGTCAGCTCGAGGATCCGGTTGTCGACGATCCGGAACATCGGCGCAGGATTCCCCATGTTCTCGACGTAGTCGCCGACGTTCACGTTCCGGAAAGCGACGACACCGTCGATCGGGGCGCGGACCACCGCTTTCGCGAGCCGGGTCCGGGCCATGTCGAGCTGTGCCTTCGCGGCGGCGGCGCCGGCCCGGGCGGCCTCCTCGACCGACCTGGCCTCGTCGAGCCCCTGCTGCGTCGCGAGCCCGGCTTCCTTCAGCTTCACGGTCCGCTCCAGCTCGCGCGCCGCGCGCTGTGCGGCGACCTCGGCCTGCAACGCCGTGGCTCGGGCCGCCTGGACCCCCGCGTCGATCTCGCTCGAGTCGAGGCGCGCCAGAGGCGTCCCCGCCTTCACGCGGACCCATTGGGTCACGAAGATCTCGACGACCGTACCGGAATACTCGGTCTTCACCTCGGCCTCGCTGCGGGCCGTCAGAGTGCCGACGACCTCGACGGCCTCCTCCAGCTCGGCCGCCGCCACCTTCGCGGTCTCGACGGCGAGCGGGGGCCGGCCGCCTTCGGGAGAGGTCTTCCCGTCGGCCGGCTTTCCGCAGCCGGCGGTAGTGAGGAAGAGGACAAGTGAGAGGAAGGCGACTATCGTGCGCGTCATCGCGAGGTCTCCTGCGGACGGAGTGAAGGTGCGGGCGCGGCAAGGCCCGTGAAAATGAGATCGAGCACCCGGCGGAGGCCTTCGTCACCGAGGCCGAGCTCCGGGTGCGCGAGCGTGAGGTTCATGTTGAAGGAGAGGACTCCCATCAGGGCGAGCGTCACGTCCCCGGGTTCTGCTTCGCGCAGCTCGCCCGAGGCGATCCCCTCCGTGACGATCTCCGAGATGACGTCCTGCAGCTTGTTGTGGAAGGTCTCGAAGTCGAACGGCGGGATACCCTGAGCCGGACCCCAGAAGACGGCATTGATCAACCGGACCCACGCTTTCTTCTTCTCGAAAAGCCCGTAGATCCCGAGAAGGAATCCCTCGATCCGTTCCCTCGCCGATCCCGTTTCGATCCGGCTCGCGGCGATCCCGTCGTCGGCGACCTTAACGAGCTCGTCGAGGATCGCGAGGTAGATCCCTTCCTTGCTGTCGAAGTGGTAGTAGAGGGCTGGCTTCGTAACCCCGGCGATTTCGACGATTTCCCGGACGGAGGTCGCCGCATAGCCACGGTTCGTGAACAGAAGGATCGCAGCATCCATAAGTCTCTGCCGTACAGAGATTTCACCAGATAATTCGGGCATCGAGCTTAGATCTCCAGACCGCCGCTACCTTGTGACGAGGAAGGTTACCGACCGGTAGGTAATCTAGTCCATGGAAACCCAAATATCAAGAGCCGACAGAAGAAAACCCGGGAATGCCCGAAGGCGCCCTCCTGGACTCAGTTCCCGGGCGACACCCTCGCGAGCTTGTCGCCAGAACCGAGGGCGACCCAGACCGTACCGTCCGCCCCTGCGGCGACGGCAACCGGCGACTCCGGCAGGGACGTCCACCTGACGTTGCCCTTTTCCGGGTCGAGCCGGCCGATCTTCCGGGCGCTCGAGGCGCCGAACCAGACGCCTCCGTCCCCGGCCACCGTCATGCCGACCGGTGCGTTCGCGATTTTGAACTCTTTCACGACACCGTCCCTGCTCACCCGGGCGACACGACTCACGTTCGGGAGGGCGATCCAGAGGTTCCCGTCCGGCGCGAACGCCACGGCGTCGGGCTGCGAGTTGGGCGACGGGATCGGCCAGGCGGAGAGCCCGCCTTCCGCCGTGATTCTCACGACGCGGTTACCGCGCCGCTCGACGACCCACGCGGCGCCGTCGCTGGCGACGGCGATGCCCGTGGGCTCGCTCCCCTCCGGAAGCCCGAACTCGCGGATGCTCCCGTCCACCGCGCGCCGGCCCACGCGGTCCGCCGCCGGGAGCGTGAACCAGACGACACCGTCATCCGCAACCGCGAGGCCGGTCGGCTCGCCGCCCGGCTTCGAGAGCGCGATCTCGGTCAGCTTCCCGTCGAGGCCCACGTGCCCGATGCGATCGCCCGCGAGATCGGCGGCCCACGCGGTGCCGTCCGGCTGGAGGGCCAGACCGAGGGGCTGTGTGCCTCTCGACGGAAACTCGAAGAGGGCGATCCTTCCGGAAGGGCTCACGCTCCCGACGGCCCC
>DIAY01000157.1 GCA_002414905.1 Holophagales bacterium UBA5066 | reverse complement strand
CGGCCCGGCGGCGAAGTCCTCGCGACGTTCTCCGCCTCCTCGGTTCACCTCATTCCACGGGAAGGACGGGACAACGATGACGACCTGTAAGGAAGCTCTCGGCCTCATCCTCGACTCCGTCTCGCCGCTCCCCGCGCAGTCCGTCTCCCTCTCTGAGGCGCTCGGGCTCGTCGTGGCCGAGAGAGTGGTCTCCTCCGAGACGATTCCGCCCTTCTCGAACTCGGCGATGGACGGCTACGCCCTGCGGGCGGACGACTGCGCCGGGGCAGCCCCTGACGGCGAGGTCGTCCTCGAGGTCCTCGCCGACCTCCCCGCAGGAAGCGTCGCTCTTCACGCGGTGACCGCGGGCACGGCGATCCGGATCATGACGGGAGCGCCCCTTCCGGCCGGGGCCGACTCGGTCGTCCCGGTCGAGGCGACTACGTCGGATGGTCCTCGGGTTCGCATCTCGGCACCCGTGAAGAGGGGCGCCAACGTGAGGCTCGCCGGCGAGGATCTCCGTGCCGGCGACGAGGTCCTGGCGAAGGGCGCCGTTCTCTCTCCTGCCGCGCTCGGCGTGCTCGCCTCGATCGGGCTGCCCGAGGTCCCGGTTCATCCGCGAGTGAGGATCGCAATCCTGACGACAGGCGACGAGCTCGTGTCGGCCGGCGAGACGCCGGGCCCCGGACAGATCCGCGACTCCAATCTCCACACGATGTGCGGCCAGGCCGCGGCGTTCGGCGCGGTCCCGCTCCCCTTCCCGCGTATCCCCGACACGCGTGAGGCGGTCACCTCTGCCCTCCTCCGGGCGCTCGAGACCACCGACGTCATCGTGACGAACGGCGGGATCTCCGTCGGCGATTACGACTTCATCAAGGTCGTCCTCGCAGAGCTCGGGGCCCGGGAGGTCTTCTGGAAGGTGAGCCAGAAACCCGGAGGGCCGCTCGGCTTCTGGTTCCTCGAAGGCAAGCCCGTCTTCGGCATTCCGGGGAACACCGTCGCCGCCATGGTCTGCATGGAGGAATACGTGAGGCCCGCCGTCCGGAAGATGATGGGCCACACTCGGCTCCTGCGGCCCGAGAGGCTGGGAGTTTTCGAGGGGACGTTCCGCAAGAGCGCCCAGGACGGCAAAGTCCACCTCGTGAGGGTCCGGGCGCACACCGAGGAGGGAAAGCTGGTCGTAGCGCCGTCCGGCCCGCAGGGCTCCGGAATCCTCACCTCGATGCTTCGCGCAAACGCGCTCGCGCTCGTCCCCGCCGATGCTGTCGCGTTGCTTGCAGGCGATCCGGTTTCCGTCCACCTCGTCGAGGAGCCGGAGGATCACTGACGAACGCGCGGTGCGCTTCACCCCGCGCACGCTCATCCCGAGCCTCGCCGCATGAACTTCGTGCCATGAACTTCGTGCCAGGCGTGAAATCGTGTATTGTTGGATACGCGCCGTTCCGGCGCGGCTCTCAGCGCGCGACGATGACGCGAACCTCGGCGACCGAGCGGACCGAGCGATCAACGAAGAAGTCGCTCCGCACGACCGACCTCAGCCGGCCCGACTTGCGCAGGAGCACCTTGCCGTCCTCGGTGTCGACGAGAACGACATTTTCCGGGAGGCGGGAGAGGAGGATCTCCCCGCCCGAGTAGAGGCTCCGGTAGCCATCGCTTCCCGTAACGACGACGAACAGGAGACCGGGGTCCGTCCCGGCGGGAAGCGAAGCCTTCAGGAGGGCCGAAAGGCTCGCGCCGGAGAAGCGGCTGTGGCCGTGAAAGCCGCGCCCGAGCCCGATGCCGTCCTCCTCCCCCTCCACCCGCGCAATCCCCTTCAGAGCCTTCACGTCGAGTGCCTTCGCTTTCCCCTCGGGAAGGACGAGCGTTGGCGCCTCGACCCAGGGGTCCGCCTGGTTCTTCTTTCGCGGCGGGGCGAGGAAGCCCGCCTGTCGGACCTCGATCGACACGACGTCCTCGACGAAGCGGCGTCCCGTCGCGTCACGCGTCGGGACGAGACAGATTCCGCGCGGGACATCGATCTTCCCGAGCTTGCCGCCGTCGTGGCACCCGGCGCAGCCCGAGACGTCGAGCTTCGCGCGCGCCTCGGGACCGAGCCAGGCGCCCGGCGCGAATCGGGCGTCGTCGATCGCCTCGTGGTGGTGCGGAACGAGCGGACGGAACCGGTCGGCGATAAGCGCCGCGCCGGCACCGTCCGTCAGGTAGAGCTCGCCCCAGGAGAAGAGCGCCTTCTTCCCGTCGCGCCCCGTCACGACGACGGCCAGGTCGAGCGGCCGGTCGAAGTTGTCGTTCGTCGCCTTGGCGATCTCGGCCCGGTCGAGGAGGTCCTTCAGCGCGACTCCCTCCGTCTCGAACGTCCCCCGGTAGCGCACGGCTCCCGGCACTTTCGAAAGGAACGCGTGACGCTGGAAGCCGGCGAGCGCGGCGGTATCGATCACCTGCGCCTTCTTCACGGAGCCGGAGAGAGTGATTCCCTTCCCTTCCTGGGCGCTCGAGGGCACGGCGAGGGCGGCCAGGACGGCGCCGAGCACGGCGACTGCGGATCGCGGGCAGCGAATCATGCGGGGTCTCCTTCGTGCGGCGCTCTCGCCGCCTCAGTTCACTGAACGGAAGCCGGAATGCGGCAGCCTCAGCCTCCGCTGATGAGATGGACGACCTTCACGTCGGCACCCGAAGGGACCGGCGCCTCGTCGTACGACCCGCGCGGCACGAGCGTCCCGTTCACGGTGACGATGATGAGCTTGAAGATGTAGTTCTTCGCCTTCAGGACGTCGCGGACGGTCATTCCCTCGCGCCAGTCGAGGGGGTCGCCGTTCACGACGAGCCGGTTGCTCCGATCGGCCGTGGCGGCCGGCGCCGGAGCGCCCGGATCCGGTTCCACTTCGTCAGCCCCCGTGCTTGCGGACGAGCTCGACGACCTCGGGGAAGTCGATCCCGAGCTTCTTCACGGTCTCCATCGTCGGGACGCCGTCCGTCGTCCAGCCGCGGCGCTTGTAGACCGCGTCGCAGAGCTTGGAATAGCGATCCTCGCGGTACTTCCGGGTGATCGCGATCTTCTCCTCGACACCCTTCCCGGCGGGGTCGACGCCGATCTCCTCGAGCATCTGCTTGTCGTAGCGCTCGGCACGCGACTCGTACTCCTCGACCGTCACCGGGCCGACCGAGCGGTAAGGCGGCCAGTCGTGCTCGCGCTTCCCGTAGCCGCGCCTCAGGTTGAAGACGCGCTGGAAGTTGTAGACCTTCTCCGACTGCTCGATGATCTTTTCCTTCGTGACCTCGAGGCCCGTCACGCCGGAGGCGATCTCGCAGTAGTTGTGGACGTGCTCGGGGACCTTGGCCGGCTCGGCCTGCTCGGCGTTGTTCGCCGGCTCGATGTCGTTCCAGGGGAGCTTGCAGAGACCGTGCAGGCCGAACCAGGTCCGGAAGAGAGGGAAGTAGTGAAGCGCCTCGGCCTTCGCCTCGAAGGTCGGGAGGTGCTTGTTGACCATGTCCATGAAGATGAGCCATGCCTCGTCGTGCTGGGGACCCTTGTTCGTCAGGGCGTAGCCCCCCTGCTGCGCGAGCGACTCCTTCGACTGGTACTGAGAGTACTCGAGCCCCTTGACCTCCATGCCGATGTCGGTCATCAGCTGCAGGTCGCCCCATCCGCGTTCGGCGAAGATCTGCTTCATGCGTCGGATCCCCTGCCCGGCGATCAGGCCGAAGCCCTCGCCCCGCGCCAGCTGGTGAAGCAGCTCCATCTGCGACTCGGCGTTCCCCCAGGTCAGGTCGAGCCCGCCCGTCCGCTCGGCGTTCAGGATGCCGCGCTGCCAGCACTCCATCACGAACGCGCAGAGCGTTCCGTAGGAGATCGTATCGACTCCGTAGGTGTCACAGTAGAAGTTCGACTCGAGAAGCCAGTCGGCGTCGAAGATGCCGCAATTGGCGGCCAGGCCGGCGGCGTTCTCGTATTCGGGCCCGTCGACCGTGACGACGTCGCCCTTGTACGGTCCGGTCTTCACCACGTGGCCGTCGGCCCCCTTCGAGCAGGACATCGTGCAGCCGTACCAGCAGCCGTCGGGGATCCCCTGCGTGAAGCGCGCGTCCCAGACCCAGGAGGCGATGTTTTTCGTGTCGGGGTGGTTGCCGTACTGGAAGTTCTTCACCGGAAGGAGGTCGTAGGCGTCCATCACCTCGACGAGGTGGGCCGTCCCCTGGCGCCGCATGTTGCACTGCTGGGCGTCGAGGGCGTGGATCTCCTTGTTGATGACGCTCCCGACCTTCTGGATCCGCGCCCGGTCCGCAACGTGGTTCAGGTCGGCCTTGATGACGGGCCCGCGGACGACGAGCGCCTTCAGCTTCTTGTCGCGGAAGACCGTCCCCACGCCGCCGCGCCCGGCCTGCTTCAGCCGCGCCGCCTTGCGCTTGGCGTCGTAGAACGAAAAGTTCAGGCAGCCGATGAGGCTGTGGTCCGAGCCCTTCCCCGCCGAGACGACCGAGACGTTCTTCAGGTCCTGCGGACCGTCCGCGTACATGTGCGTGAAGATCTCGGAGCAGATGTGGCTGTCGGCCGGCTCGAGCGGGGCTTCCTCGATCCGGATGACACCGCACGGCCCGTCGACGAGGATTACGACCTCGCGCTCGGCCTTCCCCTGGATCTCGATCGCGTCGAAGCCGCAGAACTTCAGGAGCGGCCCGTAGTAGCCGCCGACGTTGCAGTCGATCGGGATGTCGGTGAGGGGCGAGATCGATACGACGAGCGACTTGCCGGTACCGGGGTACTGCGTGATCCCCGCGATCGGCCCGGGGCTGATGACGATCTCGTTCTCCGGGTCGTTCCACTTCGTCGTCGGCGTCGTCGCGTTCCAGAGGTACCAGAGACCGAAGCCGCGCCCGCCGACGAAGATGTCCACCATCTCCTGCGTGACCTTTTTCTCGGTCACGGTGAGCGTCGTCAGGTCGACGTGGAGAGAGCGCATGTTGTAGCCACGAGACGGCTCGCTCGGCGTGAACGCCACCTCGAGGAGGATCTTGTGCGCGGCCCTCATCTCCTCGAGGTTGTCGGTGTAGTTCGTGCGGACGGTGTAGTCGGGCGTCGTCGTGGACATGGTCGCCTCTTGCGGCCCGCCAGCGCGTCTCCCCAAGGAGACGTCGTGAGAGGCAAACCGCCCTTGGAACAGTAACATCCGGCGAGGACGGGGGCGCAAGGGAAGACCTCGGCCCCGGGAGGCTCGATGCCCTGGAAGCCGGATGACCGATATTCCCGCCAGGTTCTCTTTCGTCCCTTCGGCGAGGCGGGGCAGGTCCGGGTCCGGGAAGCCCGGGTCCTCGTCGCAGGGTGCGGCGGGCTGGGAGCCGAGTCGGCGAGCCTCCTCGCCCGGGCGGGGGTGGGCTTCCTCCGGATCGTCGACCGCGACGTCGTCGAGCTCTCGAACCTCCAGCGGCAGGCTCTCTTCGAGGAGGCCGACGTCCTCCAGGGTCTCCCGAAGGCCGTGGCGGCGGCCCGGCGCCTGTCCCGCGTAAACGCGGACGTCGCAATCGAACCCGTCGTCGTCGACCTGGGCCCGGGAAACGTCCGCGAATTGCTCGCCGGCATCGACCTCGTCCTCGACGGGTTCGACAGCTTCGAGGCGCGGTTCCTCCTGAACGACGCCTGCGTCGAGAAGGGGACCCCCTGGGTCTACGGAGCCTGCATCGGGTCGACCGGCCTCGCCGCGCTCCTCGTCCCGGGACACACCCCGTGCCTTCGCTGCCTGATGCCCGACATCCCCGAACCGGGCACCGCCCCGACCTGCGACACGGCGGGCATCCTCGGGCCCGCGGCGCACCTGGCCGCCTCGATGCAGGTGGGGCGCGCCCTCCGCTGGCTCGCGACCCGTGAAGCCCCGACCGAAGCCGAGGTCGTCTACGCCGACGTCTGGGAAGGCCGCTTCACCCGTATGGCCCTGCCGTACCGCCCCGAAGAGAGCCGCTGCCGCTGCTGCGTGGAGCACCGCTTCGATTTCCTCTCCGTCGAAACGCCCCAGACTACGGCGCTCTGCGGCCGCGATTCGGTCCAGGTCCGTCCCCTCGCCCCCGCACTCCCCAACTTCGCCGCGATCGCCGAGCGCCTGCGCCCGCTCGGTACGGTCCTCGCGAACGAGCACCTCCTGCGATTCCGGACCGGCGAGTTCGAGCTGACGCTCTTCTCCGACGGCCGCGCGATCGTGAAGGGGACGTCGGATCCGGCGCGGGCGAGGAGCCTCGTGGCACGGACGTTCGGGGTGTGAGTGAGCAGGCGGTCCCCGTCGCCACATCTTGTGCACCTTTGCCGTAGACGCGGTCTTCCAGTCGGACCATACTGATCGGATGAAACGCATTGCCCCCCCCCCCCGCGTAAAGTACCGTCAGCTTAAGAGGCACTGGGCTACTCACGTCGCTCTCTTCCTCCTCTTTAGTTTCGCCAGTCTCTTGTTGGGTTCCTCTGTCGAGGCGGCTGTTTGCCGCAGCGATACCGGGCAGCCCGTCGCCTGCAACGCGCAGCCCGAAGGGGGGGGAGCCATCTATAGTTGCTCCTCATATCCGAGATGTTGTGAAGAACTCGGGAAGTGCTGGGACAAGTATTCCAAGGACGTGGTGAGGTGCAACACGGAGACTGGCGCCGGCAAGCTCGAGTGCATAGCGCTTTCCTCACACAATCGCGATACCTGCAGTGAGCAGGCGGCACTCGACGCGTGCCCCTGAGTGCATCCGAGCAAGAAAGGCCTCTGCGTGAGCTCGCATAACACCCGACATCGCATCGTGCGTGCAATCCTTCTGATTGGTCTTGCCAACGCCGCACTTTCCACGTCCGACCTGTCCGGTGCAGAGCCTGCCAAACCTCGGAGCTGGACGGGTGGCTACTTCCTCCAGCTTTCGAACGGTGCGGAGATGCAGGTTCGGCTTTCGTCCACCTCCTCTCCCGGCCTACGGACCTATCGCGGCATCTCCCTGGACCTCAACACGAACCACGTTTGTACGTTTGAGGAGCGCGAGGACTCTCTCTGGTGGCAGACGAGCCTCGATTTCGCCTGTGGGAAGACGAGGCTCGAGCTACGGTTCGAGAGCCCTTCCCTGACAGGCGACCCGCCGGAGGCCGCGCGGGTTCCGCGGATGGTGAAAATCCGACTCGGAGACACCCTGCACACCTGGACCGTCCTGGACAACGTCGTAAAGGACACTGACGCAGCAGCACGCGCGCGTGGAGAGATTCAGAAAACGCCCCCGGCGTTTCGGAGCGCGCTCGGCAACCTGGGCGCAGCCCTTCTTAGTCCCACCTTCATGGTGGAGACCGCGGCAGCGCCGGCGGCATTCGCCCTTGTGGACGATCTTCTCAAGAGTGGGAGCACACCGATAGAAGTCGCTTCGATCCAGGTGCTCACTGCCGACGAGATGGACGCCCTGGTCCGGCGAGCCGCCGCCGACACGAAGTAGCCGCCTTCGCGCCAGCTGACACCGGCGGGGCTCGTCGCATGGGGACGGGCCCCGCCGCCCGGTCGGGGCTTTCCGGGGTGTGTGTCCCTCACTCCTGCTTCAACACCTTCCGGTCGAGAAACGACCAATGCCGCCACGCGCCGCTCATGTGCGAGCCGACCGATGCGACGATCGTCGCCGCGAGGTAGAAGGCGAGACGAGACCCGGGCATGTGGAAGCCGAGGCCGACGAGGACGAGCTTCACGATCGAGGCGACTCCCGCCCCCTGGTAGAGGAAGACGCCGCTCCTGGCAACCTCGATGGCAAGAAGAAGCACGCCGCTGACGATGGTCCAGAGCATGGGGCCACGGAGCCGCTCGTCGGGAGCGCCGAAGGCGATTCCCCCGACGACGAGAGCCATCGCGACGATATGAAGCGTGCGTAGCACCACCTGCGCGGGGCGTGCCCAGCGCAGCCTTCGCGGAGGCCAGGGGAAGAGGAGATCCTTCAGACGCCGATCCCCGCAAGGCGGGCGATCGTGATGCGCTCGGAGGTCGTCTTCCCCTGCGTGAAGTTCATCAGGTAGTCGGGCCCGCCCGCCTTCGAGTCCGTTCCCGACAGGTTGAATCCGCCGAAGGGGTGAACGCCGACGAGCGCGCCGGTGCAGCCCCGGTTCAGGTAAAGGTTGCCGGCGTGATACTCGCGCTTGGCCCGGTCGATCCGGTCGATCGAGGTCGAGTAGACCGCACCCGTCAGGCCGTACCGGGTGTCGTTCGCGACGGCGAGGGCCTCGTCGAAGCCGTCGACAGGAACGATCGCGAGGACCGGTCCGAAGATCTCCTCCTGCTCGAGGAACGAACCGGCTTTCACCCCGTCGAAAATCGTCGGAGCGACGTAGTAGCCCGGACGGTCGAGGGCGTGGCCGCCGAGAAGGAGCTTCCCTTCGCTCTTCCCCGTCTCGATCGCCGCGAGGATGCTCTTGTGAGCGGCAGCGTTGGCGACCGGGCCGGTGAAGACGCAGGGGTCTTCCCAGGGGTCTCCGACCGGGATCATCTTCGCCTTCGCGAGGATCATCTCGACGAGCTGTCCGTGGACGCGCCGGTCCACTATGAGGCGCGAGCAGGCGGAACACTTCTGACCCTGGAAGCCGAACGCGGAACGGACGACCCCGGTCGAGGCCGCGTCGAGATCCGCGGTCTCGTCGACGACGATCGCATTCTTGCCGCCCATCTCGGAGACGTAGCGGGTCATCCACTTCTTCCTCGGGACGGGCCTGGCGATGATCTCGTTGATCCTGAGCCCCACCTCGGCAGAGCCGGTAAACGAGACGAACCTCACGTCCGGGTGCGTCACCAGGTAGTCGCCGATCTCGCCGCCGGAGCCCGGCACGAGATTGATGACTCCGGCCGGAACGCCCGCCTCGTGGGCCATTTCGACGAAACGGTGCGCCAGGATCGGCGTGTCGGAGCTCGGCTTGAGAACGACGGTGTTGCCCGCGACGACCGCGGCCATCGTCATCCCGCCGAGGATCGCAAGCGGGAAGTTCCACGGGGTCACGACCGCGCCGACGCCGAGGGGTATGTAGAAGTAGCAGTTGTCCTCGGTCGAAAGGCGCGTGAGCGGGTGGTACTGAAAGTGGGTGAGGGCGAGACGGGCGTAGTACTCGCAGAAGTCGATCGCCTCGGCGATTTCGGCGTCGGCCTCGTACCAGTCCTTGCCGATCTCGAAGGCGAGAAGAGCGAGGAGCTCGAACCGCCGCTCGCGCATCAGCGCGGCGAGCTTGAGGAGGGTCTCGGCCCGCTCCTCGGGGTTCGTCCGCGACCAGGAGGCGAACGCCGCCTTCGCGGCGGCCATCGCCCGGTCGACGTCCTCGCGCGAGCAGCTCGAGATGCGTCCGACGACGAGGGAGGGGTCGGACGGACAGAGCGAGGCGATCGTCTTCACCGTCTCGACCGGCTGTCCGCCGATGATGGCCGGGTAGGTCCGGCCAAAGCCGGAGCGGACCGCCGCCACCGCACGCCCGACGCCACGGACACTCTCCTCGCGGCTGTAGTCGTGAATGGGGTCGTTCGTGAAGCGTTTCAGGAACATTCCGGCTCCTTGCTTCCGGGCGGCTTCGACCGCGCGGAACTCGAGGCCTCAGTGGTTCAGCGGCCGCTCGTACCCGGGGGAGAAGACCTCCCGATAGACGAGGCGCATGTCCCGCAGCGTGGCGAGGATGTTCCGGATGCTCGTCGAGGAACCGTGACCGAACTCTCTCGGGAACGTCTGGATCCCCACCTCACCCACCCGGAACCCCTTGAGCATCGTCTTGATCGCGATCTCCGCACCGATGAAGGGGCTCGAGGAATGGAGCGGGAGCTCGTCGGCCACTTCCTTCCGGATGAGGCGCAGGCCGCAGCTGATATCGCGATAGCGCGTCCGGAAGACGGAACGCAGGAGGTTGTTGTAGACGAAAGAGATGAAGATCCGCGCGCTCCCGTACCTCTTCGCATAGCGGAACGTGAGGATCAGGTCGTAGCGGTCGCGCAGCCTCCAGAGCTTGCGCAGGTCGTCCACCTCGTACTCGTCGTCCCCGTCGGTGAAGGCGATCCACTCGTACTGCGCGGCCTCGAGGCCGGTTCTCAGGGCCTTACCGTAGCCCAGGTTCTCTCCATGGTGGATGACCCTCACCCGCGGGCTCCGGCGGGCGAGCTCGTCGGCGATCTCGCCGGCCCGGTCGGGCGAGCCGTCGTTGACGACGATGATCTCGTAGTCGCTCGTCAGCTCCGCGAGGACGCGGTGTGCCTTCGCCGCGACGCGTTCGATCGTCCGTTCGTCCCGGTAGACCGGGAAGAAGAGGCTGATCCGGGAGGAGGAGGAAGAGTTCACGGCTTCACCAGGCCGAAGAGTACTTCGGGACGGGCTCTCAGACACACCTTCGCCCGAGGACCTCAAACCTATACTCCTCGCGGTGCCGGCAACGCTGACCATTCTCGCTGAGGCTGCCGCGAACGCGGGAGTGGCGCTCGCGCTGCTCCTCAGTTTCTCCCTCTTCGGGTTTGCTCTCCTGCCGGCACGCCTGCGTCCCGGATCGTCCGCGGTCGCCGTCCCCGTCTCTCTTTCCGTCGGCTCGGCGGCGATCGGATGGAGCAGCTGGGTCGTCGGCAGCCTCGTCGGGACCTGGGCGCTCGCGCCCCTCTGGATCGCCTGCGCGGTCTTCTCTCTCACGTCCCTGCGCCCGTGGGGTGCGGCCATCGGCCGGGTCTCCCGGCGCCTGCTCGCGCTGGGCCGTGCCACGCCTCTCCTCGCAGCGGCCGTGCTCGCGGCCGCTGCCCCGCTCCTCCTGTTCTCGCTCGCGATTCCGCTCGTCGACAACGACGGTATCCGCTACCACGTCGCCCTGCCGAAGCTCTACCTCCTGACCGGGAGGATCTTCCTCTACGAGTGGGACGTGACCGGCGGCTATCCCGCCCTGGGCGACGCCTTGTATCTCATCGGTGTCGCCGTGAAGTCTCCGGACACCGCCAAGTTCCTACACGCCGGCTTTCTGGCCGCGGCCCTCACCGTCCTCGCGCTGACGCTTCACCGGGGCAGGACGAGCCGCGGCGCGGCACTGGCCGGACCGCTTTTATTCCTGGCGTGCCCCGCCATCGGGGTGATTGCCGGAGCCGGATTCATCGACCACATCGCCCTCTTCCACCTGGTCGCGGCATTTGTCCTGGTCTACCGGAAAGAACGCCCGCTCCTCGTCGGCCTCTGCCTGGGAGCGGCCCTCGCAACGAAACTGACCGTCGGCCCCGCCGCGGCGGCGCTCGCCCTCGCCCTGTTGATCGCCCGCCCCCGCGGCTCCCGGGCGAGCGCCCTGGCCACGATCGCGGCGTGCTCGACCGTCATCCTCGCCCCGTTCCTGGTCAGAAATCTCCTCTGGTTCGGCGATCCGGTCTTTCCTATCGGCTACCTCGCGACGGGTCGACCACTCCCGGGCGTGGGCACGGACGTCTACAACCACTTCGCGACCTTCAACAAGAAGAACGCCGGCCCGCTCGGCATCGTCTGGACCACCCCCTCCGGGGGCGACGACGACGAGACGGCCGGGATCCACAACCTTGCCGGTCTCCTGCTCCTCTTCTTCGGGTTTCGAGACCGCCTCGTCCGGCTCGCCGCCTGCATCGCCCTCCCCTTGCTCATCTACGCTGCGTTCACCAGCCCTCCCACGCGCTATCTCCTTCCCATGCTCTGGGGACTCTCCCTCGCAGCGGCGGCGGTGCTGGCACGACTCTTCTCCGGAAAGGGAGCCTGGCTGGCGATTCCGCTGGCATTGCCGGGCCTTTTCCTGTCGTGGGATTTCCAGGCGCGAAACTTCGGTGCGGCAAGCTATCTCTTCGGCCGTTCCTCGAAGGAGGAGTATCTCGGCCGGACGATCGCGGGCTACCGGGCCGCGGCTTACGTCAACGGGCTCCCGCCCGGCGGTGTCATGGCCGGGGACTTCCCCGGGCCGGTCTACTTCAACCGCCCCTGGATCGTCGAAGGCCTCATCAACGAGGCTCCTCTCACGATCTGGATTCGCAACGGAGACGGTGCCGACCGGCTCCTCGCACGGCTTCACGAGAACGGCATTCGCTGGCTCCTCGCCACGCCCGCCTTCGGCGGCGGCACCCCGCTCTCGCTCCTGACCTACGCACCCGACCCGTCGAAGGCGCACGTCATGGCGGCGCTCCGCGCCCGGCTCCGGTTCGTGACGACCGTGGACGGCGTCGACGTCTGGGAGGTCCCGCCGCCCGCTGCTTCCGCCAGACCCTGATGCTTGCCACACCGCCCCGCTTCGACCCGAAACGCCGGCGTGCGGTGACGTTCGCGCTCCTCCTGGTGACGGCTCTGGCCTCCTTCGAATCGACCGTCGTCTCCACGGCGATGCCGACGATCATCGGAGACCTCCACGGTCTCTCCCTCTACTCATGGGTCTTCTCGGTCTACCTCCTCACCTCGACGATCTCGATGCCTCTGTTCGGGCGCCTGGCCGACCTCTACGGCCGCCGGCGGGTCCTCCTCGTGGCGACCGGGCTGTTCCTCTCCGGCGCGCTCGTCTGCGCCCTCGCCCGCTCGATGCCGCAGCTCATCGTCGCCCGGGCGCTCCAGGGCCTCGGGGCGGGCGGGCTCATGCCCGTCGCCCTCACCGTCACCGGTGACCTCTACTCGATCCAGGAGCGCGCGAAGGTCCAGGGCCTCTTCAGCGGCGTCTGGGGCTTCGCGAGCCTCATCGGTCCTCTCCTCGGGGCGTTCCTCACGATGACGTTCGGCTGGCGGTCCATCTTCACCATCAACCTCCCTCTGGGCCTTCTGGCCTTCGTGCTCGTGGCCACGCAGATGGTCGAGACGCGAGAGGAGCGACGCGACCCGATCGACCTCGCGGGCGCAGCCACGCTTGCTATCGGTGTCACGGCGCTCCTCTTCGCAGTCCTTCACCGTGCGGGCCCGGACTCCTTCGGCGTCGTCGCCCGCTCAGGCCTCCTGCTCGTGGCCGTCACCTTCCTGGCCGTCTTCGCCCGCCTGCAGTCCCACCGCGAGCACCCGCTCATCCCGCCCGACCTCTTCACGCAGGTGGAAACGGCCGCGCCCTACCTCTCCGGGCTCCTGATCGGCACGAGCATCTACGGCGTCGATACGTTCGTGCCGCTCTTCGTCCAGGGGGCGCGCGGCGGCAGCGCCGGCGCCGCGGGCGCCGTCGTCACGCCGCTCGTTTTCGGCTGGTCGCTCTCGGCCGTGATCGCGGCTCGATTCATCGTGCGGCTCGGCTTCCGCCGTACGGCCCGCATCGGCGCGCTCCTCGTCCTGACCGGCTTCGGCGGGCTGGGCCTCGCCGCCGTCCTCGACGCCGGCGTCGCCTGGATCAGCCTCGCCTGCGGCATCGTCGGCCTGGGTCTCGGGCCGTCGTCACTGAGCCAGGTCCTCGTCATCCAGCACGTCGTGCAGGAGCAACGACGCGGCATCGCCACCAGTCTCGTTCCCTTCTCGCGGACCATCGGCGGCTCGATCGGCGTCGGCGCGCTGGGCGGCATCCTGGCCGCCGGCCTCGACCGGCGGCTCGGCCCCGCGGCCGACTCGGCCGGCAGCCTCCTCACCGGTGGCGCCGCCACCTCGCCCGCACTGCGGATGGCCATCGAGCGCTCGCTCCTGCCGGTCTTCGCGGTGCTGTTCGTCCTCGCGGCCGTGAACCTCCTCGTGACCTCGCGGTACCGGGCGGGGATGGACGACGGGGCCTGATCCCGGTTCGCCGGACCATCGCGCTCGAGGCCTCGACGCGCGACCGAGGGCAGCCGTGGCGTGTTCCTCGCCCCCGGAAAGGCCTGCTGGTCCCATCTCCTGAAGTCGCGTAGATTCCCGCCCGCGAAACCGGAAGGGAGCGATGACGAAGCGCGCTTTCAACGATAGCCCCTTGCTCGGCCCGGAGGGGTCTCGCATCGCGGACCTTCTGGGCCTGGGAAGAGTCCGCGAGGCGGTCGACGCCGCCAAGGACTTCGCAAAGAAGTCGCCAGGCCTCGCGTCCGACGAGCTCCTGGTTCGCGCGTACACCGCGCGCATCGGACAGCTCCGTGCCGATGGTCTCGATCGGGACGCCCGTTCGCTCTGCGACCTCGTGGAAAGACGGGTCCCGTCGGCCCGGGAGCAGATGGCGGCCCTCCGGGAGGAGGGCGATCTCGTGGCCGACGGTTTCCGCGGGCTCCTCGCTGCGCTCGACACAGCCGAGGGCGACGAGCGAAAGCGGTTCGTCACCCTGCTCGCCCGCAAGCTCACCGACCCGGGCATCCTGGCGACCTCGCCCGCCCTGGCCGCCGGCCATCCGCTGAGGGTCGAGGCCGAGGTCGTGCGCGACGTCTTCGCCGCCGTCACGCGCGGTCCGCTGCCGGACGGCGCGATGGCCGCGCTCGATGTCGTCTCCCGTTCCTCGCCGCTGGCCCCCTGGAAGCTCCTGATCCGGGCCATCGACGCGCTCTATCGGAACGACAGCGAGTCCGTCCGCCGAAATGTGGCCGCCCTTCCCCTCGAGAGCGCGGTTGCCCCTCTCGGACCGCTCCTCCTCCGCCTTTCGGGAAGCGCAGACGCCGCACCTCCAATGCCCGCCCCGATCGCAGCCCTCGGAGAGCGGCTGACCGCCGGACGAGCGACGCTGCGGACGAGCCTCGACGAGCTCGAAGACGCGCTGAAGAGCGAAGACGAACCCCGGGTCGCGCGTGTCGCCGAGCGAATCCTGGCCGGGCTCCCCCCCTCGGCGACGGGGGCGCGGAATCGGTTCCTCCTGTCGCTCGTCTCTCGATGGATCCACGCCGACTTCTCGCCGGAGGGGCTCTTCGGGACTCTGATCCGCAGCCGCTCGAAGCCGGACAGCCTCCGGTATGTGGCGCTCGCGATGGAACATGTCGACTGGCGAATGGCCATCGGCGTCTGGGAGGACTACCTCGAGGCAAGGAGCAGCCATGCCCCGGCGCCGACGGGTGCGGAGATGGCCGCGGTTCGTCTCCGCATGGCTACTCTCGTCCCACCAGACAAAGACGACCTCCTCGGCGACCTCGGCTACCTCGACGACGACCTCGACGACGATTCCGACGACGACCGTGATTGCCGCTGCCCCGACTGCCTCCGGGAGGCGAAGCGAGAGAGGAAGGTCCCCGGCTTCTTCGACCGCGAAGCTCTCCTCGAGAAGGCGGTCGCCGCGGACGGCTCGCAGAAGAGCTTCCGGGCGCTCTTGTCTCACCAGCGCTCGCAGGAGAGCAAGGCGACCGCTGAGACGGCGACCCGCTGGCTCGAGGCCTGGCCCGGCGATTCCGAGCCGCTCGTCTACCTCGTCGAGGAAGCCGAGAGGCGCCGCGACTGGAAGGCCGCCCTCGCGCTCCTGGACCGGGCCGAAGCGGAGAAGCACCTGGCCCCCGAGCTTCGAGGGAGACGCTTCTTCGTCCTCGTGGGACAGGCAGAGGACCGGATCCGGAAGGGCCAGACCGCCGCCGCCGTGGCGGGTCTGATCCTCGCCGAAAAGGAGTCCCAGGCGGCGGAGAGCGAGCTCGGCTCCTACCTGGTCGCGCTCAATTGGGCCGCGTTTCAGGCCGGAAAGAAGACCGACCTCGCTGCCACGGCGACCGCGGCAGAGCGGCTCGAAGCGGAAGTGAAGAACCCCGCCTTCGCCTGGATTCTCGAAGCCTCCGCCGCCGCCTTCCTCAAGGCAAAGCCCGCCATCGCGGCCCGGACCTTTTCGCCTGCTCAGGCGCTCGCATCCCTCGCACGGGCGCAGCGCCTCCTGCCGCGCCTCTCCCGCCCGCTCACCGTCGCGGACGACATCGTCCAGGCTGCCGGAAAGCACCTCCCGCGGGCGACTTCCGATGAGCTCCTCACTGTTTGCGCCGGCCCGGCGGCGAACGCCTGGCCCCAGCTGGCCTACGCCGCCACGACGCTCGGTCTCGCCCCAGACGGTCCTCTCATCGCCCGGTTCCTGGTGGCGCGAGCCCGCGCCCTCACCACCAGGGGCGATGTCGACGCCGTCGTCCGGACGGTCCAGCTCCTTCGCGCCGCCCAGGCGCTCGCCGGAGCGACCCACGACTCCGAGGCGCTTCGGGACGTGAGCGTCGCCGTGAAGCTGCTGCGCCGGAAACCGATGGCGCGCATCGCCCTCGACGTTTTCGGCCACTGGGGAGAGGACCTCCCCGACGCGGCGACGATCCAGGAGATCCTCGCCGCCGAGCGCCTCTTCCCGGGCATTCACGACTCGCCCCCGTCCCCCGCGAAGGCGAAGGGCCGGAAGCCTGGGCGCCCTCCGGCCCGGAAGAGGCCGAAGAGCCCGTGGAGCAACATCCCCTTCGATTTCGGAGAGGACCGATGAACCCTTTCGAGCAGCTCGGTGTCGAGGAGACGGCCAGCGACGGCGAGATCCGGACCGCTTACCAGAAAGCGACCCTCGCCCACCCTCCCGATCGGGACCCGATCGCCTTCCAGAAGATCCGTGAAGCCTGGGAGGCAATACGTGACGAGGAAGCCCGCCTCGAGATGCGCCTCTTCGGCCCGCCTCCATTCAAAAGCTTCTTAGAGCTCCTCGACGAGGTGGGCGAAGAGAAGCGGTACGTCGGTCCGGGACCGTGGATCGCAACCTTGAAGGAGCTGGGGCGTTGAACGATCAGACCAATTCGCCCGATTCACCCGATTCACCCGGATGGCCGCCCGCGGTCAAACAGCGCCTTCTCGACCGGGTCGCGGCCTGGATCGAGGAGCTCGACGAGCCCGAGCCGTTGCCCGAGGGCCTGTCTCCAGAGGCGTTCGCCGACGCTCCCACCGCGGTGCCCGGCGAGCCCGATCTCCTGACGCTCCACTCTCAGCTGGCGGCCCTGACACAGGAGACCCGCCTCCTCGGCCGCGCCACGAGCCGCCTCACGACGGAGTCGAAAGAGGCGATCGAGCAGCTGGAGAGCCGCACCACAGGTGGAGCGACGGTCGAGGCCCTCTCGCGCGCCCGCCGAGAGGCCCGAATGGAGCAGGCCGCGGAGCTTCTCGACGTGAGGGATCGCCTCGTCCGCGGCCTCGACCAGGCCCGTACCCGCCTCGCCGCGATCTCCTTCTGGCGGCGACGCCTCCTCGGGGGCGCCGATCTCCTCGAGGCGCTCGTCCGCGGCAACGAGCTCGCACTGGAGCGGCTCGATGACCTCCTGCGCCGCCTGTCGCTCCAGGAGGTGCCGTCTGGAGGTCGCCTCTTCGACCCCGCCACGATGAGGGCCGTGGAGAGCGCCGTCCGCGACGACGTCCTTCCCGGGACGGTCCTCGACGTCTTCCGTTCCGGCTGGCTCTCGGGAGAGACCGTCATCCGGTTCGCAGAAGTGCGGGTCGCCGCAGGCTCTCCACCACCGACCGCAGGAAAGAGGTGAATGTGGCAGACGTCGTCGTCGGCATCGATCTCGGCACCACGAACTCGGAAGTCGCCGCGTTTCTCGACGGAAAAGTCCGGATCCTGCCGGTTGACGGGGACCCGATCCTCCCCTCCGTCGTCGGGATGGCACCCGACGGGACACTTCTCGTCGGCGCTCCCGCGCGCAACCAGCTCGCGCTCTATCCCGAGCGGACCGTCCGCTCGATCAAGCGGCTCATGGGAAGCGCCCAGACCGTCTCGATGGGAGAGACCGTCTTCACGCCTCCCGAAGTCTCGGCACTCATTCTGAAAGAGCTGAAGGGACGGGCTGAAGCCTCGCTCGGGACGCCCGTCCGGAAAGCGGTCGTCACGGTTCCGGCCTTCTTCTCCGACGCGCAGCGGCAGGCGACGCGCGATGCAGGCGCGATTGCCGGCCTCGAGGTACTCCGGATCCTGAACGAGCCGACGGCGGCCGCCCTGGCGTACGGCGAGGACGGACACGAGCCGAAGACGGTCCTCGTCTACGACCTCGGTGGCGGGACGTTCGACGTGTCGGTCGTCCACGCCGCGGGCGACCTGACTGAAGTGCTGGCGAGCCACGGAGACACTCACCTCGGCGGGGACGACTTCGACCAGCTCCTCCTCGAGCACCTCCACGGCAAGCTCATCGCGGGGGGCGGCCCCGACCTGCACGCCGACCGGCGAGTGATGAGCCGGCTGCTCCAGGGAGCGGAAGAGGCCAAGAAGCGGCTCAGCTCCGAGCCCTGGGCTCGGGTCCGCGAAGAGCACCTCGCTGAGGCGCGGGGCGTCCCCGTCCACCTCGACGTCGAGGTCTCGCGCGAGGAGTACGAGAGGCTCATCGAGCACCTCCTCGAACGGACGATCCACAGCGTTCACAAGGCGCTTTCCGACGCCGGCAAGCGCCCGGCCGAGCTCGACGCCATCCTCCTCGTCGGCGGCGCCACCCGCACGCCGCTCGTCTCCGAGCTCCTCGAGCAGGCAACCGGGATTCGTCCACGGCAGGACCTCCACCCCGACCTCTGCGTCGCCCTCGGCGCCGGAGTCCTCGCAAGCCGCCTCGCCGGGCACCAGATCGAGAAGGTCCTCGTCGACGTCACCCCCTACTCGTTCGGTCCGTCCCACCTCGGGTACCTCGACGGCCACCTCACGCCCTTCTGCTACCGCCCGATCATCCGGCGGAACACGCCGCTGCCGGTCAGCCGGACGGAGAGCTACTTCACCGTCGACGACGGGCAGAAGACCGTCCGCCTGGACATCTTTCAGGGCGACGATCCGAACGCCCTCAACAACATCCCGATCGGGAGCTTTGCGGTCGAAGGGCTGGCCGACGTCCCGTCGGGCAACGACATCCTCGTTCGTATGGACCTCGACCTCGACGGCATTCTCCGCGTGACCGCGGTCGAGAAGCGGACCGGTCTCACCAAGGCCATCACCATCGAGAAGGCGACGACCGCCCTCTCGCCCCAGGAGATCGAAAAGGCCCGCAAAAGGATGCGGGAGCTCGCCGCGGACGAGGAGGCCTTCTACTCCGAGGACGCCGAGGACGGAGAAGGCTTCGACGACGACGAGGGGAACGACGGCGACGAAGACGACGAGACGCTCGACGGTTCGCAGGGCGCAGACCCCTCGCCGACCCAGGCGCTTCTCGAACGGAGCAGCGCTCTGCTGCCACGGATGAGCTCCGAGGACCGCGAAGAGGCAATCTCTCTCCACGAGAGGATCGAGGAAGCGCGGTCGACGGGCGACACGCACCTCCTCGAGAGCCTCTCGCAACAGCTCGAGGACCTCCTCTTTTTCGTCGAGGAGAAGTGACGCACCTGAGCTGTCCGACCTGCCGCGCGCCGTGGCGGGAAGTCGTCACGTGTGCCCGCTGCGGCACGCACCTTCTCCCGCTCATGCGCCTGGCGGTCCGGGCGCACGCGCTCCGCGAAGCGGCCCGCCAGGCGCTGCTCGACCCCGCGCGAACCACGGAAGCGCTAGCCCTGGCCCGCGAGGCGCATCGCCTCCAGAAGAGCGCGCGCAGCAGAGCTCTTCTGGCCCTCGCGCTCGTCGCCGCGGACGACCGCGAAGGGGCGCTCGAGGTGTTGGCTTCCAGCTGACCGGGGCAGAAGCGCCTCGCGCCTCGGCGGCGCCCCGAACTTTTTTTCACTCCCCCTGTTGTAAATCCGGGCCTCTCGCGGAGCTTGGCTAATGAACCCTTCGTTTCTCGTGAGGCGCGTCGCCCAGGCCTACCCGGCAAGGCATGCCGAGCTCCAGTCGGCCCCAGCCACCGAAGGGCGCGGAGTGTCGGCTTTTCACGGGAAGTCGATTCTCAAGTCATTGATTTCAGAAGCTTTATGAGCACGGTTTCGGCGCCTCGACCGGCTCTGATTCCCGAGCCTCCGCCTTCTGAGGAGTATCCCAGGGGCCTTGCCCTCTGCCTGTCGGGGGGCGGCTTCCGTGCACTCCTCTTCCACCTCGGAGCCCTTCGTCGCCTCAATGAGCTGGGGGTGCTCGCCAAGATCGACACCCTCTCCGCCACTTCCGGGGGGAGCATTCTGGCGGCCCACCTCGCCACCCTCCTCGCGAAGGACCCGGCGAAGAAAGCCACCTTCACTCCCGAGGCGTGGGCCGAGTCCGTGGAAGCCCCGCTCCTCGCTCTCGCGCGCGAGGACCTCCAAAGAGGGCTCCGCACGTTTCTGCTCCTCGCCCGAAACCCGTTCCGGCCCCACGCGCGCGTCGAGGCCCTCGCGAAACGCTACGAGGAGATCCTGACACCGCTGAAGCTCCGCGAGCTTCCGCCAACCCCCCGTTTCGTCTTCTGCGCCACCGACTTCCTCTGGAGCGTTCCCTGGACCTTCGAACGCGACCAGATGGGCGACCGCCAGCTCGGGTGGGCTCCTCCTCCGGACGGCGCGACTCTCGCGCGCGCCGTCGCTGCCTCGTCCTGCTTCCCACGTTCCATCAGCCCCCTCCCGGCACCGCTCGACCCCGCCCTCTTCTCGGGCGGCGCGGCGTCACCCGGCCCGGTCCGCGACGCCGCCATCCGGCGGCTCGCTCTCGGCGACGGCGCGAGCCACTCGCACCTCGGCCTCGACCCGGTCTGGAAGACTCACACCACCGTCCTCGTCTCCGAGGCGGGCGCGTATCCGAAGGCCCGACAAAGAAAGCAGTTCTTCCCTCAGCCGAACCCGGTTCCCCTCGGTATCGACGGCGAAGGCCAGGAGATCCGCCGACGCCGTCTCGTCTCGGGTTTCGTCGGCGGCCAGATCTCCGGCACCTTCTGGAGCATCTCCAGCGCCACTTCGAGCTATCGCATCCCGTTCGGCTACTCGAAGAGCCTCGCGCGCGACGTCCTCTGCACCATGCGCGCCGGTCTCGACCCGGTCACCGGCGCCGAGGCCGGCGTCCTCCTCAACCACGGTTACCTCACCGCCGACGCCGCCCTCCGTACCCACACGTCCCAGCTCCTCCCCCGCCTCGTTCCCCACCTCCAGCTCCCCAGCCCGGGCTGGTCGCCGGCGGACCCGGACATCGAGAGACGGGTCAGGGTCGCGTTCGCGAGGAGCGGGAGGCGGCGGCGGTGGTGGAAGACCGGCCCGTGACTTCGCGCCGCACCGTCCTGGCGGGACGGCCGCTACGCATCGCCGCGGCGTCTCGGCCCCGAGGTGCAATGCAGAGAAGCGCTGGAACCTGGGCCCGGAGACCTTCCCCGGCGAGTCGAAGTTCCTCTAATTCTCGTCGCACCGGAGCGAAGACACGGCGGGTCCGCTCGACATCTATCGGGTCGGGTACAGGCGCGAGGATTCTTCACTGAAGCAGTCCGGGATAGCCCGCCCTTCTCTTTCCAGTCACGGCAGGAATCAGTTGTCGTCTGTTTGTGCTTCCTCGCCCCCGATCCGCTTCCGCTCGGAAGCCGGGCATAGCCATCCTCCCGACCCGCACGACGAGGACGACGGAATCCACATCGTCTCCGTCACCCGTATCGACATCCAGGGGGAGTCAGCTCTCCGCGTCGTCGTCGCCTGGTTCGAGGAGGGTGAGCGACATGAGCGTGACGTCGAGTTGCTCGACTGAGACCGACCTTCGCCGAGCCCTTCTTGGCGACGAAGGCGAAGGGTCCGCCAGGGAGGAGATCGAGCTCAGGGGGGTGAGTCGTCTCCTGTTTCAGGGGCGCCTACCAAACGACGACTCTGCCTGGCGAGCCACTCCGGCCCACGCGAGCGGACGACTCGCGCTCCTCGCGGCAACGACCAGTTCGTTCCAGAGGCGTTGCCCTACGCCTCCAGGCGCGTGAAAACCTCAGCGCCAACCGTCGCCTGCTCTCTCCGCTAAACCCTGGTTATCAAATCGCACACCGACTCGGATGTGCGACTGAAGGAGGACTCGACAATGGCGAAGATATCTGTATCGAAGGAAGCCGCGACGCGTGTCCGCGAGGCTCTCGAACAACTCATCGGCGGCGAGAGAGGAGGCTTGTTCCCGCTGCATCTCGACACCGTCCGCAGTGTCTCCGGACTCGAGTTTGACGCCGGTGACGCTGATACATACGCGGCACTTCTGGAGAGCATCTGCGGTGCCACCGACGACTCTCAGCCTGTGGAACAGTACGATGGCACTCTCGGCGTCACGACGACCTTTGTCGCCGTTCACCAACGCGCTGTGGGCCAGCTGCAATGGAACAACAACCTCGCCGCGCTCTATACCAGCCCTGGAAACGTCTCGGGTGTCCGATGGTGCACCGGCACTCTCATCTCGAATGACCTGCTCCTGTCCGCCGGCCACTGTTTTGATCAGAGCGGCGGAGGCTGGACCCGCCCGGCCGACAACACGACCGGTGCCACCATTCCCTCAGCCGAGATCGCCACCAACATGCATGTCAACTTCAACTACCAGGTCGATCCGACCGGCGTTCTCCGCACGGAGCAGTCGTACCCGATCCTCAGCCTGGTCGAGTACCGGCTCGGCGGCCTGGACTTCTCGATCGTTCGGCTCGGCGGGAACCCCGGGGCCACCTGGGGCTTCACACCGGTTGCCGCCACCGACGCGGCCACGGGGGACATGCTCTGCATCATCGGGCACCCGGCAGGGTGGCCCAAGCGCATCGAGGCCGGACCGTGTCTGAATGTGGCCGGCACGACCATCACGTACGACGACATCGACACGCTGGGCGGCAACTCCGGGTCCGGCGTCCTGCGTGCCTCTGACGGGCGCCTGGTCGGTGTCCACACGAACGGCGGCTGCGGCCCGCGCTCACCGGGCGTTGGCTCCAACTCCGGTGTCCGGATCACCTCTATCACTGCGCAGTCGCCGACGCTCCAATCTCTTGCCGCACCTCCGAGCCTGAAGTTCCGAGACGACCACCTCACCCTGAAGTTCGCCGATGATCAGCCAACGCTCAAGTTCCGAGACGACCACATCACCCTGAAGTTCCTGGATGATCAGCCGACCCTCAAGTTCCGCGACGACAACGCAACGTTGAAATTTGCCGATGACGTCGGCACCACCCCCGTACTCGACCTGGGCGGCTCCGGCACGACCAAGACGGTCGATGACGTGAAAATGCCGGCGCTCGACAAGGGGTTCAGTGATCAAAAGCTCCCCGGCAGCGACGGACGGCCCTGGTTTCCACCAGCTGGTGACTTCGGTCGTGCTGGCGGCACTCCCTTCGTCCTGTCCACGCCACACCACTCGATGGCGTGGGCGGCACCCTCCGCGCGGGCGGAATCCCCGGGCGCTGTCGCTCCGGCGGCTGCCGAGTACGAGCAGACGCTGATTCAGATGGAATCTGCCATGAGCCAGGAGATGGAGGCGCTCAACCAACTCGACGCCCAGTACCGGCAGCGGCTGGAAGCGCTCGCCCAGCTCGATGCCCAGTACCGGCAGATACTCGGTGAGCTCGAGGCTCTGACCCGGGGGCCCCGCGCATGATCCTCGTCGTTTCCGCGGACAGCGACGCGCACGCATGCGCGCTGACAGCGAGGCTCGACGCTCGAGGGGGCTCGTACCAGCTTCTTGACCTTTCTCAGTTCCCGAGCCGTTCGTCAGTGACGATCGACTGCGGCCCTCGCGGCGACGGCCGATCCACACGTTGGCGTGGAGACTGCGGCTCGTTGGACTTCGCCGACTGTCGCGTGGCCTGGTGGCGCCGCCCCCAGCCGTTCGCGCTCGATCCGGGCATCTCCGATCCGGAGAGCCGGAATTTCGCGATGGTCGAAGCTCACAGCGCGTTCTCCGGGCTCTGGCTCACACTGGATGCGTTCTGGATCAACCACCCCACACGCGATGAAGAGGCTGCACGGAAGGTCTATCAGCTCCGGGTTGCGCAGGATCTCGGCCTGCGCACTCCGCGCACGCGGATTACGAACGACATCGAAGACGCCCGAGCCTTCATCGCAGACTGCGGTCCGCACCAGACTGTCTACAAGGCGTTCGCCGGGACCGAGCGAGCATGGCGCGAGACTCGGCTCCTCAGGCCGGGGGAGCTCGACCTGATCGCGAATGTCCGCTTCGCCCCGGTGATCTTTCAGGAATACATCACGGCGGGCGTTGACCTACGGATCACGGTTGTGGGCGATCGGCTCTTTCCAGCAGCCATTCATCTTCGCGGCTCGGAGTACGAAGTCGACTTCCGGATGGTCATGGCCAGCGCGCGGATTGAGGACGTCACACTCCCACCCGCCGTCACCGAGTCTCTGCTCACGCTCATGCAACGGCTCGGTCTCGTCTACGGAGCGATCGACATGAGACGGACGCCCGAAGGGGAATATGTCTTTCTGGAGATCAACCCGGCCGGGCAGTGGCTCTTCGTCGAGGAGCGAACCGGGCAGCCCATCACAGAGGCACTCGCCGATTTGATGTTGGCGCGAGACTGACGGGTAGATCTGCCTGATGCGGCGCTTCTCTTCACCCCAGAAACGGACTCATCGCCCCCCACCCACTCACCACCGCTGACTTCTTCGCCCTCGTCAACGCCACGTAGAGCAGCGCACGCTCCCCCGTCTCGGCGTTCCGAGCCACCACGACGTCGTCTCCGGCCTTCATCGCCTTCTCGAGCGGGATGATCTTGTCGTTGGCGGAGGCGACGAGGACGTGATCGAACTCGAGGCCTTTGACCCGGTGCATCGTCGCGACGCGGACGCCGGGTCGGGAGCGCTTGTCCGTCGCCTCGCGCTTGACCTCGTAGAGGTCGAGTGACGCGGCACGGAGTGCGTCCTTTACGTGCTCGACGACGTGCTTCGTCCGCCCGACGATGCAGATCGACTCGGGAGCCGCGCCGGAGGCAATGAGGTCTTTGACGTGGCGACCGAGGAAGGCGGTTTCGTCGGCGAGAGACTTCAGCCGGTGGACCTCGACTTTCGGGCCGTGGGTCAGGGACATGTAGCCCTGCTGGTCGTCGAGACCACCGTCGAGGTCGTCGATGGGGCGGCCCTCGAGGAGGGTCACGGCGAAACGGCGGATCTCGTCGGTCGTTCGGTAGTTCAGGCGGAGCTTGCGGGCCCGGCCTCTGATGTCGATGCCGCACTTCCCGAGGGTGGCGCGGTAGCGATAGATCCTCTGGTGGGCGTCGCCGACGAGGAAGATGTCGCTCGGTCCGGCCGGGACGAGCGCCCGAATGAGCCTGAAGGCCTCTGCGCTCATATCCTGGGCCTCATCGACGACGACGGCTTTGTAAGGGAGCCGAATCCCCTGCTTCTCGATCAGCTGCCGTGCGTCGCGAATCATGTCGATGTACTCGCGTTTCCCCCGCTCGGTCAGCTGCGAGCGGTACTCGCGGAAGACCGGCCAGGCGGCCTCGCGGGCCGCGCGGCCGATCTTCGTTCCTCGCCCGAGGCGAGGCGCCTTGAGGTACTCGTCGAGGCTGCTCAGGCCCTGGGGTTGAATCACCTCGTCCCACTCCTGGCGGTAGAAATCTGACGAGAGGCCCGTCTCGGGAGGAGCGAGGGCAAGGGCGTTCTCCCAGAGCTCGTTTCCCTCGCCGTCGAAGACGGGCTCGAAGCGGTATCCGCGCGCCTTCAGGAAGTTCGAGACCCAGGCGTCGAGGTTCACGACCTCGATCCGCGAGAGGAGCTCCGGGCCACAGAGGGTCTTCAGGTTCTCGTGGATGTCCGTCGCAAGGTTCCGGGTGAATGTGGTGAAGAGGATGCGGTCGGTGCTCGCAGGGAACACCGTCTCCACGAGATGCTTTGCCCTGTGCAACGCAACGACGGTTTTTCCCGTTCCTGCGCCGCCCAGGACGCGATAGGGCCCGTTCGCCGCCACGGAAACGAGCTTGCGCTGCTTCGGGTGGAGGAAGACCCGCCAGAGGTCGAGCGGCGCGTTGAGCAGCTCTGCCAGCTCCTTCGCGTCGGACACCACGACGAAGCGCCGCTTCGAGTCGTCGTTCTGAAGCGCGGTGGTGAAGTCGGTCGGGTCTGCTGCCACGGGCTCCATCGGCTTTTCGAGCTCGCGCAACACCGTGTCCGCGTCATAACCGGCGGCGAGGAGGTAGAGGGCCTCGTACGCCTCCTGCGGAAGCGCCTCGCGGCTCTCCTCGAGACCCTCCTCGTCGTCGATCGCGCGAACCGTCGGCACGAGCTCGACCGGCACGCCGAAGCGGAGGAGAACGTCGTCCTTCACCTTCCTGAACAGGCCGGCCTTGCGTGCCGGGGCAGCCTTCTTCGACACGATGACCGCCGCTTCGGCCGCCTCGACGGCGTCGGCCGCAAGTACCTGCAAGGCGCCCGTCATCGGGTTGACGCGGAAGACCTTTCGCTCGGCCCAGGCGTAGGCGTCGTCGTGATGGTCGACCCACGTCAGGAGGTAGAGGTCCGTATCGGCCGGGTGGAAGACGATGGCTCGGTACGCCTGGTCGATCCGAACCGAGTAGAGGTTCGGGTCACGCGCCTTTCTTACCGGGTGGTACTGGATTCCCCCCGCCTCGGGGTTCTCCCGAAACAGCTCGATGAACTCGCGGACCTTCTTCTGGTGCGTCTTCTGGACGTCCGAGAACGCCAGCAGGAAGTCGTCCGAGATCGCGACCTTCACTTCTGTCCCTCCACCTTCCCGCTGGCCCGGAGGGCCGCGAGGAGTGCCTCTCTGTTCGTTTCCGCCTCTCCCGCGAGAAAGACCGTCCACCCGGCTTCCTCGAAAGCACCCCGGAACACTTCTTCGCGCGGCAGGAGAAGGGCTACCCGGAGCTTCTCCCACCCCAGCTCGGCCATCCCGACGATCTCCCCGTCTTCCCGCGCCAGCTCGTAGCCCGTCTCCGGAATGGCCGCCCCAGCCTCGATGAGGCCGAGGAGCAGGTCCCGAACGGTCGCATCGGCGTGCGCGAGGAGGCTTTCCGTCTCCGGCGTGAACAACCTCTTCGGTGGCGGAATTCCCAGCAGGTCACCCACGAGGGCGGCGTACCGCCCTGCCGCGAGACCCTCCGTCGTCACGAACTCGCTTCGGCCCACGAACTGGGCGACGTTCATCGCCCAGAGGTACTTCCTCCAGGCGTCCTTCCACTCGAGGGGCGCGGCCTCTCCGTAGGCCTCGTTCAGCCGCAGTGAGATCGCCGTCCCGTCGAAGCTCCCCCGACTGAGGGCCTCGGTCCGGGCGAAGACGAGGCCCTGAATGGCCGGCGACGTTCCGAGCAGGAGGTGCTCGATGCGCCCCGTCTGCCACTCCGACCCTGTCGCTTTCGGGCCGTGCTCGAGCGAGCCGCGTTGCCCGGTTCCCAGGAGGTCATCACGGAGCCCCTCGGCCCCCGCGAGCGTCGTCCCGCGCCCCTGCTCGAGGAATGAGAGCGCCCACGCGCACGCGAACCCGTTCCAGTCGCGTTCGCGCGCCCGGTCGAGGCGCTCGAGGAGCATCTCGAAGGTCGAGGCTCCGGAAAGCGCCATCCACCCTTCGGCCTCTCCCGGAGCCACCCTCGCCGCCAGCCCCCGCATCATCGGCGCCCTCTCGGCCCCGGGCGGTTTCAGCTTCGGTGTCGTCGGGTCGAATCGCTCCATCACGTCGTCCCACGCGAGAGACCAGACCCGGTAACGCCCGGAACGGACGATGGCGAGCCGCTGGGCCGTGTCGATTCCGAGCCGCTGGTGCCCCGAGGCCGGATCGGCGTGGTACTCGAAGCCGTCGGTGAAGACGGCGATCGGCAGCGCCTTCGCGCCCCCCTCCGGGTGCAGGACGAAGTCGGCGCGTGACGCCACCGCTACACCCTCTTCCGGCCCCAGCTCCACCTGCGGCTCGACGAGCCAGCTCCCCGAGGCGCACTTCAGGAACCAGCCCATCTTCCCCTTGACCACCGTCTGAAGCAGGTGCACCGGCTGGTCGCCGATCCGGCTGCGGCGGAGCGCCTCGACGAACCGCGCCTCCAGCTCGCTCTCGAGAAGCGAACCAATTGGAATCGTCGAGATCTGATCGACCTTCTCGATCCGGCCCCGCTCCCGGAGGATCGACCCGAGAATCTCGATCGCCGCGCGGCGCGACGTCCGGAGCTTGTCGTGGCGCCCCCGGTACGCGAGGAGACAGCGATAGCAGCCGTCCTTCGCAGGGTCCTGCTGGCACCGGCACGCCACGAGGACGTCGAACGCGCTCTGGAGGATGTCGAGGATGCCGTTCGCGTCCCGCATCAGCTCGTCGAGGTACCCCGTCCCGCCAGGCACCCCGTCGTAGAGAACGAGGTAGCGCTTCCGCACCCCCGAGCCTTTCACCGGCTCGCTGTAGACCGTCGTCAGGAGGTGGCCCGGGTCACCCCGGAAGTGCTTCCTCAGGCCGAGGTCGAGGGCCGCCACGAACGATTCGACCTTTACCTCCACGTCGAACGTCGCCACGGGCAGGAGGATCCGGATTCCCTCCGAGTCGAACTCCCGATAGAGAAACTCCGTGCGAAAGGCCGTCTGCGCGTCCGGCGGGGGCGTCGCGCTCGGCGTGGGCCTGTAGCGGCAATGAAGGGCATGGTCGATGGAAACGGAGACTCCGTTCACCCATCTCTTCCGGATCCCCTTCACCTTCCCGCACGACTGGCAGACGACGAACCCCGTGTCCTCGAAGTCCTCCCCGGCTATGCGGAGGTTCGTCTGCCCCGTCTCGCGCATTCCGAAGTTCACCTCGCGCAGCGTGAGCCTGCCGAAGAACTCGAAGCCGAACGGCACGCCGTCGACCGGCAGCGAGTAGGCTGCCTGGATGTCGGCCGGCGACGTCACCACGAACATGTTCCGCTGGAAGAACTCCGGCTCGCGGTCGTCGCTCTCGTCGTACGAGCGGCTCTCCTTGTCGTTCTCCGTCGAGAGCACCTGCTTCATCCGGAGCATCGAACGCTTCTGCCCCGCGTCGGGCCAGAGCGGGCTCTCGCAGCGCGGGCAAGCCGCGGCCAGCTCCTTCTCGCCCTCTTTCTCCATGTACGAGCAGTCGGAGCAGAAGCGCCACGGCTCGGGCTTGGAAAGGTCGACGTTCACCTGGTCGACGAGGAGCTTCCGGCCCTGGGCGTAAAAGGCGCTGGCGGGCGCCAGCTCCACGATGGCCGAGGCGGCCGGCCGCTCGTAGACGTACTGCTTCGTCTCGTACTTCCGTTCCGCGTCCGTCGCCTTATCGTTCTTCCGATAGATCACCGACTTGAGCTGGACCCCGTTCTCGGGGAAGGCGTAGTTCGGGAGAAGGCCGGCATCCGTCAGGAACCCGAGGACGTGCTGGCCGTTGACGTCGGCCACGAGGCGTGTCAGGGCGTGCTTCTCCTGCCGCAGGTCCGAAAGCTCCTGCTCCCGCTCCTGCCCTCCCGCCGGCTGCGCCTCCACCTTCTCGATCCTCTCGACGAGGCGTCGGATGGCGTTCCGCAGGCTCTTGCGCTCCTTCACCACCTCGTTCAGCTCACCGACGAGACGGACGGGAAGCGGAGACACTGCCGGGTCGCTCCCGCGGACAAACGCGCGGATCCGCTCGCGCGAGTGCTCCGTGATCTCGGCCTCGAACAGCGCGAGGAAGCCTTCCTCGATCGAAGTCCGGTTCAGGTCGAAGAACTGGATGAGGCTGCTGGGGAAGGCATCGCGGGCGGTCGTCCCCTTCTCGACCGCGTCCAGCACCGGCCCGAGCTTCTCCGGGATGGCCGTCTTCGTCAGCCCGGTCTCCACCCAGCGGTCGAAGACGTAGCCCGTCAGCTGCCGCTCGAGGACGGCCGAGGCGTTGAGGAAGCAGCCCGGCGGCTCGACGAGCCCCTGGATCATCTCCTCGGGCTCGAAGTAGAAGAAGAGGTCGTGCGGCCGGCCATTCGCCACCGCAAGGATGAAGGCGTTGCCGTCGCGCCTCCCGGCACGGCCGGAGCGCTGGAGGTAGTTGCTCGACTTCGGCGGCACCGAGCAGAGCGCCAGCGACGAGAGGTCGCCAATGTCGATGCCCATCTCGAGCGTCGGAGTGCAGGAGAGGAGGTTCGGGTCGCCGGGCTTTCGGTCCTGGGGCTCCGCCTTGAACTCGACTTCGATCTGTTCCCTCTCCGCCCGTTCCAGGAGTCCCGTGTGCTCCGCGGCGAAGAGCCGGCTCACGTCGCCCGTCGCATAGAGGCTCCGGTAGTAGTCCTCGCGCGGAGCCTCCGCCGCGAGCGTCCCGGCGCAGCGATACCGGAGGCAGCAGGCGCCGTTCCATGTCGCCGCTTCAGCGACCGCCACCGAGACGTTCGTCCCGCAACGGTCGCATCGCATCTGCGCGACGTCGGTGACGACGAGGAAGAGATCCTCCCGAAGGCCCCAGACCGTCGCCCCTCGCGGACCCGTCCGCTGGAAGAGGACCCCCGCCTCGAGGAGCCCCTCGACCACCACCTTCCAGATCTCGCTCGCGTAGGCCCCCGCGCGTGGGTCGATCGGCGCGAGCGACCGGGCCAGCCAGTCCTCGAACCAGGTCGGCGCCTGCTGCGCGCTCGACCTCAGAAGGGTGTTGAAGCGCGAGAAGCCCTGGCTCGCGAGGAACGCCGGCGCCCGGGTGTGCTTCCCGAACCCCGGAAGGTGCTTCTTCCTGTTCAGGAGGAAGACGTTCCCACCCGACTCGAGGTACGCCCCGAGATCCGCCTGCTCGACCGCCCCCTTGTTCTTCAGGGTCGCGATGAAGCCCGCGACCAACCGGCGAAGGGTCTCCTCATCGAGGCCCCGCAGCACGCCGATCTCCTCCTGGAGCACGGGGAGGAGTTTCGCGACGGCCGCCTCGATCGCCTCGCTTCTCGGCAGGAGCGCCGAGCTGCCTGACTTCTCGAGCGTCCGCCCGATGCGGCTCTTGAACGTGTACTCGCTCCAGACCTCCCAGGCGATCCGCCGTTCGACGAGCTGGACGAGGTCCGACCCTTCGGGGATCTTCCCGTCCCTCCGCAACGCCTCCCAGTCACGCAGCCACTCCATGTCGGGCGGCAGGAAGGTGGCGACGAACGGCCCGTCTCCCAGTTCGTCGCGCCACCAGGCCACGACCCGCGCCGGCAATTCCGGCAGGGGAACCGGTTGCCCCAGCGAGGCGACGACTTTCTGAACGGCTGTCCGGAAGTTGAAGGTGTACGTTCGCGCCCCGAAGAAGCCGGCACGGTGGGATGCGTCCTGCACCGAATCGGAGAAGGCGAGGAGCTTCTTGTCGTCGTTGAAGCGAGAGGCGAAGAGCTGCGAGAGGGCGATGCTCGTCAGGCTCGCCGCGCGCGAGCCGACGATCGTCAGACTGTTGTGGCCACCGCACGACGAGCAGCTGTGATGCCCGTGCGTCTTCCCTTCCCGGTCTTTGTACGTGTTCTCCCCGAGGCGAACCTGTAGCGCCGCCTCCGGCCCCGCGCCGCACCCCGGGCACGCTCCGGCCTCGCTGGCCTGGATCAGGCGCAGGCAGCCCGTGCAGAGCCACTGCGTGAAGCTGCGCTGGTCGCGGGTTGCCCCCTCCTCGTCGGGGTAGACGAACGCCACCGTCGGGCTGAAGCGGAAGAAGGCCTCGTAGAACCCCTTCAGCCCCGCCTCCAGGCGCTGGTCCTGAGCCTTGTAGACGGCGCCCCATCCGGTGACGCCGCACTCCCGGCAGTGGACGATGGGGAGCGCCCGCTTCGCCTCGTCGGACGAGAGGTCGTCGGCAAAGGCGAGGCGCGGTGAGCCGCCGACCGGGGGCACTTCGACCCTCGCCACGATCCGGCTCAGCTCGCGGAGCCAGAGCTGCAAGCGCACCTGCACGAGCGGCCGCAGCTCTCCGCCCGGGCCTCGCACCCGCGCCGCCGAGACGAGGGCGAGGAAACTCCCGAGCAGGCGGTCGAACGTCTCGGCGTCGGCCTGGGCGAAGCCAGGTACCTGCCGGGCCAGCTCCTCCTTCACGGCCCGCAGCCCCCGCGCCTTGCCGTCGAGGATGACGAGGAGGTTCCGGAAGAAGGCGTGCCCCTTCAGGAGCTGCGCGAGCCGAACCCGCCCCTCCTCGCCTGCCCCGAGGTCCAGCGCCTCGTCGAACCAGAGCCTGTGCTGGGCCGCGACGTATTCCTCCTGGCCCGGGTACGAGAGCGGGTCCAGCTCGGCCCGCTTCTCAGGCCCCGGCACTCCGAACCGCGTCACGAGGTGCCCCTTCAGGAACTCCTCGGTCGTCTCCACCGTCTCGCCGACGATCGCGTCCGGGCTGAACGGCTCGCCGAAGAGCTGGTTCGCGTAGCCGCTCAACGCATCGGCATTCATCCCCTCCGGCCCCTCGCCGAGCGTCGCCGACGTGCCGATGCAGACGAGGTGCTTCTCCGGGGTCCTCAGCCGGGCCTTCAGCCGCCGGATGAGACAGGCGAGGTCAGCCCCCTGCGCCCCGTCGAACGTGTGCAGCTCGTCCACCACCAGGAACCGGAGCGTCTCCGGCCCGTTCTCCCGCCACAGCCGCGCGTCGTCGGGGCGGATGAGCAGGTAGTCGAGCATCTTGTAGTTCGTCAGGAGGATGTCGGGTGGCGACGTCCTCATCGCCTCGCGACTCGTGATGACGTCCTCGGGCCCCATCGCCCCATGCGTCTCGCGTCCGATTCCCCCCACGTAGAGCCCCGCCGTCACCTTCCCCTTCAGTGCCGGGCTCGCCGCGATCGCCTTTGCGAAGCGCTTCGCCTGGTCGGTCGCCAGGGCGTTCATCGGGTAGACGACGACCGCCTTCACACCCGGCCGCCCGACCTCCCGCGCGCAGTGATCGAGGATGGGGTAGAGGAAACCCTCCGTCTTTCCCGAGCCGGTTCCGGTCGCGAGAAGCGTCGAGAGCCGTTCAGGTCCGCCCAACCGCTCGAACGCCCGCTCCTGGTGCCGGTGCGCCCGGAACCCTTCCGGCAGGACGCCCGGGAAGTACTTCTTCCCCTTCTCTCCGGTCCGGAAAGGCAGCTTCAGCGAAAGGTACGGCCCCCGGAACACGGCCCCCTCCGCGGCAAGCAGGTCGGGAAGGCTCCGCGCAAAGAGCGGCGTCGTGACCGGGAACGTCGTGAGGAGGAACTCCTCGATTCCCTTCCTCACCTGTGTGGAGAGGACGGACGGGATCATCGGGACACCTCCAGCGAGCGCGTCATCCCTTCGCCTCCACCAACTTCTCTACGAGTCCCTTCAGCTCAGCGATGAGCGTGGCCGCTTCGGGCATCTCGGGAACGAGACCCCCGAGGTCGCCCTCCCACGCGTCGACGACGAGCGCGACAAGGGGTTCGGGGAAGAAGTCCTCCCAGGTGTGAATGCCCACGGCCCTCACTTCGCACTTTGCGCGCAGGCTCCGCCTCACGGCACCTGGGTCGAAGCCGGGCTCAGGCCTCCGTAGGAGCGTCCAGAGGTCATAGAAGTCGCGGCAGCGAGGCCGAACCCAGGCACGCCGCTTTCGCCGCTCTTCGTTCTGGAGCAGCGCCCGCAGCTTCTCGCAGACGATTTCTTCCAGCGAGTAGCTGAGGACCCGGCCATGCAGCTCTTCCTCGTAGCCCTGAAGAATCGGCCTCACCTCCGTCGGCAAGAGAATCGGCTCGTCGGCCGTGACCTCGATCTTCAAGACGCAAAGCGGCTCCCGCTGCCACGGAAACTGAATGCGGAGGACGAACGCCTCCTGCCCGCCCGGATGCTCCTCCTTCAGGACAACCCGGTCGACTGTCACGACGAACGGCCCGTGCTCCTCCATCCGCTCGCCCGCTCGCCGCGCGACGGAGCGCAGCGCGGCTTCGAGCTCGGCGCCTTGAGGCGCGCCGCGGGCGGTGAAGTCGAGGTCTTCGCTGAACCTGTAGTCGGCGAAGAACAGCTTCCGAAGTGCGGTTCCCCCCTTCATCACGAGCGTCCCGGCGAGGCTCTCCTCCGCCGCGAGGGCGGAGAGAACGTGCCCGATGGCGTAGTCCTTCAGCACCGTCTCGTACGGCACGCCGCTCGCCGCCGCGGCCTTCTTCAACCTCAGCTCGAGCCTCATCGGCGCGCCGGCTCCTTCAGGTTGTCCTGCAGTCTCCAGCGCGGAATGACCGGCCCCTTCCTCGCGCGCCGCGGGTCTATGGGCTGCGTCATCTTCACGGGATACGCGAGAAGAGGGGCGAGGACGTCCTCGCCTGCCCCGAACGACTCGAGCGCCCAACCGAGCCGCTTGACGGTTGCCGCCACACCCAGCCGCACCGCGTAGTTCGCGAGCTTCGGTAGATCGAGCGAGGAGACGTGCCCTTCGAGGATTGCGAGTGCCTCGCTCATCCCACCGATCCGGGCTGGGCTCGAGAAGGCGTCCAGGATCGTCCGTTCCAGGTCCGTCATCGGAACGCGCGTCCGCTGATCGACCCAGACCTCCTCCACCCCGAAGAACCGGGAAGGGATGACGGTCACCAGCTCTACCCGGAGCCCGTCGATGATCCACACGCTCGACCGGCCTTCCGGCGGCTTTCCCGACCTCATCGAGGGAGTCACGACCTTCGCCGTCGTCGTACAGGTGATCGTCCTCGGCACCTGGTCCGAGAACCCGTGAAAGTGGAGCGCCGTCCGATGGCTGAGGGCCGAGGGCGTCGCCAGTGCCACGGCGATCGCGAAGTCGTGCGGGGGCGTCGACCCCGGGAGCCGCCCTGTCGTGGCGTAGAGCCCTCGCCGAATCCGGCGCAGCCAGCCTGCGAGTGCGAGCCTGGAAACGAGCCAGTTCACACGGGCCGTCCCAAGGCCCAGCTTCTCCCCGGCTCGTTGAGCGTCCTGCGACGAGAAGACCTGCTTCCCTGCGTTCTCGATCTCGCCGAGAAACGCCAAGCCGCGGGTCTCGCCGTAGGGGGATCCCTCGGAGGTTGCGTCCCTAGCTTCGTTCGTATCCATCTACCTACGTAAGTTTACTCGCGACAACGTTACGCAGCACGAACGATATCGAACCGGCGATTCTCCGCCGGTAACCGGAGCGCCTCTGTATTCTTCCCGCAGGCGCCCGATATTCCGATATTCGGGCGCAGGAGGCAGCCATGGGAGAGCCCGCCCGAGTGGGCAAGCGTGGTGCGGTCGTCATTCCCGCGCCGCTTCGAAAGAGGTTCGGCATGGGCGATGGCTCGCTCGTCGTTTTCGATGTGGCGCCAGACGGCGTCCTCATCCGCCCCGCTGTCGCCGTTCCCGTGGAGACCTACTCGCCGGAGAGGAAGGCGGCGCTCATCCTCGAGACCGCCGTCGATGCCGCGGACTACCGCAGGGCCCGCAAGGAGGTTCGCGAGCTCCTCGGCATCGATCCCGACACCGTTCCCCACACCCGACCGCCGAAATGAAGCGGGCTCGCCCCTTCCTCGACTCCAACGTCCTCTTCTCGGCGGCCTGGAGCAAGTCGTCACGGTTGAAGCTCCTCTGGGAGATCCAGGGCGCCAACCTCCTGGCGTCGGAGTACGTCATCGAGGAGGCCCGGCGGAACCTCGAGACCGTCGAGGCCCGCCTCCGCCTCGAAGGCCTCGCACAGCGGCTCCGAGTCGTTCCCGAGCAGCTCGAAACGCTCCTTCCGGCGGGGCTCGAGCTCGGCGAGAAGGACCGGCCCGTTCTCGCCGCGGCGCTCGGCGCCCGCGCCACTCACCTCGTCACCGGCGATCGCCGCGACTTCGGGCCCTTCCTCGGAAAGACCGCGGCGGGCGTCCTCGTCGTAACACCTGCGGATTTCCTCGCCATAATGCGCGGACCGGTCCGCCGCAGGTGAGTCGGCAGAGGCACGCTGTCCCTTCAGAACGACCTCTTCTCCCACCCGTAGTCGTTCTCGGCCTGGTCCATGCACTTCCCGAAGAACGCCTTCGTCCGGAGGAAGGCGACCTTCCCCTCGTCGAGCTGGGCCGA
>DIAY01000150.1:13215-14196 GCA_002414905.1 Holophagales bacterium UBA5066 | reverse complement strand
CGAGAGGCTGGCGGTCGCGTTGAGGCTCTGCTCGGACTCGAGCGCCGTGTTTCCGCTCTTCGTCGAGTAGAGCTGCGAGAGGGTCGGGAAGCGGCTCTTGCGGGCAAGCGCGGCGTTCACGACGGTCCCGGAGGCCGCGCGCCAGACGAGGCCCGCCATCGGGTTCACCTGCGAGTCGCCGGGGGTCGCGAGCGCGTCCTGGCGGACGAAATTGCCCGTCGAGCCGTCCGCCACGTTGCGGGTCGCGCTCGAGACGTCGAACCAGTCGACCGAGAGCCCCGCGACGGCCGAGAGGCTTCTGGAGAAGGTCATGGTGTCTTCGAGCCCGACCGATCCGGTGATCGAGCTCGACTCGGCGAACGGGAGGTAGGCGTCGTCGCGCTCCCGGTGCGTGTCGTCCTTCAGGTGCGCCGCCAGGCGCACGGTGTTCGACGGCGCCGCCTGCCACTCACCGAGGATCGAGCCTCCCGCGAGCGTGTCGTCGTAACGGCTCACCGCGATCTGCTCGCGGTGGTCCGGGTCCTTGTAGGAGACGAAGTCGTCGACGTGCTCGTGGTAGAAGCCCTTCGCCTTCAGCGTCAGCTGCGGGGCGAGCAGGTGCTTGCCGTCGAGGTCCACGCCGAGGTCGCGATAGGTCGGAATCTCGTTGAACTGGGAGAAGGCGGGCCGTTTCAGGAAGACCTGGACGCTGTCGGTCGAGGAGGGAGAACCCTTGTCGCGGTCGAAGTAGTGGAGGTTGACGAAGAGAGCCGAGGTGGAAGACGGCTCCCACCCGACCTTCGCCCAGGCGTTCAGCGATTCGGTGTCGGAGCTCTGCCTCTTTCCGCCGTCCTCGAGCACGACCTGCGTGTTCTTCGTCGGGTTCTTCTGCACGATCGTCCCGACCTTCGGCTCGTAGGAGCCGGAGACCGGAGTACCGCCGCTCGTCTCCCCCGAGGCGTTGAGCCAGTAGCTGAGCGCGCCGCGCCTCCGGCCGTGCGT
>DIAY01000150.1:0-12975 GCA_002414905.1 Holophagales bacterium UBA5066 | reverse complement strand
GAGGCGGTCTTGCTGATGATGTTGATGGTCCCGCCGAGAGCGTTGGCGCCGCTCAGGACGGAGGCGACGCCCTTCGTGATCTCGATACGGGCGATGTTGTCGGTCGGGATCTGGGCGAGGTCGAGCTTGCCGTAGTTCGTCTCGTAGTACGGGACGCCGTCGATCAGGACGAGAACGCGGCTCTGGTCGAAGCCGTGGACGTAGACCGTCGGCTCGTTCTTCCGGCCGGTCGAGACGCGTAGGCCCGGGGCCCCGGCGAGAGCTTCGGCGACGTTCTTCGCGTTGCGAGCCTGAATCTCCTCGGCCGTCACGGCGACGGTGAGGGCGGTCTCGTCGACCTCATCGGCCTCGGCCGTCACGGTGACGCGAGCGAGGGAGTAGGCCTCGTATCCGGGGGGAGGATCCTCGGCCCGGGCGGCCGAGGATGCGAGACCGGCGCAGGCTGCACACAAGATCAGAAGACGGGACGAGCTGTTCACAAATCCTCCGTTCGAGCACGGCGTCCGCATCCGGTGTTCCGTTCCCCGCGTCAACGCCGGTGCGCCGGCTCGTCTCAGGACTCCGCGAGCGCCAGGTCGACCGCGCTTGCGGCGTGGATCCGGGTCGTGTCGAAAACCGGCACGGGGGAGTCCGTCTGCGACACGAGCATCGCGATCTCGGTGCATCCGAGGATCACCCCCGCCGCCCCTCGCTGCACGAGCCGCCCGATCACGCCCCGGTAGAGCGCCCGGGACTCTTCCGAGACGACGCCGACGCAGAGCTCCTCGTAGATGACGCGGTGAACGACGGCTCTGTCCTCGGCCTCGGGGACGAGAACGTCGATGCCGTGCAGGCTCTGGAGCCGCCCGCGGTAGAAGTCCTCCTCCATCGTGAAACGCGTCCCGAGCAGGCCGACCTTGCGGATGCCTTTGCTCTTCACCGCCGCCGCCGTCGCGTCGGCGATGTGGACGAGAGGGATCGAGACGGCCGCTTCGATAGCCGGCGCGACCTTGTGCATCGTGTTCGTGCAGAGGACGAGGAAGTCCGCCCCGGCCGCCGCCACGGCTTTCGCTGCCCCTGCGAGGGCGTCCCCCGCCTCGTCCCAGCGCCCCGTCACCTGGAGCCGCTCGATGTCGAAAAAGTCGACGCTGTAGAGGACGAGGCGCGCGGAATGAAGGCCGCCGAGCCGGGCCCGTACGAGCTCGTTGATCTCCCGGTAGTACGGGACGGTCGATTCCCAGCTCATCCCGCCGATCAGGCCGATGGTCTTCAAAGTCCTCTCCCTTCAGCCGTTCAGCTTCGCAGCGATGGCCCGGACGGTGGTGAGGTTTCGGAACGTGGCGCGCAGTCCGAGGGCCTTCTCGAGCTTTCCCCCGGAGAAGTCCGAGTCGGACGAGCGGATGCGGCAGAGCCACCAGACCTCGCGTCCGCTCACGGCGAGCTCGTCGGTCGGGGTCCGGAATCCGTGGACGAGGGCATGCTGGTCGGGGCCGGGCGGCTCCTTCAGGAATCCGACGTAGACCCCCTGGGCCTCGCCGACATCGTCGGCCGCGAAGGGCTCGTGCGCCGCCACGGCCGAAAGCTCGGCGGGCGTGCGGAGAAACGTCGCGACCTCCCAGCCGAGAGCCGTTTCGAGCGATCTCTCGATTTTCGCCTCGAGCGTCGCGGGCCGGCCCCGCCCGGCCGTGAAGAGGACGTTCCCGCTGGCGATGTGCGTCGAGACGCCCGTGAAGCCCGTCTCCTCGAAGAGCTGCCGCAGCCTCTCCATCTTCACGATGCGGCCGCCGACGTTCACGGCACGGAGGAAGGCGACGTACCGGGGCACGCCCCGATTATAGGGTCAGGTCTTGATTTTCTATTACAGACAGGCTCCGCCCCGAGTCCTCAGCCCACGGCGCCGAAGAGGGCCCCCGCCGCCGCCGTGACTGCCATGGCGACCGCCCCCCAGAACGTGACCCGTCCCGCGCCGATGGCGAGAGACGCCCCACCGACCCGCGCCGCGAGAGCTCCGAGCACCGCCAGGAGAACGAGCGTCATCGCGACGACACTCGGGACGAGACCGGACCGCGGGATCAGGGCGACCGCGAGGACGGGAAGAGCGGCCCCGACCGCGAAGCTCGCGGCGGACGCGAGCGCCGCCTGGAGCGGGCGGGCGGCGGTGAAGTCGTGGATCCCGAGCTCGTCGCGGGCGTGTGCGCCGAGCGCGTCGTGCGCCATGAGCTGGTCGGCGACCCGGGCGGCCAGCTCGGGGTCGAGCCCGCGGCCGACGTAGATGCCGGCCAGCTCGGCACGTTCCCCGTGCTCGTCGGTGGCGAGCTCGGCGCGCTCCTTTTCAAGGTCGGCCCGCTCCGTGTCGGACTGGGAGCTGACCGAGACGTACTCGCCGGCCGCCATCGACATCGCTCCGGCCAGGAGGCCGGCGACGGCGGAAACGATGATCGCGTTGGGTGCGGCCCCGGCCGCGGCGACGCCCACGACGAGGCTGGCCGTGGAGATGAGACCGTCGTTTGCCCCCAGGACGGAGGCGCGGAGCCACCCGATGCGGTCGGTGCGGTGCATCTCGAGGTGGCGCGAGTAGCGGGCCGGGGTCTGGGAAGAGCCGTGCATCCGGCCACCATAGCGCCGTCCGGGGCTAGACTTCCTCCCCGACGGTGCCGAAGCCCACATTTCAACCCGAGTCCGCTCCCGCGGACCGACGCTTCTTCGAGGCGGAGTCGCGCTTCGAGCGGAACCGGCAGAAAGCCGGGCTCGTCCTCGGCCCGGCCGCGTTCGCCCTGCTCCTCGCGTTCCCTCCGCCGGCCCTCGGGACCGGGCCCGGAAGGCTCCTCGCGGTCGTCGCGTGGGTTCTCGTCTGGTGGATCACCGAGGCCGTCCCGCTCCCGGTGACGGCGGTCCTCGGGCCGGCCCTCACCGTCGTCCTCGGGGCCGTACCCGTCAGGGAGGCGTTTGCGCCGTTCGGCGACCCCATCATCTTCCTGTTCCTCGGCTCGTTCCTCCTGGCGCGGGCAATGAGCGTTCACGGCCTCGACCGGCGCCTTGCGCGGGCGGTCCTGGCGATCCCGGCCGCGAGCTCCTCCCCGCGGCGCGTCGTCTGGACGTTCGCGGCGCTCGCCGCCGTCCTCTCGATGTGGGTCTCCAATTCCGCCACGACGGCCATGCTCGTTCCCATCGCGCTCGGGGTCCTCGGGACGATGGACGCCGAGAGAGGGCGGTCGTCGCTGCTCGCGAGGCCGCTGCTGCTCGCGTGCGCCTATGGCGCCTCGGTCGGCGGCATCGGGACGCCCGTCGGCTCGCCCCCGAACCTCGTCGCGCTGGGGCAGCTCTCGTCCCTGGCCGGGATTCACGTCGGGTTCGTGCCCTGGCTCTTCGTGGCCCTTCCCGTGATGCTGGCGATGACCGGCGTCGCGGCGCTGGTCCTGGGCGTGCCTCTGAGGAGCGGTGACGCGGTTGCGCCGGTCGGGCCTGTCTCGAGCGAGCGCGCCGTGGCGATGAGCACCGGAGAACGGAGCGTCACCGCCGCGTTCCTGGTGACCGTCACCCTCTGGGTGGCTCCGGGAATTCTGTCCCTCGTTCTTGGCTCCGGCCATCCGCTGTCGGAGGCGCTCGTCGTCGCGCTCCCCGAAGGCGTCGTCGCGGTTCTCGGGGCGGCGCTCCTCTTCGTCCTGCCGTCCGGCGGAGGCGAGCGTCGCGCCGCGCTCGGCTGGAGCGAGGCGACGCAGATCGACTGGGGAACGCTTCTCCTGTTCGGCGGAGGGCTTTCCCTGGGCGGTGCGATGTTCCGGCTGGGCCTTTCAGAGGCGCTCGGGAAGGGCATCGTGACGGCAACAGGCGTCTCGACGACGGCGGGACTGACCCTCGTCTTCACCGTCTTCTCGATCTTTTTTACCGAGGTCACCTCGAACACGGCGTCCGCCACGATGCTGATCCCCCTGGCCATCGCGAGCGCGCAGGCCGCGGGCGCTTCGCCGCTCGAGCCGGCCCTGGGTTGCGCGCTCGGCTGCAGCATGGCCTTCATGCTCCCGGTGGCGACGCCGCCCAATGCGATCGTCTACGGCTCCGGTCTCGTTCCCATCGGCACGATGGCGCGCGCGGGCATGTGGATGAACGTCGCCGCCTGCGTCATCGTCCCGGCAGGTGTCCTGCTTCTCGTACCGCTCATCCTGAAGTAGGCGGCCGGTCCGACGGCGGGAAAGAGGTCCGCCTCAGAAGATCGACAGTGCGGTTTTCGTCGTCAGGAGCTCGAGAGCCATCGTTCCGGCGAGGGAGTTTCCCTTCTCGCTCAGGCACGGTGACCAGACGGTCGCCACGAACCGGCCCGGCATGACCGCCACCACGCCGCCGCCCACGCCGCTCTTGGCCGGGAGGCCGACCCGGTAGGCGTAGTCGCCCGCCTCGTCGTAGACGCCGCAGGTCAGCATGACGGCGTTCACGCGTTTCACCTGACGCGCCGTGGCCATCTCCTCGCCGTCGGACGAGATACCGCCCGTCGCGAGGTATTGGAAAGCGGCGGCCAGCTCGGCGCAGCTCATCGAGATGGAGCAGAGGAGGAAGTAGGCGTCGAGGACGCGGTCCGGGTCGTTCTTCAGGTTGCCGAACGACTTGAGGAAGTGGGCCAGCGCGCGATTCCGATGCCCGGTGGCCCGTTCCGCCCCGGCGACCGACACGTCGTACCCGACCGAGGGGTTCGCAGAGGCGCGGCGGACGAAGTCGAGGACGAGGTCCTGCCCGTGCTGCTGGTGGCTCAGGACTGCGTCCAGGACGACGAGAGCGCCCGCGTTGATGAACGGGTTCCGCGGGATTCCGTGCTCGACCTCGAGCTGGACGAGGGAGTTGAACGCCGTGCCGGACGGCTCGCGGCCGACACGATCCCAGACGGCATCCCCCTCCAGGCGCATCGCGAGCGTCAGGCTGAAGACCTTCGCGATGCTCTGGATCGAGAATCGCTCCCGGGCGTCCCCGACGGAGAAAACCTCGTTTCCGACCGTCCGGACGACCATCCCGAAGCGGTCGCGTGGAACGTCGGCCAGCGGAGGGATGTCGTCGGCGACCCGTCCGTGGCCGACGAGCGGCCGCACCTCTTCGGCGATCTCGGAGAGGATTCGTGCGGTGTCCACCGGCCGATGTTACCGGCCCCGAGCCCGCGGCCGGTCCTCGCGTGGGGTTCGGAGAGAGAGCTACGGGCAGAAGGCGCGCACGGCGAGCGAAGGGGCGCCGGGCGTGCTGCTGGTGACGTCGAAGGCGATGAGACCGGACGTGCCGAGACCATTCGTCACGAGGACGTTATAGCGGGCGGTGCCGGCCTCCATGCGCGGCGTCGGAAAGACGGCCTGGGAAGAGCACGGAGTGTTGCCGACGACGACACCATTGATGGCGACGATCAGCGGTGCCGATGTGCAGCCACATACGGCCGACGTCAGCGTGAGAGTGCCGGTATCCGAGATCGTTGGCGGTGTTTCGGTCGTGAGGTTGATGACTGCTCCGGAAAGAAGACCGCCGGGCTCGGTCGGGGAGTCGCTGCAGCTGGCGACCCCGAGTACGGCGCCGAGGACGAAGACCGCGAGCCGTGCGTCTTTCGTTCGGTTTCCGATCACGACCGTGATTCTAGCGAGGCGACCCGACGGCCAGCGCGCGCCGCCGTGCGGCACGAGCCATGCTGTCTGCCGTCCGGTCTCAACTGAGGTCCGGGGGCGTCTGCTGCACGACGGGACCGGCGGCTTTGGGAGGCACCCACGGCTTGCTGATGCGGTACACGATGCTCTCGTGGCCTCGTGTGAATCGGGAACCGACCTCGACCCCGCCGATTCTCTCGATGGCCCGTCGAGACCTGTGGTTTCGAGGGCCGATCGAGAAGACGACGTGGTCGACGGACGCGAAGGCGTGCTGGATCATGAGGCGTTTCATCTCGCCGTTGTATCGCCCGCCCCAATGCGACCGCGCCAGGAACGTCCAGCCGATCGCGACCTCGCGGTGCTCCTCGTCGTACGCATGGAACCGTGAAGACCCGATGACCTGGCCGTCTCGCAGATCGGTAGCGACGAGGGCGCAGCCGGATTCGAGAGCTACACGGAAGAACTCCCTGAAGACCTTCTCCTCGTAGCGGTCCCGATCGGGGTGCTGTTCCCAGATCATGGGGTCCGATGCGACGGCGAAGAGGGCGGGCCAGTGCTCGGACCGAAGAGGCCTGAGCTCGAGGAGCTCCCCGCGCAGGCAGGGCTGCGGATCGAAAGCCATCGCCTCACCTTACCGAACTCGGCCTTGACGGGCCTGCGTTTCTGCCTCACATTAGTAGTTGTTGTGGCTACTACTAACGACGATTCACTGCGTAAGGCACTCCATGGGCTTGGTTTCTCTGAGATAGAAGCACTCGTTTACGCCTTCCTCGTCGGAAAGGAACCGGCAACTGGGTATCGCATAAGCCACGGCATCGGCAAGCCGACGGCGAACACCTACAAGGCGATCGCATCTCTGGTGCAGCAGGGAGCGGTGCAGGTGGACGAGGGGGGGACCCGTTTCATCCGGGCTATTGAGCTCGACGAGCTCCTCGCCGGGCTCGAGCGGCGTGCCCGAGAGCACCGGGAAGCGGCTCGGGCCGCGCTCGCCGAGCGAAACGCCGGCGTTGCGGACGAGAGGGTCTACACGCTTCGGGCGCGCGACCAGGTCCTCGAGCGCGCCCGGGCCATGCTCGGACGGGCGAGGGAGATCGTCCTCGGCGACCTCTTTCCCGGTCCGCTCGCCGCGCTCGCCGACGATCTCGCCGCCGCCGCGGCGCGAGGCGTGCGGGTCGTCGTGAAGGTCTATTCCCCGCTCGACGTCCCGGGCGTCGCGGAGGTCCCGGAGGCCGACGCGGCTCGGGCGCTTTCAGAGTGGCCCGGTCAGCAGCTCTCCCTCGTCGTCGACGCCGGCGAGCACCTCCTCGCGCTTCTCGACGCAACCCTCGCGAACGTCCACCAGGCGGTCTGGAGCCGCAGCACCTTTCTCTCGTGCCTCCATCACAACCACGTCGCCATGGAGATCCTTCACACCGCCTGGAAGGGGCGAGGTCCCCGCGCCGGAGCCGACTCCCTCGTTGGCCTCTCGCTCCTCTCGAGCCGGCCCGCGGGCCTGCGCCGTCTCCAGGAGCTCATCGGAGGCCCCATCTCCCCGGACCCCGAAGCAGAAGACCGGTAGCCGGGAAGCCGCCGCGGGCCTCAGAGCATCATTTCGCGAATGGAGCCGCTCACCGAGAAGAGCTGCGGCCTGTCCATGCGGCCGATGATGTTGCGGATGACGGACCCCATGACCTGCTGCGCTCCCGCCAGCCCGAGGTTGGCGGATTGCTGGACCAGGAACCCCACTTTCGCCAGCCCGAGCGGCCTCGTGAAGCAGTAGTCCAGGCCGGCGTTCGTCAGCTCGACGACGACGTCCGCGAGGGCATCGCGGTGGGAAGCCGGGTCCGGGGCCTGCTCGAGAGAGGCGAGGACCGAGAGCGTCTTCTTGCGCAGCGCCGGCGAATGGTAGAAGCGGAGAAACGGCCTGGCCGACGTGTCAGGCGAAGGACGTTTCGCTGGCGGTTTAACGGCTCGTTTCGGGGGCGGGGGGGACACGCGCTTCGAGGAAGTCGCCATGCATCTCAGGATACGCCGCGGGGATCACTGTACGAGCGGCGGAAGGTCCCAGCCCGGGGTGAGGACATCCGGCTTCTTCGCGGGAACGCCGAGGACGGCGAGGAGAGTTCGGGCAACCGTGTTGCTGTTCGGCCCCGTTGGCCTGTAGCCGATCCCCATGAAGTTGATGGTCCGGCAAGCCCGGACCATCTTCTCGAAGCTCTCCTGCCCGTAGCCGACCGCAGCGGTGGCGGACTGTGCATGGGGGGCGTAGTCGATCGTCCCGGGAACGTAGGGACCCCAGAGACAATGGATCGCCTTGAAGCCCAACAAGTCCTGATCGACCGGGCCGAGGTTCGGATTCCCGGGCCCTCCTCGCAGGAAGACTTCGCTGCCGTCTTCTTTCTTCCAGACGATGAAAAGGTGAAAGGCGCCGGCGACCCCCGCCAGGCCTCCAGGAATGGGTACCGCGCGGACGTCGATGCGAGCCTGCATTTCCCGTCCTCCTTTTGTACGCGGTCTAGCATTTCCCGGAGCCGTCCGGCCGTGTCGCCTGTCACAGGACGTCACGAAGGCGAGAGGGCCGGTTCCTGGAACGGGTTCAGGGATGCAAGTTGTGCTGCGCGGGGGCGCACGGGCCACACGGAAGGCAGCGGCTGGACGGCCGTGCACGCGGGGACCTGAGCCTTCCCCGGCCGATTCAAACGGCGTGGGTCTCGACGGCCCTGGCGTACGCGGTCGCGACCTCGGCCTCGCTCGTCCCGGTGATCCCGAGGTCCTCGAGGAGGCCGTCCTTCAGGCAGTAGATCCAGCCGTGGACGGAGAGGGTCTGGCCGCGTTCCCAGGCGTCCCTCACGACGGTCGTGTTGCTCACGTTCAGGACCTGCTCCACGACGTTCAGCCGGCAGAGGCGATCGAGCTCCTCCGCCTCTCCCCGCGGCGCGAGGCGCGCGCGGTGCTTCTCCAGGACGTCTCCGACGTTCCGAAGCCAGTTGTCCACGAGGCCGTAACGGTCGCCCCGGAGCGCCGCCTGTACGCCCCCGCAGCCGTAGTGGCCACAGACGATGACGTGAGAGACCTTAAGGACGTCGACGGCGAAGTGAAGGGTCGAGAGAGCATTGAGGTCGCCGTGGAGGAAGAGGTTCGCGACGTTGCGATGGACGAAGAGCTCTCCCGGCATCAGCCCGACGATCTGGTTCGCCGGGGCGCGGCTGTCCGAGCAGCCGATCCAGAGGTAGGGAGGCGCCTGCTGGTGCTGCAGACGGGAGAAGAAGGTCGGGTCGCTCTGGCGTATCCCGTCGGCCCAGGCCCGGTTGTTCGCGAAGAGGCGAGGAAGGTGCTTCATCGGCCTCCCGCTGCCCGCTTTCCGCACCCGGTGTCGCGGCTCGCAGTCCTCATGGTTTCGTTCCTCCAGCCGCCCTCTTCGGGACCGCGACGTCGAGCTTCTTCATCCGGAGTATCGCCTCCTGGCGCCCGGCCGCGGACGCTGCCGTCGCCCTCCCCGGCGCGCGAGGGCTGTGGTGCCGACCGCTTGCTTCGAGGACTTCCATGGGCCGGCTCAGCAGAGAGGCGATGTGAAATCGAATCGTCCCACGTCCACCAGCCCCTTGTCGGTCAGCTTCAGCTCGGGAATGACCGGGAGCGCGAGGAAGGCGAGGGTCATGAAGGGGTGGTCGACGCAGGTGCCGAGGGCGCGGGCGGCCTCGTTCGCCTTTCGCTCGGCGGCGTCGACGTCCTCCATGCGCGAGTTCGACATGAGACCTGCCACCGGGAGGGCCACCTCGGCGAGAACCTGGGAGCCGTTCGCGATGACGATGCCGCCGCCGATCTCGGCGACGCGGCGGACGGCGGTCTCCATCGACGCGTCGTCGCAGCCGGCGACGACGACGTTGTGAGAGTCGTGGGCGACGGAGGAGGCCATGGCGCCGCGGGCGAGACCGAAGCCGCGCGCGAAGGAGACGCCGACGTTGCCGGTGCCGCGGTGCCGCTCGACGACCGCGAGCTTGGCGAGGTCGCGCGACGGGTCGGCGACAGCCGCGCCGTCGACGACGCGAGCCTCGGCGCTCCCGGAGCCGGTGGCGAGCGACCCGGGGTGGACCTCGATGACGCGGATGCGAGCGCCGGGCGCGGCTGCGAGGCGCAGGCGCGTGGTGTCGAAGCCGTCGAGGCGGAACGAGGGGCCCTCGGAGATGCCGCGCGAGGGAACGTCGACGAGGAGCTTCCCGCCCTCGGCGACCCGCTGCCCGCCGAGGACGACGAGGTCGGGCTTGACGTCCTCGAGCGCGGCGAACGTGACGAGGTCGGCCCGGAACCCGGGGGCGATGGCGCCGCGGTCGCGGAAGCCGTAGTGCCGCGCGCAGGACCACGACGCGAGGCGAAACGCCAGGACCGGGTCGAGGCCGAGCGCGATCGCGCGGCGGACGTGGTGGTCGACGTGACCGTGGGTGAGGAGGTCCCACGGGTGGCGGTCGTCCGTGGCGAAGGCGAAGCGCTCGGAGTTCTGGGGCGTGACGAGCGGGATGAGATCGTCGAGGTTCTTGGCGGCGGTCCCCTCGCGGATCCAGATCGACATGCCGCGCCTGACCTTCTCGGTCGCCTCGTCGCGGCCTAGGCACTCGTGGTCGGTCCTGATCCCGGCCCCGATGTAGGCGTTGAGGTCGAGGCCGGTGAGGAAGGGCGAGTGGCCGTCGATGGGAAGTCCGCGAGAGGCGGCGTCCTCTATCTTCGCGCGCACGCCCGGATCGCCGAAGAGGAAGCCCGGGACGTTCATCATCTCGGCGAGGCCGAGGACGTTCCTGCGCCCGTAGAAGTGGCTGAGATCCTTCGCCCCGAGGGTGGCCCCCGAAGTCTCGAGATGCGTCGCCGGGACGCACGATGGAAGCATGACGTGGATCTCGACAGGGAGGTCGGAGGCGGAGTCGAGGAACGCCTCGAGCCCCTCGACGCCGCGGACGTTCGCGATCTCGTGCGGGTCGGTGACGACGGCGGCCGTGCCGTGCGCGGCGGCGAGGCGCGCGAAGACGGGGGGCGTCGTCATCGTCGACTCGATATGGATGTGCGCGTCCCAGAAGGCCGGGGCGAGGAAGGCGCCCTTCAGGTCGATCTCGTTCTCTGGGCGGGCTGCGCGGTAGGGGCCGAAGCCGAGGATCCGGTCTCCTGCAACGCCGACGGTCTCTTCGTGAATCTCGCCCGTCAGGACGTTGACGACCCGGGCATTCGAGAAGACGAGATCGGCCGGGACCGTGCCGCGAGCGGCGTCGACGAACGCGGAGAGAGGGAGCTGTCCAGAGGGCATGGGAGCCTCCGGGCGTAGCCTAGACCGGGACGGGGCCGGAGGCGAAATCGGGTGACGCTTCCCGTGGGAGCCGGAAAACCGGGACGGCCTTTCGCGTAAGATGAGGACACACTGGAAGGAGGATCCCCCATGTCCGAGCGCACGGAGCTGTTGCCCGGTTCCTTCTGCTGGCCCGAGCTGGCCACCCCCGACTCCGCGAAGGCAAAGGCGTTCTACGCCGGTCTCTTCGGCTGGGCCGCGGTCGACATCCCGTCGGCCGGCGGGACCTACACGCTGTTTCAGCTTCGGGGCCTCGACGTCGCTGCGTGCCGGACGTTGAGCGAGGACGAGAAGGCGCAGGGGATCCCGTCCACCTTCATGACCTACGTCTCGACCGCCTCGACCGACGCCTCGGCCGCGAAGGCGGCGGAGCTCGGGGGGAAGGTCCTCTTCGGGCCGTTCGACGTCGAGGGGATCGGCCGGATGGCGGTCGTCATGGACCCGGGCGGCGTCGTCTTCGCGCTCTGGGAGGCGCGGGGCCACATCGGGGCGCGCCTCGTCGGCGAGGAGAGCACGCTCTGCTGGACGGAGCTGGTCACGAAGGACCCGGACGGCGCGAAGGCCTTCTATGGCGGCCTCTTCGGCTGGACGACGAAAAGCTCGGAGACGTCGACGGTCGAGTACCACGAGCTCTACGGGGGGGATCAGGCAATCGGAGGCCTCCTCCCGATGAAGGGGGAGTGGTGGGGTGACGTCCCGCCCCACTGGATGCCTTACTTCCTCGTGCCGGACTGCGACGCGGCCGTCGCGACGGCCGCCGCGCTCGGCGGAGGGGCCGCCGTCCCGCCGATGGACATCCCGCACGTCGGCCGCTTCGCCGTCCTGCGCGACGACCAGGGCGCGCATTTCTCGGTCATCGCGATGGCGGTACCGGAAACGGCCTGAGACGGCCGCTCCTCCTCCACACGCCGGTGCTACCGTCCTCCCCGGAGGAGAAGCGGATGCGCGTGATCGACCTGAGAAGCGACACTGTGACGCGGCCGTCGGCCGCGATGCGGGTGACGATGGCCGAGGCGGTGGTCGGGGACGATGTCTTCGGAGACGACCCGACGGTCCGCGAGCTGGAGGAATACGCGGCCCAGCTGCTCGGCAAGGCCGCGGGGCTCTACGTGCCCTCGGGGACGATGTCGAACCAGGCGGCGCTCCTTTCGTGGACCCAGCGGGGCGACGAGGTCTTCCTCCACGAGCAGAGCCACATCCTCCTCTACGAGCGGGCGGCAGCAGCGGTGATCGGGTCGCTCCAGACGCACTCCTTCGCCTCCGCGGACGGGATGCTCGACCCGGAGACGATGGAGGAGTTCGTCCACACGGGAGAAGACCCGCACAACGCCAGGACGCGTGTGGTCACCCTCGAGAACACCCACAACCACTGCGGCGGGCGGGTCCTCGACCCCGCGGGGGTCCTCGCGGTGCGCCTCTTCTGCGACCGGCACGGCCTCGTCCTCCACCTCGACGGCGCGCGGATCGCGAACGCCGCGGTCGCGAGCGTCCGCTCGCTAGCGGAGCTCGCCGCGCCATTCGACTCGGTGAGTCTCTGTCTCTCGAAAGGGCTCGGCGCGCCCGTCGGCTCGGTCCTCGCCGGCCCGGCGGAGTTCGTGAAGCGGGCACGCGGCGCAAGAAAGATGCTTGGCGGCGGGATGCGCCAGGCCGGGATCCTCGCCGCGGCGGGGCTCTTCGCGCTCCGAAACAACATCTCCCGTCTCGCGGAGGACCACCGCCGCGCCCATGCCCTCGCGGAGAGGCTCGCGACGGTGCCCGGCCTCTCGGTCGAGATCCGGACCGTGGAGACGAACATGGTCTTCGTCTCCACGCGGCCCTCCGGCCGCCGCGCCGCCGAGGTCGCGAAGCTCTTCTCGGACGCCGGCGCTCTCTGCCTCGACGAGTCGCCCTGGAGGATCCGCTTCGTCACGCACCTCGACGTCGACGACGCCGACGTGGCGGAAGCGGGCGAGATCGTCGCCCGGACGATGGCCGCTCTCGTGTGAAAAGGGGCCGGCCGCTCCCGTGAGCCGGAGGCCGGAGCCCGCGGGCGTTTCCGCCGCCGCGACGGGGCGTGAGCTCTTCGCCGCCGGCTTCGTC
>DIAY01000058.1:1389-4348 GCA_002414905.1 Holophagales bacterium UBA5066 | reverse complement strand
CGGCTCGGGCAAGTCGACGACGCTTGCGGGCATCATCAAGGGGATCACCGAGCGGCATCCGGTCCACGTCGTCACCGTCGAGGACCCGATCGAGTACCTCTTCCAGGACAACCTCGGGTCCGTCTGCCAGCGCGAGGTCGGGACCGACACCACGTCGTTCCAGGAAGCGCTCAAGAACGCGATGCGGCAGGACCCGGACGTCATCATGGTCGGTGAGATGCGCGACTGGGAGACGATGCAGACGGCGATCACGGCGGCCGAGACGGGGCACCTCGTCTTCTCCACCCTCCATACGAACAACGCCGCACAGACGATCGACCGCATCATGGACAGCTGTCCGAACGGCCAGCAGAACCAGGTGCGGCGGCAGGTCGCCCTGGTCCTCCGGGCGATCTGCTCCATGCAGCTCATCGAGCGGATCGACGGCCAGGGCCGGGTCGCGGTCATCGAGGTCCTCGTCAACTCCCCGAAGATCACCAAGCTCATCGAGGATGGCCTGACCAACGAAATCCTCGACGAGATGGAGTCCTCGGTCACCTACTACAAGATGCAGTCGATGAACCAGTCGCTCATCGCGCTCCTCGTGAACGGCGCGATCGACTACAACAAGGCGATGCAGCTGACGGCGGACCCGGAGGACCTCTCCCTCAAGCTCCGCAAGCTCTTCCCCCAGATCGAGGAAAAGTTCCGAGGAGGCATCATGGCCCCGTCCGCAAACGACTTCTCCGCCATCACGGAGCTCATGGACATCAAGAAGCTCTACGAGGAGGCGGACGAGAAGTGGAGGATTCGCATCCAGGAGAAGGAGGAGTCGCTCGCCAGTCTCGAGGCCGACCTCCAGGCCAAGGACCGCATCATCGAATCGCACACGATGGGCGGACAGGAGCTCGAAGGCGAGCTGCAGAAGGCCCGCCAGGAGAACGAGCGGATCCGCCAGGAAGCCGCTGCGCGCATCGCCCAGCTCAACGACCGGATCAAGGAGCTCAACAGCCGGATCATGGGCGGCTCGGGAGCCCCTCCGCCGGGGACGCCGCAGTCGGGCTTCTTCAAGAGGTAGGGAGCGCCCCCGCGCTCCGGGGCGCACCGAGACGGACGCCCGGCGCGGTTCGCTGACTTCGGCACGTGCAGAAGAAGCTCCTCGCGATACTCCCCGTAGCGCTCCTCGTCGCGCTCGTCGTCTCGTATCTGCCGGCTCTGCGGGCCGGGTTCATCTGGAACGACCCCGCCTACGTCACCGAGAACACGACCCTGGACGGACTGGCGGGGCTGACGAGGATCTGGACCGACACCTCGGCCAACGAGCAGTACTACCCCCTCGTCTTCACGACCTACTGGATCGAGAAACGGCTCTGGGGCCTGCACCCGTTCGGCTACCACCTCGTCAACGTCCTTCTCCACGGCGCCGCCGCCCTCCTCCTCTGGCGGTTCCTCCGGCGCCTCGCCCTCCCCGCCGCCGGCCTGGCCGCCACAGCCTTCGCGCTGCATCCCGTCTGCGTGGAGTCCGTCGCCTGGGTCACGGAGCGCAAGAACACGCTCTCCCTCGTCCTGGTCCTGCTGTCGGCGCACGCCTGGCTCGCATGCCGAGCGGCACTCGAGGCGCGGGAGACCCGGCAGGCGTCGAAGAAGAAGCGGGCGCGCCCGGACCCGCTCCCGCTGCTCGAACGGCCGGCTGTCCTCTACGCGGCGGCTCTGGCCCTGTTCACTCTCGCTCTCCTCGCCAAGACGACCGCGAGCGTCCTGCCGGCCGTCCTCCTCGTCCTCGTCTGGTGGCAGAAAGGCCGGCTCCGCTGGCCCGACGTGCGATCCCTGGCGCCATTCTTCGCGGTCGGCGTCGGGTTCGCCCTTCACACCGCCTGGCTCGAGCGGACGATGGTCCGTGCGACCGGGAACGAATGGGCCCACGGTTTCCTGGAGCGTCTCGTCCTCGCCGGACAGACGACGACGTTCTACGCGGCCAAGATTCTCTGGCCGGCGAACCTCTCGTTCATCTATCCGAGATGGAAGCTCGACGCCGGAAGCCCGGAGCAGTGGCTCCCCGTGATCGGATGGGCAGCCGCCCTCGCCTGCGCGGCGTTCCTCGCCTTTCGCGGTCGCCGGGGGCCCCTCGCCGGGCTGCTGATCTTCGGAGGAGTCCTCTTCCCGGCCATGGGCTTCTTCAACGTCTACGCGATGCGCTATTCGTGGGTCGCCGACCACTTCGCCTACCAGGCCGTGGCCGCGGGGATGGTGGGCGTCCTCTGCGGGGCGGCGACCATCCTCGAGCCCCTCCCCGCCCCCCTGCGCCGGTCGGCGGGAGCCCTCGCCTGGGGCGGACTGGCCGTCTTCGCCGCGATCACGTTCCAGCAGGGCCGCGCCTACCGGGACGAGGGGACGCTCTGGAGGCACACCCTCGAGAGAAACGCCGACTGTTTCATCTGTCTCACGAACTACGGCAACCTCCTCCTCAAGGCCGGGAAGACCGACGAGGCTCTCACTCTGCTGACGCGCTCCATCACCCTCAAGCCCGACGCCGTCCCGACGCTCCTGAACCTCGCTCGCATCGCGGAGGAGCGGGGACGCTTCGAGGAGGCAGCCTCCCGCCTCCGGGCCGCCCTCGACGTGGAGAGCGGGGACGAAGAGGTGCGTCTCCACCTCGCAACGATCTACACGAAGTCCGGGCGGCTCGAGGACGCGATTCGCGAGTACCGCGAGGTTCTCAGGATCCCCTCCCGGGAGGATTTCCTGGCGCACAACGGAATCGGCGTCGCACTCGTCCGCTCCGGCAGGCTCGCCGAGGGCGTGGAGCACCTGCAAACGTGTGTCCTGCTCCGCCCGGACTACGCGCCCTGCCGGGCGAACCTCGAGGCGGTCCTGGCGGCGGCTGGAAGCCGCTGAGCGTCACGGGGGCGTGATCACGCCCCCGGTTGCCACCGGCGGCGTCCGCCGGAGTGTGCTCCCGGCAATTCGCCGCTAGACTCGA
>DIAY01000058.1:0-1110 GCA_002414905.1 Holophagales bacterium UBA5066 | reverse complement strand
GACGTCCTCGACGGCCTTCCGTCGCTGCGCGTCTCGGCCGTGGCCTCCTGGCGCGGGACGGCGGTCTTCGCGCTCGAGAACGGCGGCTGGGGCCGGCTCGGCGCTTCGGGACCGGAGATGGCGACGACGGAGTTCGGCAACCTGGAGGTGAGGGCCTTCGCCGAGACGGAGGGGGGCGAGCTCCTCGTCGGCGCCCGCCAGGGGCTTTTCCGGGCGCCGTTCAGCGCGGGAGAGATCGAGAGGCTCGACGACGCCCCGGTTCGCTCCATCGCGCTGCCGCCGGGGGGAGAGATCGCCTCGGGCGGCGAGAAGGGCCTTCGACTCGTCTCTCGGGGCGGCACGGCCCCTCGTCTCGTCGCGACGCCCGACCCGTGGGTGGAGAGCGTCGCCGTGCTCGGAGACGAGCTCTGGGTGGCGACGGCCGCGGGCGTGGCGCGCGGGCCTCACGACGGGGCGAGCCTGGCGCCCTTGCCCCGCGGCGCCGACGCGACATCCGGCCTGGTGTGGGACGGCGCGTTCCGTTTTCTCCCCATCCAGGGCCCTCCGCGCGTCTCGGCCCTCCTTCGCGACGGCTCCCGCCGCGAGACGCCGGCGCCCGAACGCTTCCGCCGGCTTCTCGTCGTCTCGGGTCGCCTCTTCGCGGACGGTCCCTCGGGTCTTTTCCGCTTCGATCCCTCACGGGGCTTCGAGCTCGCGAGCGCGACGCCGCCGTCGCTTCCGAAGCCCCACGTCAACGCCCTCGCGACCGATGGCGATCGCCTGTTCCTCGGATTCTTCGACGGCGGCCTCGCCGTCGCCGACCCGCGCGCGCCGGCGCTCGCCGCCAGGGAGCTCCCCTCCGGAGACGCCTGGGGCGTCAACGCGCTGCTGCCGATGGGCGGCGTCCTCTACGCCGCGACGCTTCGCGGAGCGTTCCGGATCGCCGGCGGAAACGTCCGCCTCCTCGAGGGTGCCGGAGCGGCGTTCGCTCTGGCCGCGACCGGCTCCGGCCTCGCGGTCGGCTACGGTCAGGGAGTCCTCCTCACCGGTCCTCGGCTCCTTTCGGCTTTCCCCGGCCTCTCCGGAAACCAGGCCTACGCCCTCGCGGCCAGCGGTCAGGCGGTCTGGGTC
>DIAY01000245.1:2758-8287 GCA_002414905.1 Holophagales bacterium UBA5066 | reverse complement strand
TGCACCGCGTACGCGACGAAGCGCCCCGTTCCTGCCAGTCGTCTGACCACCGCGAACGCATCACCCGAGTAGTCGATCGTCGCCAGGAGCCGGTTCAGCTGGACACGCTGGCCCGGAGAGAGCCACACCTGCGGAAGAGTTCCGACGGCCTTTCCGTCCGACGCCCGGTGGATCGAGACCTCGAGCGTCACCGAGGGGCCGCCGGCCGGCTCCGGGCTGGCGAGCGCGAGGTTGGACCGGAAGCTCCCGTCCTCTCTCAGCCCGGGCACGATCGCCTCCGTCGACACCCACTCGACCTCGTTAAAAACCGGAACGCTGACGCCGTAGTCGCCCGAGGCCCCCGGCCCGCGTGCCGTCACGATGGCCGTCACGAGGAGGTTCGCGGCGCCTTCCTCCCGATCCGAGGTGAAGGTCAACGTCCCGTCGACATTCGCCGGGTCGACCGGAACTCCGTTCGCGACCAGCCACGCACCAGCATCCGGGATCTCGAGGACCTGGCGAGCGGGAATCGAGACCGGAATCGTCCACGCGCCCTCGGAATTCCGAAACGTCACGTCGAAGTCGCGGCTGAGGGGAGACCACGTGTCCTGCGAGCGCCAGCCGAGCGTCAGCTCCGTTCTGTAGCGGCCCCTTTCCGACGAGAGCGAGACCAGGGCCGGGAGGAATCGCGTCCGCCGTCCCTCCATGACATCGGGACGTTCGAAAGGCACGATGGCGCCGTCGTTCGTCTTTTCTTCATTCCGGACGAGGTACCCCCCGAGGTCGTCCGTCCGCTGGAGCGGATAGCACCAGTTCCAGTGACACCAGCTCGAGAACTGGATGGGCGACCGAAGGCCCGCTTCGGGGACGTCGCCCTGGAAAAAGCCACCGTTCGTCAGGAGGCCCGCGTTCACACACGCCTCACCCGGCGGCCACGGATCCAACGGGCACGCGAATGCATCCATCGGCCCGCGGGCCCCATCGCCGGATGCCGAAAACGCGGCGTGGGTCCGGCAGCCGGCCTTGAGAAGCGGAGGTACGACCATGGCGCTTCCTGCCACGACCCCCGGATTCGTTCCGATGATTGCCGTTCCGGCCGTGCCGCCGTCCGATGGGCTCCAGACCCGAATCGCGGCCCAGGCGTCCGCTTCCTCTGTCAGGCCCTCGAACTCCACCGCCAGCGGCCCCAGGAACCCCGGCGCCGGGTCGTCGATCGCCACCTGTGCCCGCGGACCAAGGGGAATTTCGAGATACGGGTCCCACTGCGCCGCTTTGAAGACGCGGGCCACGGCCGACGCGGTTTCCGAGAAGTTCGCAACCAGGAGGACGCTCCGGTAACGAGCCCCACCGACTCCCGCCGTGTCGACCGCTGCGGCGAGGTTCTTCCTAACCCTGGGAGAAGGAACGAGGAGCGGCCCGCGGTAGCTGGAGTATTCCGTGGAGGTGCTGTCCCGGAAAGCGAATCGGCCCTCGGGGTCGAGGACGCTTGGAACCATCGGGCTTCGCTGCGCACGCAGCTGGCCGGCGTTGAAGGAAAGGAGCGGGAGGAGGAGCTCCCTTCCGAAGGGAACGAGCGGCGAGAGCAGGTCCTGACCGTAGCTGCCATGTCCTGCATCCCGGAGATCCCCTTGCCGAAGAACGGTTCGGTAGCCCTCGGGAGCCGCAGACACGAGCACCCTCCTCAGGAACTGCGGGTACCCGGGAGGAGTGAGGTCGGTGACCTCGATGAGCGTCTCTCCTTCCAGCCCGGTTACGTCCAGCGCCTGCAGGCCCAGGGCCTCAAGGCCGGGGAAGGCGGGAACCAGCTCGCCACTCTCCAGCTCGCAGACGCCACTCGCGGACCCGCTCGCAAGACAGCCAAACACAAAGACGCGTCCGTTCGCCTCTCCCAGGTTCCAGACGCTGCTGCCGGGGGAGTGAGTGGTCCAGGTGCCCTGGTGCCAGAGTGCCAGCCCGCCTCCTTCGTAATCGCGGCCGCCCACAAGGAGGTCACCTCCGTGGGTGAGAGCCGCTCCCCGGAATGCCGGCGGAAGGTGAAGGTCCAACCACTGGCCGGACGAGGCGTCGAATCGATAGGCGCCGTAGGTCACCCCGTAGCCCTGGTCGAGGAGAACCGGGTCGTCCCCCAGGACGACGATCCTGGCGGGAAAGTACCGGAGGCCGGCCGACGAGGGTGACGGTGGGAGACCGACCCAGGCTGAATCATCCCGGCGGAAGAGACGATTGCCCCGGATGGAGAAGAGCTTCGTCCGGCCTTTCAGGAAGACCTGACCGCCGGGAATCTCGGGAACCCCCGAGGTCTCCTCCCACGCCGAGCCCGAAAGCATCGCGACCTTCCAGCCCTCGGTCCAGGCGAAGAGCCTCGTGCCCGCTGCGAAGAGCGGGTCGCCGGGAATCGGACATGCCGGAGCGAACGGGAGCAGGGCGCCGTCGCGCACCTCGTACAGCTTCTCCGCGGAGAGGAGCATTCGTCCGTTCCACTCGAAAGGCCGCGGGTTACCCGTCACTTGTCCCGCAGGAAGCGGGATCGGAGGAGAGAACCCGCTCGGCGTGAGGAGGACCAGCGACCGGGCGGAGGTCACCGCGTCATTCTCGAAGAGCCAGGCGGCGCTCGTCGTGAAGGTGTACGGAAACGGGCGGGTCCACGGCTCCAGCTGCGTCCACCGGTCGCCGTCGAGACGGTAGAAGGGCGTGCCGGTGCCGAGCGCCCGCGGAATCGACCCGGTTCCGCTCGGGCAGCCTCCACCGCAAGGTCCCGCCTCAAAGATGACGAAGAGGCGGTCGGCGAGGCCGAAGAGGTATCCCGCGCAGACGGGCAGATCCGCCTCTTCCCGAATCGAACCGTCGACGAGGGAGAGCGAGCGGAGCCGACGCGCTGCTGCCCCGGCCGGACACCCGTCCCGGGTCTGACAGGTGCTGAAGGCAGGATCGGGAAGGTAGATCCGATCGGCCCCGCGAGGCACGACCGTCTGATAGCTGCATTCGAACGGCTGGTACGAGAACGGCACCGAGGCCGCGAGCGACCACGTGCTCCCCCGGAGCAGAAAGAGCCGCAGTGTGCCGTCGCTGATCGCGTACGCCCCGATCTGGCCGCCGACCGCATACATCGTCCGTTCCTTCGGCAGGACCGAGTCGGTGTTCAGCGCGACGGGAAGCCAGCGCGCCCCGTCGAACTCCGCGGCCCCGCCAACGGTGACGGCGATGGTCCTGGCGTCATCGCCGACGATCTCGGTGACGACGGGCGTGCGCGGGCCTTCGTCCGCGACCTTCCAGACGATGTCGGCCTTCAGCGGTCCCCAGGGGAGGAGAAGCGAAACGATGCAAAGCGCTCGCACCCATCTCGTCATGGAAGCCTCCTTCGGAAAGTGCTCCACGAGCGATTCATCTTACAGCGTCGTCTCGTTGATCCATTACCCTCGGGCCGCTTCCGCCGGGACCAGTCGGAGGCCTGCCGGAAGGGCGCTTCCGGGTCACGACACGGTTCGCCGTGGTTCGCTAACATCCACCCCATGAAGAGCGCACTCGCGGACCTCTACCACGCGCACGTCGCCGAACGCCAGCGGACCACGGAGCTCGCCCTCGCCGAGACCGGATTCGACCGGCTCCTGCTCCACTCCGGCACGCCCCACACCTACTTTGCCGACGACCAGGACGCCCCGTTCCACCCGACGCCGCACTTCACGCACTGGGCGCCGGTCGAGGGACCGGGCCACGTCGTGGAGTTCCGGCCGGGGAAGAGGCCGCGTCTCGTCAGGTTCGTGCCGCGCGATTTCTGGTACGAGCCGCCGCTCCCTGCGCCCGCCTTCGTCGCCGCCGAGTTCGACGTCACGGACGCCGCCACTCCCGACGCCGTCTGGGCCGCGGTCGGCTCCAGCGGCGGCAGGACCGCCTTCATCGGCGGCTCCGTCGAGGAGGCTGCCGGGCGCGGCATCCCCGCGGAGGCGATCAACCCGAAGGGGCTCGTCGCGAGGCTCGACTGGGAGCGCTCGTACAAGAGCGCCTACGAGGTGGAGACGCTCGCCGAAGCGACCGTCCCGGCCGCGCGCGGCTTCCGCGCCGCCGAGGAGGCCTTCCGCGAGGGAGCGACGGAGATGGAGGCGCACCATGCCTACCTCGCCGCGGCCGGCGTCATGGAGGAGCAGCTCCCCTACCCGACGATCATCGGCTTCGACGAGCGTTCCGCGACGCTCCACTACCACGGCAAGCGAGGCACCTGGGCCGCGCCGGGGAAGACGATGCTCGTCGACGCGGGTGTCTCCGTCCGCGGCTATGGCTCCGACATCACGCGAACCTACGCGGGAGAAGGGTGCGACCCGCTCTTCCGGGACCTCATCGCCGGGATGGAGGCGCTCCAGAAGGAGCTCGCCGCCGCACCGCGGCCCGGGATGAAATACCTCGACCTGCACGTCAGGGCCCATCGCCTCATCGGCGATCTCCTCCACCGCGCAGGCATCCTGAAGGTGGCGGGCGACGTCGCCGTGGAGAAGGGACTGACGCGCCCGTTCTTCCCGCACGGCCTCGGACACTTCCTCGGCATCCAGGTGCACGACGTGGCGGGCCGCTTCGCGGATCGCGAGGGAACGCCCGCGCCGCCGCCAGCGGAGTACCCGTCTCTGCGGACGACGCGGACGATCGAGGAGAGGATGGTCCTCACGATCGAGCCGGGGCTCTATTTCATCCCGATGCTCCTCGAGGAGTTCCGAGGCGGGCCTGACCGGGAGCGCTTCGACTGGGCTCTCGTCGACCGGCTGACCCCGTTCGGCGGCATCCGCGTCGAGGACGACGTCGTGGTCGAGGCGGACGGAGTCCGCAACCTGACACGCCCCGAGCTGCCGTGACGACTCCCCGGGAGGCCGGTTTCGCGCAGCCGGCGGAGTGGGCTGCGCACGCGGCGTGCTGGCTCGCGTGGCCGAGCCACGAGGAGCTCTGGGAGGAGGCGCTCGCGCCGGTCCAGCAGGCGTTCGTCTCCTTCGCGCGCGCCATCGCCGACCCCGGACCGGACGGAATACCCCGGGGCGAGAGGCTCGAGGTCCTGGCGCCGACAGCGGCACGGGCCGACGAGGCGCGCGGGCAGCTCGAGGGCCTCGGGGCCCGCGTCCACGAGATCCCGTTCGGCGACATCTGGATGCGCGACATCGCGCCGATCTTCGTGACGTCCGACGCGGGTGAGGTCGCGGCAGTCTCGTTCCGCTTCAACGGCTGGGGCGGCAAGTACGACCTGCCGGGCGACGCCGAGGTCTCGATGCGAGTCGCGGCGGCGTCGGGCCTGCCGACGTTCCGCGACGAGCTCGTCCTCGAGGGTGGCTCGGTCGAGCCCGACGGCGAAGGGACGCTCCTGACGACGCGCCAGTGCCTTCTCAACCCGAACCGCAATCCCGGTCTCGCGCAGGGCGTCCTCGAGAGGCGCCTGCACGACGGGCTCGGAGCGGAAAAGGTCCTCTGGCTCGGCGACGGCCTGATCAACGACCACACCGACGGCCACATCGACACGGTCGCGCGCTTTGTGGCGCCTGGTGTCGTCGTCTGCATGGAGCCTTCCGGCGGCGGCGA
>DIAY01000245.1:0-2716 GCA_002414905.1 Holophagales bacterium UBA5066 | reverse complement strand
GCGCGGGGGCGGCGGCTCGAGATCTTCACCGTACCGTCGCCCGGCGTCGTCACCGGCCCGGACGGCGAGCTGATGGCCGCGAGCTACGTGAACTTCTACCTCGCGAACACCACGGTCATTGTCCCGGTCTACGGCACCCCGAACGACAACCCGGCGCTCCGGCGAATCGAGAAGCTCTTCCCCGGGCGGCGCGTCTTCGACGTTCCGGCGCGCGAGCTCCTCCTCGGCGGAGGGGCCTTCCACTGCATCAGCCAGCAGCAGCCGGCCGGAGGACGCGGATGACGACCGACCGCCTCACCCTCGGGATCGTCCAGTGCGCACTCGGCGCGAGCCGCGAGGAGAACGTCGCCCGGGTCGAGGGCCTCGTGCGTGAGGCCGCGGGCCAGGGCGCCCGGCTCGTCGTCACGCCCGAGCTGCTCGAGGGACCTTACTTCTGCCGCGAGGAGAAGGACTCCTTCTTCGAGTGGGCCCGCCCCGTGGAGGGGAACGTGACGCTCGGGAGATTCCAGGCCCTCGCGAAGGAGCTCGGTGTCGTCCTCCCCTTCTCGTTCTTCGAACGGGCCGGAAACGCCTACTACAACACCCTGGCCATGATCGACGCCGACGGCGCGCTCCTCGGCACCTACCGCAAGAGCCACATTCCCGACGGTCCCGGCTACGAGGAGAAGTTCTACTTCCGCCCCGGCGACACCGGCTTCCGCGTCTTCGCGACGAAGGCCGGCGCCGTCGGCGGGGCGATCTGCTGGGACCAGTGGTTCCCGGAGTGCGCGCGCGCTCTCGCGCTCCTGGGCGCCGACGTCCTGATCTACCCGACGGCCATCGGCTCCGAGCCCGCGAACCCTGCCCTCGACACTCGGGACCGCTGGCGGCGCGCGATGGTCGGACACGCGGTGTCCAACGTAATTCCCGTCGCCGCCGCGAACCGGATCGGCGAGGAGGACGGACAGCTCTTCTACGGCTCGTCCTTCGTCGCCGGGTCCGACGGCTCCTTCCTCGCCGAGATGGGACGCGCCGAAGAAGCGACTCGGGTCGTCACGCTCGACCTCGCGGCGATCCGCAGGGAACGTGCCTCCTGGGGCTTCTTCCGCGACCGCAGGCCCGAGCTTTACGGCGCGCTGATGACGGCCGACGGCCGCAGCTGAGGGACGAGCCGCACGCCGACTGGCCCGAGGAACCCGGACGGGGCGCGCTCGACTAGGCGCCCGGTGGCGAGGACTCGTCCCTGGAAGGAGACCAGCCGCAGTGCGGGCACGACGGGATGACCGCCGCGAGCTGGTTAGCGAGAACAAGCTCTGCCAGGCCGAGCAGGCGACGACCGGGCGAGACGCGAAGGCCGGACCGCCCGCAGCGCGGACAGGCTTCGATTCGAGCCTCGCCGACGCTGGCCTCCCGGGCAAGCAGCTGAAGTGCAGCGAGGCCGCACTCCTCGGGTACAAGCAGACGAAAGAGCGTAGCCGGGCCGTGTGCGTCGCCCGTGTCAGGAAGAACAAGAGCGGCTATGAAGTGGCTCTGAAGAAGGGCCAGATCGGTCCGGGCGTCGGCCATGAGGACGTACTCGCCTATCGCGAGCATGCCGACCGGGGTGTGGGGACGACCTGTCACGCGACGGACCCCGCTGCCGGATAGGAGACCCGGACGATCTGAAGGATGTCGGGCCGGCTACTCGTGGCTGAAAGGAGACCTGCAGGGTCGAGGGAAAGGCTTATGACAACGCTGTACTCGGACAGGGGGGCACTAGGGAGGCCGAAGTCGTACTGCACCTCTGCCCATGTAGCGTAGGTGCCGGAACCGGCAGGCACGGGACCAAGAACCAGGAAGGGTGCGTTCAGAACGGCGCCGACACCTTCCCAGCGATAGAACTCGGCTGCAGAACCCTGGGGCACATCAACGGCAGCATGCGTGGGTCCACCAACGAGGACCTGTTGCAGCCGTATTGGAGCGGAGAGGCGATTCTCGCCAAGGACATGCACCACGACATGAGCGTCAGTAGGCTCTGTGGGGGACGTTGCGCGGTTGCAGCCCATGAGCAGAAAGACGACTAGAAAAAGAGAAGGTAGTAACTGCACGAGGCGGCGCACGCTGCACCGCGAAGGAGAACCGACCGAGGGTGAGCGCACGACGGGCGGCGTTCCAAGGTGGTGTACGGTTCTCATTGTGATCAACTCTCCGACAAGACTGTACGGACGAGAAGCGGAGTGCGTCTATCGAGAGGGAGAAGGCGAGCGCAGCGAGTCCGCCCGGTGCCGGGTTTGGCCGGACTGCAGGGCGTGCGAGTGCAGGGGTTCTATTCAGCGGGCGTGTCGATAGGAAGGTCGGTGACGAACGGGCGCCCGAAACGTTTCAGGCGGGGACCCTGTTGCCACTGTGTGTTCCAACTCCACATGACCCCGACGGCCCGGCCGAGGAGATCGGTGACAGGCCGGGTTCCGAAGTACCGTCCGTCCCGGCTCTCATCCCGGTTGTCGCCCATAACGAGTACCTCGCCTTCGGGAACGACTAGAGGACCCCAGGTGCGAGCGGCACAAGGGAGTCCGGGGACGAAACGGACGGGATGAGGATTGCCGTTCAGCCGCTCAGTTCCGAGGCGCACCGCTTGCCCGGATGCGTCAGCCAGGGCCGGAAGAAGATGAACAGGCTGAACCTGTCCATTAATGAAGAGAGCATCTTCACAAACCTCGACTGTGTCGCCTGGAAGGCCGATGAGGCGCTTGACGAA
>DIAY01000102.1:5673-5888 GCA_002414905.1 Holophagales bacterium UBA5066 | reverse complement strand
GTCGAGCACAAGCGCGACGTGGTCATCCTCCTCGACTCGATCACGCGCCTGGCCCGCGCCTACAACACGACCTGCCCGCCGTCGGGAAAGGTCCTCTCCGGCGGCGTCGACGCCAACGCCCTCCAGAAGCCGAAACGATTCTTCGGCGCGGCGCGCAACGTCGAGGAGGGGGGGTCTCTGACGATCATCGCGACGGCCCTCATCGACACCGGCTC
>DIAY01000102.1:0-5478 GCA_002414905.1 Holophagales bacterium UBA5066 | reverse complement strand
ACGGGCAACATGGAGATCCACCTCGATCGCCGGCTCGTCGACCGTCGCGTCTTTCCGTCCATCGACATCAACAAGTCGGGGACGCGGAAGGAAGAGCTCCTCATCGAGAAGGGCGAGCTCAACCGGATCTGGATCCTCCGCAAGGTCCTCACGCCGCTCTCCACGGTGGAGTCGATGGAGCTCCTCCTCGAGAGGCTCGAGAAGTCGAAGACGAACCAGGAGTTCCTCGGCTCGATGTCGGCGGGGTAGGCCGCCTCGCCGGCGCGGCCCTCAGGTCCGCGTCAGGCGGGCGACGAAATGCAGGTCCCGCCCGAAGAGGGCCGAGAAGGGGAACGGGTAGAGGCCGGGGACGTTCCCGCGCCGCTCCTCGCGGAGGCCGGCGGCCTCGAGGGCGGCTTCCCAGGAGGCCGGCGAGAAGTAGGAGTAGGGAAGGACGACGCCGTGTGGCCGGTTGCCGACCCAGTCCATGAAGGCGAGGACTTTCTCGTCGATCGGGCTGCGGGAGAGGTGGTCCTTCACGACGACGACGGGGGCGACTCGCGCGCATTCCGCCAGGAGGGCGACGGGGCCCTCTGCGTGGTGGAGGACGTCGACGAGGAGCACGGCGGCGGCGCCGTCGTCGGGGAGCGGGAGCCTGCGCCCGTCGAACTTCAGGATGGGGATCGCGCAGCCGGGGCGCGGGAGGACGTCGTAGCCCTGGGGCACGATGTCGGGGCGGAGCGCGGCGATCGCGGCCGCGACGGCCCCGCTGCCGCAACCGACGTCGGCGAGAGGGCCTGGCGGGAGGAGCGGAGCAAGCGTCCCGGCCAGGACGCGAACCCTCCGGCCGAAGACGAGTGCGGCGTGGGTGGCCGAGACGGCGCCGAGCGCCCGGGAACCGTTCACCGGCGCTTCAGGCCGAGGATCGAAAGGAAGAACGACGCGAAGAGCCCGTGGGCGCCGAGGACGAGGAGGAGCGCGCCGGGGATCATCTTCCGCATCGAGGCGGAGTAGTCGAGATAGCTCCAGGCGGAGCCCGCCCAGTCGGCGACGACGGAGGCGCAGAGGCCCGCCCCGGCCACGAGCAGGAGAGCGCTCGCCGCGAGTCCGGTCTCGAGGGTGACGACGCGAAAGGCTCGCCCGAGGCGCGGGTCCTCGGGCAGAAATCCTTCCGTGACGGCGAAGACCTTCGCGAAGACCGCGAACGTGAGCGCCTCGACGCCGGCGAGGACCATCACCGCCGCACCGAGCATGGCGTGGACGTCGAGGGTCGCCGCGCCGACGCGCCGGGGCCCCGGGAAGAGCCACGCCAGGAGCCCCGTCCCGAGGAGGACGAGGAGGAGCCCCGGCCAGAGGTAGAGCCAGCGGGGCGAGTACATCAGGAGGAAGCGCAGGTGCCTCCAGCCGTCCCGCCAGGTGCGCAGGTGCGGCGGCCGCGACCGGCCATCCTTGCGAAGCGTGACCGGGATCTCGCCGATGCGCAGGCCGAAGAGCGTGGACTTGACGACCATCTCGCTCGCAAATTCCATCCCGGTTGTCCGGAGGCCGATACGGCCGATCGCGTCCCTGCGGAAGCCGCGGATGCCGCAGTGGAAGTCCGAGATCGGAACGCGGAAGAACAGGCGCCCGAGGAAGGAGAGGACGGGGTTGCCGAGCCAGCGGTGAAGGACCGGCATGGCACCCGGCTCGATCCGTCCCCGCAAACGCGAGCCCATGACGAGGTCGCAGCCCTCCTCGAGCTTCGCCACGAAGGCGGGCACCTCGCCGAAGTCGTAGGAGTCGTCGGCGTCTCCCATGACGACGTGCCGCCCCTTCGCAGCGGCGATCCCTCCGAGGAGAGCGGCGCCGTAGCCGCGTTCGGGGACCTCCACGACGCGGGCGCCCGCCCGCTCGGCGATTTCCCGGGAGCCGTCGGTCGAGCCGTTGTCGGCGACGAGAACTTCTCCGGCGAGCCCGGAGGCGGCGAGCGTGTCAACGGCCCGACGGATGCAGCGTTCGAGCGTTTCGGCTTCGTTCAGGCACGGCATCAGGACGGAGACGACAAGGGGCTGGGGGGCCACGCCGCCATTGTCTCCCGAGTCCGGCCGGGATCTTGCGTCGTAAGATCGTCGTGGTCATGACACCAGCCATCCCCGTCTCGGTCGTCGACTTCGTGAACGCCTGGCCCCTCACCTGGGGCTTCCTGAAGGGTGCGGTCGAGGGTTTCCTCCCGCTCACGGACGTGCCGTCGGCGTGTGCCGACCGGCTCGCCCGCGGCGAGGTCGGGGCCGGGCTGGTCCCCACGATCGAGGCGGCGCGGATCCCGGGAGTGAGGATCGTCCGCGGGCTCGGCATCGCTTCGCACGAGAGGGTGCGCAGCGTCCTTCTCATTTCGCGGGTCCCGTTCCCCGAGATCCGGAGCGTCGCCCTCGACACGAGCTCCCGCTCCTCGGCCGCGATGGTTCGCATCCTCCTCGCGGACCTCTACGGCATCATCCCGGAGTTCCACCGTGCCGTTCCGGAGCTGCCGCGGATGCTGGCCACCGCCGACGCCGCGCTTCTCATCGGCGACCCGGCGCTGATGGCGAGCGTGCGGGACCTCCATGTCCTCGATCTCGCGGAGGGCTGGAACCGCCTGACGGGACTGCCGTTCATCTTTGCGGTCTGGGCGGTCCGCCGGGAAGTCCCGCCGGAGCCGTTCCTCTGGTCGCGTGACTACGCCCGGCTCCGGATCGGCGAGATCGTCGACGCCGCCGTGGCGCGGACGGGCCTCGGCCGAAGCCTCGTCTCCGAGTACCTCGAGACGAACCTCCACCACGATCTCGACGAGGACGACGAGAAAGGGCTCGCCGAGTTCTACCGGAGGGCCGCGGCGCACGGCCTCATCTCCTCTCCCGAGCTGCCCCCGTTCTCCGGCGTGCCGCTCGTTCCGAGGTCGTTCTCCTGATGCCCGCCTCCACTCGCGTCGCACCGCTTCCCACGCCTCCGACCCCGGGTCTCGGGGGCTCGCTCCGCGCGGCCGCGATCCTCGACCGTGCCGCCTCCGGCGCCCGCATCACTCCGGCTGAGGCGCTCGTCCTCTTCGAGGAGGCGCCGCTCCTGGAGCTGGGCGCGGCCGCGGCCGCGGTCCGGCGCCGGATGCACCCGGGCGCGACGGCGACGTACCAGATCGACCGGAACATCAACTACACGAACGTCTGCATCTACCGCTGCAGCTTCTGCGCCTTCTACCGGAAAGCGGGCGACGAGGACGCCTACGTCCTCCCTCTCGAGGAGATCGGCGCGAAGGTCGAGGAGACGCTCGCGCTCGGAGGAACCGGCGTCCTGCTTCAGGGCGGGGTCCACGCCGAGCTCCCGTTCTCCTTCTACGAGGAGCTGCTGTCGTTCCTCCGTGAGCGCTACCCGCGCATCCACCGCCACGCCTTCTCGGCGCCCGAGATCTTCTTCCTCGCCAAGAAGGAGAAGTTGCCGGTGGCCGACGTCCTCGTCCGCCTGCGCGACGCCGGCCTGATGTCCGTCCCCGGCGGCGGAGCCGAGGTCCTCGAGGACGGCGTGCGAAAGCGGATCTGGGCGCTCGCGAAGGCACCGACCCAGAAGTGGGCCGAGGTCCACCGCGAGGCGCACAGGCTCGGGATGCCGACGACCGCCACGATGATGTTCGGTGTCGGCGAGACGTACGAGGAGCGCATCGCGCACCTCGAGGTGGTGAGGCAGATCCAGGACACCTCGCTCTCGGAGGGACGGGAGTCGTTCACGGCGTTCATTCCCTGGACGTTCCAGGACGAGAACACCGCGCTCGACGGAGCGGTCGAGGTGTCGACCGGTCACGACTACCTCCGGACGCTCGCGCTCTCGCGCCTCTTCCTCGACAACGTCCGGCACCTGCAGGGCTCGTGGGTGACGCAGGGCAGGAAGATCGGGCAGGTCTCGCTCTTCTTCGGCGCCGACGACCTCGGCTCGATCATGATCGAGGAAAACGTCGTCGCGGCGGCCGGGGCCCACAACCGGATGACGAGGGACGACATGGTCGCCCTCATCCGCGACGCCGGTTTCGCTCCTTCTCAGCGGGGCTCGGTCTACGACCGCTGCCACGCCCCCTGCTGTCGCTTCGAGGAGGGGGCGGGCGCATGACCGTCGAAGAGCTCAAAGCTCTCCTCGACCAGGACCGGACCCCGTTCGTTTTGGACGTTCGGGAGGCGCTCGAGCTGCAGGTCGCCCCGTTCCCGTTCCCGATCTGCCACGTTCCGATGCGCGAGGTGCCGCAGCGTCTCGGCGAGATCCCGGCCGAGGTCGAGGTGGTCGTGGCGTGCCGCAGCGGCATCCGGAGCGCGACGGTCGTGCAGTACCTCCGCAGGAACGGCGTGCCCCGAGCGTGCAACCTGGAGGGCGGTATCCTCGCCTGGGGAAGCCGGATCGACCCGTCCGTTCCCCGCTATTGAACCGACCGGCCTTTTGTAGAACAATTGCGAAGCTCACGAGAGCTCGGAATACGGAAGGAGACCGCATGGCTACGGACGTGGACAGGCTCCGCCAAACGGTGGAATCGCTGCTGAAGGCTGACAAATCCCTGAACGAACGCGAGGTCAAGATCGCGGCCGGCAAGGCCCTGAAGGTGAAGCCGGACAGCATCGGCGCCGGGATCATCCGCGAGGTGCGGCGGAAGATGGGGATCGACCGGCCGGCTGCGCTCGCGTGGGCCCGGGCCGTCCTCGCCAAGGCGCCGACGACCGAAGCCCGCGTCGTCATCGACGGGGTGGCCGAGAGGTTCGGCATCCGGGTCGGCCCGCCCGACGTCACCCGGCTCCGGCCGAAGGAAGCCCGCCGTCCGCGGAAGAACGGGCGGAAGAGTGCCCGCCGCGCGGCGCCCGAGGCAAAGGTGCTGCAACCCGAGGTCGTCGACGCCGCGCCGAAGAAGGGGCGCGGAAAGTCTCCCAAGGCGTCCGCGCCGGCCGTCGTGCCGGCAGCGGCGAAAGGAGAGGTGTCCGTCACGTTCCAGGGGCGCGGGCTCCCGGAGGACCTCGCCCGGTTCTTCCTCTCCCTCTCCAGGTCGCTCTGACGTCTTCGCCGGTTGACCGGCCCGGCCGTCGACCGCATAATGCCCGCCCCTTCAGGTTGGGGGGTCGTCCAATGGTAGGACTGCAGTCTCTGGATCTGCCTATCGGGGTTCGAATCCCTGCCCCCCAGCCAACCTGACGAAACGCGCCGCCCGGAAGGGCGGTGTTTTCGTTCCGGGCCCTGCGGCGCTTCAGGACGGAGGAAGGGGAGCGAGGAGCCGAAGCCGCCGGAGGAGAGGCTCGGCGACCACCGCGGCGACGGCCGCTCCCGCCACGTCGGCGGCGATGTCGGCCGCCTCCACGTCGCGACCCGGGACGAAGGCCTGGTGGGCCTCGTCGCTGATCCCCCACAGGAGCGCTCCGAGGACGAGCAGGCGCATCGTGCGGCGGCGTGGCCAGCCTTCTCCCTCTCGGGCGGCCCGGAAGGCGAAGAGACCGAGGAGGAAGAACCAGCCGGCGTGCGCAA
>DIAY01000136.1 GCA_002414905.1 Holophagales bacterium UBA5066 | reverse complement strand
GCGAGGCAGCTCGCTTCGCTCGCGCGGGGATTGAACGGGGAACCCGGTCCGCCGGATTTCTCCAGCAACCATTCGCGCGGTCAGGAAGCTCGCTTCCCTCGCACGGATTCTCCCGGAAATGGCCGGCCGGCCCCATGGGTTGACAGGCTGGGTTGTTACACGTAATCTCTGCCGGTTTCGCCCCTCGGACAGAGCCCTCCGGGCTCTCCGGGAGAGCGATCCGATATCGAAAATTCCGGGGAGACGCGGCCCTTGGGTCGAAAAGTCGTCTCTCCGGCGCGGAAGAGGAACCGAGGAAACCTGATGCCGACGATCAGCCAGCTCGTTCGAAAGGGGCGCGAAGCGGTTCGTTACAAGACGAAGTCGCCGGCCCTGCAGTCCTGCCCGCAGCGGCGGGGGGTCTGCACCCAGGTCAAGACCACGACTCCCAAGAAGCCGAACTCCGCACTCCGCAAGATTGCGCGTGTCCGGCTCACGAACGGCATCGAGGTCACGACCTATATCCCCGGCATCGGGCACAACCTGCAGGAGCACTCCATCGTCATGATCCGCGGCGGCCGCGTGAAGGATCTTCCGGGCGTCCGCTACCACATCATCCGGGGGACCCTCGACGCGGTGGGCGTGGCCAACCGCAAGCAGTCCCGCTCCAAGTACGGCGCCAAGCGCCCGAAGTCGTAGAAGGATAGGGTAAAGAGCCGTGCCGCGCCGTCGCGAAGTCCCCAAGCGTGAGGTCCTCCCGGACCCGCTCTACCAGTCCCAGCTCGTCACCAAGTTCATCAGCTCCGTCATGAAGTGCGGAAAGAAGTCCACGGCCGAGGGCATCTTCTACGGCGCCATGAAGCAGATCGAGGGCAAGACCCAGGACGACCCGCTCAAGACGTTCAAGAAGGCCCTGGAGAACGTCAAGCCGGCGCTCGAGGTCAAGTCCCGTCGCGTCGGTGGCTCGACCTACCAGGTCCCGGTCGAGGTCAAGCCGAACCGCCGGACGTCCCTCGCGATCCGTTGGATCATCAACTACTCGCAGGCCCGTGGCGAGAAGACCATGAAAGACAAGCTCGCGGGCGAGCTCCTGGACGCGGCCAACAACCGCGGGAATTCCGTAAAGAAAAGGGAGGATACCCACAAGATGGCGGAGGCCAATAAAGCCTTCGCGCACTACCGCTGGTAGTCGCCTGCACGGACAGGGAGGAGGCCGGACGACGGCTGCCTCCCCCGAACGCCCGGAGCCCGTGGAAACCGGCCGTACCCTGACGGGGCGGCGAGGTCCACGGAAACCATCGAACCGGGCCACGCCTTACAGCGTGCGGAACCCGCCCGAGGTCGCGGAAACGCGAAGACCGGGAGGGTTCGACGGCGCAGACACGACCGAGGTCGGGAAACAAAACCTTTATGGCGAGAACGCACGCGCTCGAAAACTGCAGAAATATCGGCATCATGGCTCACATCGATGCCGGTAAGACGACGACTACGGAGAGGATCCTCTTCTACACCGGCGTCAGCTACAAGCTGGGCGAGGTCCACGAGGGCACGGCCACGATGGACTGGATGGTCCAGGAGCAGGAGCGCGGCATCACGATCACTTCGGCCGCCACGACCTGCGCCTGGAAGGGGACTCTGATCAACATCATCGACACGCCGGGCCACGTCGACTTCACGGCAGAGGTGGAGCGCTCGTTGAGGGTCCTCGACGGTGCCGTCGCGGTGTTCGACGCGGTTTCGGGCGTCGAGCCACAGTCGGAGACCGTCTGGCGCCAGGCCGACCGCTACGGGGTCCCACGCATCGCGTTCGTCAACAAGATGGACCGCGTCGGGGCGGACTTCGATCGCTGCGTCGAGATGATGATCTCCAGGCTCGGAGCCAAGCCGGTTCCGATCATCCTCCCCTGGGGTAGCGCCGAAACGTTTCGAGGGGTCATCGACGTCCTGGACGAGAAGGCCTACGACTTCCGTGACGAGGCTCTCGGGGCCGAGTTCCAGACCGTCGCAGTGCCGGAAGAGCATCGCGCCGAGCTCGCCGCCTGGCGGGAAAAGGCGATCGAGTCGATCGCCGAGACCGACGACGACCTCATGCAGAAGTATCTCGAAGGCGTCGTCCCGTCCGCGGCCGAGCTGAAGGCCGCCCTTCGCCGGGCGACGATCATCGGCAGGCTCCACCCGGTGGTCTGCGGCTCCGCCTTCAAGAACAAGGCTGTCCAGCAGCTCCTCGACGCGGTCGTCGCCTACCTGCCCTCGCCGGTCGACATCCCGCCGATCAAGGGCGTGGACGAGGACGGCCAGGACACGTGGCGCGAGACGAAGGACAACGCTCCGTTCGCCGGCCTGATCTTCAAGATCATGACCGACCCCTTCGTCGGCCAGCTTGCCTTCTTCCGGGTCTATTCGGGCCATCTCGATGCGGGCTCGGCCGTCTACAACTCCACGAAGCAGACGAACGAGCGGGTGGGCCGCCTCCTCAGGATGCACGCGAACAAGCGCGAGGAGATCAAGGAAGTCTGGGCGGGAGACATCGCCGCGGCGGTGGGACTCAAGAACGTCGTCACGGGCGACACGATCTGCGAGAAGAAGTCCGTCGTCGTCCTCGAGGCGATGAAGTTCCCCGAGCCGGTCATCACCCTCTCCATCGAGCCGAAGACGAAGGTCGACCAGGAGAAGATGGGCCTCGCCCTCGCGAAGCTCATGCAGGAGGACCCGACCTTCCGGGTCACGACGGACAGGGAGACGAACCAGACGATCATCGCCGGGATGGGCGAGCTCCATCTCGAGATCATCGTCGACCGCCTCGTCCGTGAGTTCAACGTCGGCGCCAACGTTGGCAAGCCCCAGGTCGCCTACCGCGAGTCGATCCGCAAGGAAGCGCAGGCCGAGGGGCGCTTCATCCGCCAGACGGGCGGCAAGGGCCAGTACGGCCACGCGAAGATCCGGCTCCGTCCCCACCCGGAAGGGAAAGACTACGAGTTCGTCAACGCGATCGTGGGCGGCGTGATCCCGCGCGAGTTCATCAAGCCGATCGACCAGGGAATCCGGGAGGCGATCCTCACGGGCGTCCTCGCGGGCTACCCGACGACACAGATCCAGGTCGAGCTTTACGACGGCTCCTACCACGACGTGGACTCCTCGGAGATGGCATTCAAGATCGCCGGCTCCATGGCTGTCTCTTATACACATCT
>DIAY01000203.1:433-25180 GCA_002414905.1 Holophagales bacterium UBA5066 | reverse complement strand
AGCCGCTGGGAGAAGAAGTTCGCGCGGAAGCGACCGAGGCCCGGGACCCGGATGCAGACGTCCAGGTTCCGGTGCTCGACCAGCTCGTCCCACTCGGCCGAGGAGAGGATCGACCGGATGAGGCGCTCGGCGGTACCGGGCGTCGTGATCCCGACATCGAGCGGGGTGAGCCGGCCGTGAATCCGCTGGTGCGGGACGAAGCCCGTGGCCAGGTGCAGGTCGGACGCGCCGCTGGCAACCGTGTCCGTGAGCAGGTCCTCGATCGAGATCCCGCTCTTGTTCCGAAGCTCCACCCGGTCGAACGCCACCGTCACCGGAGGGATGGCCTCGCGGGCCGTCTCGCCCATGAGCCGGCCGACGAGGCGCCGCGCCTTGTCGCGGACGTTGCGGTCGAGGTCGGCCACCTTCGAGACCCCGGCGAGGACCTCGCCGACCTTCGGGAGCTTCGGGTAGAGGTGCGCGAGGGCGTCGAGGAGCTCGAGCTGGTCGTCCGGCCGCTCCTTGGACGCCTTGAAGAGCTCGAAGAGGGGTCCCGCCGCGCGCGGGTCGCCCAGGCGCCCGAGCGCGCCGGCGGCCGCGAGGCCCGTGTCCGGATCCCGGAGCAGGCCGATCAGACGCTGGAGCACCTCATCTCCGGCGCCGTGCCGGCCGATGTTCTCGAGCGCCTGGACGCGAATCCACCAGTCGGAGCTGTCCAGCAGGCCCATCCAGATCGGGACGGCGCGGGCGTCGTCGATGAGGAGGGAGATCTCCCGGGCGGGGCCCGAGACGGCCGGGTCAGGCGATCCGGCGAGCCCGAGAAGCGCCGGAACGAACCCCGGGTTGCCCTGCACGACCGTTTCGAGCGCGCGGTCGCGGATCCAGACGAACGTCCCCTCGAAGGCCTGGAGAAACCGGGGAGCCAGGACGTCGGCCGGTATCCGCGCGACCAGGGAGAGCGCTCCTTTGCGAACCGGGGCGTTTCCGTCGGCCAGGAGTGCGAGGATCTCCCGGGTGTGATCCCCCTTCGCGACGGGGAGGAGGCGTTCGAGCGACGCGAAGGCCGCCTCCGCGACGCGGGGCGAGCCCCCCGAGCGGGCCAGCCCGAGCAGATGCGTGACGAGCTCCTCGTCGGGCGCCTGCTCCAGGATGCCGAGGGCCTGGACCCGCGTCTCCTCGTCGTCGTCCTTCAGGGAGGCCAAGGCGAGGCTTCGGGCTGCCGGCGACGTCGCGATTTCCTTCGATTCACCGATCGCCTTCAGGGCGCGGGACCGAAGCAGGGGAGCGTCTCCGGCCAGCGCCCGGCGGTAGATTGCGAAGGCCCGTTCGGGTGGCAGGTCGTGAGCCATCTCGAGCGCGGTGAGCTTGGCGAAGTCGTCCCCGCGTTCGGCGAGCTGAGCGAGGAACCCTCCGAGGTCCCCTCCCGCGGCCAGCTCGCGCAGGAAGCGCTGGACGCCCCGCCGCGCCGCCTCGGAGCGCGTCCGCGCCATGGCGACGACCGCCTCGAGCACAGCCCGGTCCACCCCCCGCCGCTTCAGGATCGCAAGCCCCGCCGCCCGGATCTCCGGCGTCGGGTCGGCGGCAGTCCAGGCCACGTCCTCGATCTCGAGGTTCGGCATGGCCTGGAACTTCTCGATGAGGTCTTTCTTCTGGGCGTCGCCCGCCCACTGGTGAGCTTTCAGTTGCGCGACGATCCCGGAATCGGCGCGGAAGCCCTTCTTCATCATTTCGAGGACCACGGCCTGCCCTCCGTAGGAGGTATGCTAGCCGAAAGGAACGGGTCGGCACGGAGGTGTTACGAATGGACACATTTCGATCTGGCGTATGCCAGTGGTCGCTCCGGCCGAGGGAGGGACAAGTCCATGCATGAAAGCCTCTTGCGTCAGCGGGGCCGACCTCGGCCCGAGACTTGCGAAGGAGCAGCTGCAATGGTCTCGGTTCGTTCGTCCGCCCGCCCTGCTCGCCGCTCATCGCAGCGGGGCGTTTCGCTCGTCGAGCTCCTCGTCGTCCTGGTGATCCTGCTCCTCATCTTTGCGATGGGAGGGGTCCTGATCGGCCCGCCGCTGAAGAAGGCCAGGCTCGCGGCCGCCGCCAACGACCTCACTGTCCTGGCCCAGAAGGTCCCGATCCAGGCCCGGACCCAGCGGGGCGGCCAGGGTGCGTTCGTCTTCCTGAAAGCCACGCCCGGGACCGGCCTGTTCGAGCTCGTCGCGGACACGGGGCCGGCACCGGCGGGCGACGGCCGGTTCACCGATCCCTCGGCGGGCACGAATCCCGATTCCCTCATCGCGAACGTCCAGCCTTACCGGTTGCCGCAGGGGATCGTCTTCTACGACATGGCCGCGCCCTACGACCCCTGCTGGTCCAACTGGGGAGCGAGCGGCACGAACTTCGTTCTGGGCGTGGACTTCCAGGGGCGGGCCGTGGGTCCCGACGGGCGACAGATCGCCGGTTCGGCCTCGATCAATCTCACGCACGCCGACATGGCCTCCGGTGCCGTCACCCCGCTCGTCGTCCACCGGCTGACCTTCGGATCCGTCTGGGGCGTTCGCCAGACCCGGCTCGTCCAGGACGCCGCCGTGGCGTCCGGATGGAGGGAGTACTGACCATGAAGGCGCGACTCGCCCTCCGAAACCGGCGCGGCTCGAGCTTCGTCGAGATCCTCGTCGCCCTGGCCATCCTCGCCGTACTTATGGTGGGGATCCTCCAGATGTTCTCCCTGGCGCTCCTCACGAACCTCGGCTCGGCGGCGCGGACGGACCTCCTCTACAAGGCTCAGCAGGTCGTCGAGAACCTCCGCCTGGTCTATTACCTCGAGCGCAAGGAGGGCAACTCCACGGCCCGCACGGCGGCCGGCGTTCCGGCGATCCTGACGACCACGACCGCTCCGGTCTTCCTTCCGTATTCCAGCGGGGACGCGTCGTGGGCGCATTGGGGGCCGGCCGGCTTCAACATCGTCGAGGCGGAAAGGCTGCCCTATCGGATCTACTACACCGTCGAGGCCGTCGGGTCCGCCGCGTTCGTCACCGTGACCGTGACGCCAGTGGACAACCCGAACCTCGTTCCCCCGGCCACAGGGGCCACTCTCCCGGCCGTGACGCCTGCCGATAACCCCCGTCGCTTCCTGGGCCTCGGGAGCAAGGTGAAGATCGTCACCTATACCGCCCAGATCGTGAGATAGGACGAAGACGATGAAACGCGGCCGTGGCTTCACCCTCATCGAAGCGCTCGTCTCCATCCTCATCCTGAGCGTGGTGATGATCGTCGCCCTCACGCTCCTCGTGTCGATGCGTTCCTTCGCGGCCAAGCAGCAGGCGTTCACCGCGCCGCGTCAGTCGGCCCGTGCCGCCGTCGACTACCTGTCGTTCTTCCTCGCCGGCGCCAGCGACCTGAACACCGTCCAGGGGAACCCGAACGCGCTCGTCATGTGGACGACGTTCGGAAGCAACGTGACCGCCGCTACCACGCTCCGCCAGGCCTCCTTCAACGACCTGACGGCCGCACAGGAGACCGCCGGTTTTGGCGACGCCGGGACCGACATCATCAGCCTCTCCTTCGCGACGAATCCGATCCGGATTCCGATCCTGAGCTGGACCGGAGATACCGTCGCCGGCAACACGGCGCTCCTGAACTACAGCGCCGGCTGCGGGCCGGCCATCAATGACGACACCGCGAACTTCGCCCTTTTCAAGCAGGTCACAGGGGCGACGACGGTGGGCGCGAACGAGGTCAGCGGTCTTCTCCCGGTGCAGGACTCCTTCGGCCGCTGGCGTTACCTGCAGATCACCCGCTACGTCAGCAGCAACTGCGCGGCGATGACCGGGTCAACTCCGACCCGCGAGGTCATCAGCATCGAGTTCGCTCCCGGAAGTGCCGACCAGGTGCATCCTCCCGGAGGCTGGAGGAACGATCTCGCCCTTCCGCTGACCCTCAACGCCGGAGTCGAATACACGTCGTTCCGCGTGAAGAACCGCACTCTCGAGCAGAAGACGACGGGATTCGACGGCGACGGGGTCTACTCGCCCGGGTTCTTCAACCCGGACTGCGACGGAAACGCCAGGGGGACTGACTGCCCGTCGATCGGGTTCACGCCGGTCGTCGAGAACGTCGAAGACCTCCAGGTCGCCTATGTCTTCCGTGACGGAACGATCTGGAACACGGGAACCCAGGAGCTGGCCACGAACGCCCCGAACGGAGACGCGAGCAATGTCCCCGCCCAGGCCATGACCATCACCGTGTCCCCATCGGACCCCGACGTCCGGAACGTCCGCGCGCTTCGCGTCTCGACGATCGCGCGATCGAATCCTCTCGACATCGGGGCGCGAGGCCTCTCCGGCTGGGACGGAGCCAACAGCCCCTACCGGCGGGCCGCACTCGAAGACCATACGCAAGGACCTCTGGACACGATCGCAAACGGGGTTTTCGACCGCTATCGGCTCACGACGACCCTGGTCCTCCGAAACAGGATGCTGGGGTACTGACGATGCGCGGAAGACGAATCAGCCGGGCCAGGTCCACCCGGGGCGGCGCGCTCCTCATCGTCCTGCTCGTGGTCCTCGTCCTGACCATCGTCGGGCTCGGCGTGGCCTACTTCACCCAGCTCGAAGACCAGTCTTCCGGGAACATCCGCCTCGCGAAAACGGCGTTCTACGCCGGTGAGACGGGTCTTCGTACGGGGGAAGCGGCGTTGACCCAGGCCAATGCAATCGGCATCGGTGGCTCGGACGTGATCCAGGGCACGGGAACCCCGATCTCCCTCCCGGGCGGCGGGGCGCAGGGTATTCCGCTGGACGTTTCCGGCACGCTCTATGACAGGGTTGTCCTGAGGAGCGGCAGCGGGACGAGCGACGTGGCGACGTACAGTCTCTACGTCCGCAACAACGCCGAGGATCCGGGGAACTCCGCGTCTCCCATCGTCGACACCGACAAGATCGTCAACCTGATCTCGGTCGGGCAGGTCTGGACCGTCGCCAGCACCGGAGTCGGTGGGCTCCAGGTGCCGGGCCGGCTCCTGGCGACGAAGATCCTCGAAGAGCAGATCCGGCTCGGGACGCCGGGCGAGAGCGTCGCCCCCCAGGAAGGCGTCAACGAAAGCGGAACCAATACCGGGCAGATCGGCGGCAACCCATGACAACTCGGGCGACTCGGCTTCAGGAGGACTCCATGACGACTTGGACTTGGTACCACAGGCTCGGAGCGGCGGTTCTGATACCGCTCATGGGCTTTGGCGGTCCCCTGGCAGCGGCGCCGACCGAGAAGTACGACCCCATCCGGCAGATCGCGGTCCAGGCGGTCAAAGCGAACCTCCTGATCGCCCTCGACCGCTCCGGGTCGATGGCCCTCGACCGGTACGGCAACGGGTTCCTGCGCGGCTACGGCGACGACGTCAAGTGGTTCACTGCGGACGACGCGTTCGGCTCCTTCGGGGACAACGTCGCCATCGGAGCCAACGCCTGGGAGTTCTACTCGGGTATTCCGGCCGGCTCGCCGATGATCGACACCCTGGGGCTCCCACCGCTCAGGAATGCCAGCGACGGGTATGCCTACTCCGGCGGCATCATCCCCGCCACCATCACGGGCGAGAACAGCACGGGAAAACTTCGCTGGAAGGCGGCGGAGCCAATTGCGTGCGAGGCGGGAACGGGACTGTTCGCCTACTACTTCGGCGGCAGGTCGGGCAACGACTGGAAGATCCCGGGAACGAACGCCCCGCCCGTAACGCTCCCGATGGCGCCGATCGCCACCCGAATCGACCCCACCGTCAACTTCCTGCCCTGGACGGCGGGCCTCCTCCCCCCGGGTGTCGGAACCACGGACGCTTACGGTCATCCTGCACGGTTCTCCGTCCGGTGGCAGGGCTCCGTCGTAGCGCCGGACACGGGGACGTACCAGCTGCAGTTCACGACCGCCGACGGCATGAGGGTCTGGTGGAATGGCGCCCTGGTGGTCGACGAATGGAACGACTGGGACGACCCGCCTCCCACGAACAGGGTTGTCACGGTGAGCGGCCTCGACCTCGTCCGGTGCGTCCAGAACCGGATCGAGATCGAGTACTTCCAGGAGGACGGCCTCGACGCGTCGGACACCGCCTCCTCGGTTCTCTCCTGGCAGAAGCCGGGTGACCCGGGGTTCACCGCCATCCCGAGCACGTTCCTCGTTCCCGACACCGTCGTCGTGACGACGGCGACCCCGACGCCTCTGCCGACGAACACGCCGACGAACACGCCGACGCCGACGGCTACGGCGACGGCCACGGCGACCCGGACGCCGACGAGAACGCCGACGACCACGGCGACCCAGACGCCGACGGCCACGCGGACGCCGACGGTCACGCGGACGCCGACGCGGACACGGACGCCCCGGCCGCCGACAGCCACGCGGACGCCCCGCCCGCCGACAGCCACGCGGACGCCCCGCCCGCCGACAGCTACGCGGACCATCACCGGAACGCCGACCAGGACCCCGACGCGGACGGTCACCGGGACGCCGACGCGGACGCCGACGCGGACGAACACGCCGACGATCACGCCGACGCCCACGCGGACGTTGACGCCGACGATCACGCCGACCCCCACGATCACGCGGACGCCGACGCGGACGAACACGCCGACGATCACCCCGACGCGGACGAACACGCCGACGATCACCCCGACGCCGACACCGACGAACACGCCGACGATCACCCCGACGCGGACGGCGACGCGGACGCCGACGATCACGAACACTCCGACGCGGACAGCGACAAACACTCCGACGCGGACGCCGACGAACACGCCGACGATCACCCCGACGCCGACGAATACCCGGACGCCGACGATCACGCCGACGAACACGCCGACGAACACGCCGACGCGGACACCGACGAACACGCCGACGGTGACTCCGACGCCGACCCGGACGCCGACGCCGACGAAGACGCGGACTCCCACGCCGACTGCGACACCGACCCGCGCGGGAGGACAGGGGCGCCTGTCGCCACCGCTCGGTCAGGGCGACGGGCCCGTTCGCTGGGCCAGTCTCGACCTCACGCGGCCGGGAGAAAGCCGGGCGCTGCCGCGCCTGCCGCACATCGCGATGTTCCCGCCGCCGGCCTCGGCGCCTCCGTGCCCCGCCACGACGCCGACCCCGGTTACCGGGTCGACTCCGGTCGACACGCCGACGCCGCTCCCGCTGCCGACTCCGTACCCCTCGACGCTCGACCCCCGTAAGGCGCACAGCTGGCGCCACGTCCTGAAATTCGACCTGCCGTCGCGTATCGCGACGATGAAGAACGCGCTCGGTGAGTCGGTTTCGATCATCGCGACCTACGCCCCACCCGCGTTCCGCGTGGACCCGACGACCGGAGTCCTCCTCGACCGGACGGGCTTCCAGGGAGCGTGGGCCGACTCGAGCAACACGGTGACGATCAGCTCCATTCGCGACAGCAACAAGTGGCGCGAGGCGCCACCGTACTCCGGCACGTACACCGTGACCGAGATCAACCCGGACTGCACCCCGGGGCCTGGTCTCCGCCCCGGTTGCACGACGTGGCAGTTCGACCTCACCTACCCCGGGCCCGGCGTGAATCCCGATCCGGGACCGCCTTTCGACGCGTACGACCCGGCAACCGGAAAGCCACGGGTCGACGCATTCGGGAATAACGTGGGAACCTGGGAAGAGACGCCGCCCTCGAACGCCATCGGAAACTCTGCGACTCAGGTGAACTGGGGTCTCCTCGCGTTCTCCGACACGGCCCCTGACACCTGCGGGAGTACGTTCGACACGACGGCGAGCAACGTCCTCGTCACGGCCATCAACCCCAGGGGGACCGACGTCTCCGACATCCTCGCCGCGATGCGGCTCGCGAGGGACGGCGGTATCGCGATGGGAGGCGGCACGCCCACGCGGAGCGCACTGGAGAAGGCGGAGCAGCACCTCATCGACACCTTCGCCGGCGACCCTCTCTACGAATGTCTCCGCAACTACGGAGTCATCCTCGTGACGGACGGGGAATCGAACGCCTGCAACACGGGCCCGGTCGCGAACACGGAATGGGGAGATGCCGGCAACCTCCCCTGTCCCGGAAGCGGTGCCACGGCAGACCGGTGGAAGGACTTCCCGCCCGGCATCACGGACGACATCTGGAACCTCAACCTGACGACTCCGTGCGTCGGGAAGGCACCGCGGGCCACCCCGATCAACCCGAGGACCTGGGTCATCGGTTTTGGCTCGGAGGTCGGCAAGTGCGAGCTGAACTTCACGGCCTTCAAGGGGAGGACCGACGCGAACGCTCCCGTGACCGACGCGGGGTTCGACGCCGGATTCGACTGGATGGTCGACCCGCGCCTTTGCGCAGACCCCGTCCCGCCCCCGGGCCCGGGCGTTCACCCGACGGCGTGTAACTCGATCGTCTACGACGACAGCCTGGACTACGCCTTCTTCGCGGACTCCTCCGCGGGCCTCGTGGCGGTTTTCAACGCCATCACGGCCGCGGCGGCCAAGGGCGACTACGCAACTGGTGCCCCCGTGAGAGGTCCGGTCGCCGGGGGCAACGTCGCCGGCCAGGGCAAGTACATCATCCTCTCCTCGACGGAGTATCCCGACTGGGAGGGGCACCTCTACAAGTTCGACTCGACGAAGTTCAGGGACGACGGGAATCACCTGCCGGGCTACCGCGTCTGGGATGCCGCGACGTTGCTCGCTGCGCGCGATACCTCGACGAGGCGCATCTACACGTGGGACCCGACGCTCCTGCACCTCATCGAGGTCAAGTCGACGTCCCTGGCGACCCTCCAGGCGATCGAGCCGGCGCTGACGGCGCCGGTGCTCGACTTCATCCGCGGAAACGACGGAAGCGGAGTCCCGAGAACCAGGATCCTCGGGCCGCTCATCAACACGGTTCCGTCGATCGTCGCCGGGCCCGTCTTTTACGGGCAGGCACAGCTCGACTTCCAACATCCGGACTTCGAGAAGGCTTACGAGCTCCGGCGGACCATCATCTGGATCGGCTCGAACGACGGGATGCTCCACGCGTTCGACTTCGAGACGGGTGAGGAGCTCTTCGCGCTCCTGCCTCCCCAGCTTCTCGGAACCGAGATCCAGCTCTACGACAACTACTTCAATGCCGTCGTCAAGAGTACCGGTCAGCCCGTCGGCTTCGAGAACATCTACGGCGTCGCCGGCTCCCTTCGGTTCGGCGACGTCTACTTCCCCGGGGTAGGTTGGCGGTCCGTTGGCTTCATGACCCTGGCGGAAGGCGGAGACCTGATCGCCGCGATCGACATCACCCATCCCTACGCTGGGGACCCCACCGCCGTTCCGTTGGCCATCCCCCCGGACTTGAACTACGGCGTGTTCCCTCCGCGAACCGGGGAGCCTGCGGACGCGCCCGTACAGATCATCTGGCAGAAGACGGGTGCGGACCTTCCGGGCCTCGGCCAAACCTGGAGTCTGCCCGCACTCTCGGCCCGGACGAGCGACTCCTGGTCGATCAACTTCGGCTCCGGCTACGATACGGGCAGCGTCTTTAACGGCCAGAAGGCGCCGTGGGTCTTCCAGCTCGACGCGGCGGACGGCACGATGCTCGGAGCGAGCCTCTCCTTCGGGCTCGCCCCGGACGGGGGCACGCCGTGGGTCGGGAACCAGGCTTTCGCGGATGGGGTGAGGTTCCAGCACAACTCGTCCACGTTCGCCTCGGACAACATCGCGACCCGGGGCCTCCAGGCCGACCTCAACGGGCGCATCTGGTTCACGGATCCCAGCGACCTCTCGGGCACGACAATAGGAATCAACGCCACGGCAGCTGCGGGGCAGTCCCAGCCGATCTACTACCCGCCGGCCGCTGGAGGCTTCGGCCTTCCGCCAAGCGCCGGCTGCAACGTCTATGCGTTCGGCTCGGGAACGTTCTACGAGAAAAGCCAGCGGATCAACGGGCCGAACACGGGAACGGAGGGGGGGGCCGAGACGTACTTCATCCCGAGCCTCTTCTTTGCCGCGAACGACAAGGCTCGCTACGGCGACGAGATTGCGGCTGGAAGGATTCTCCAGATCCCGCTCAAAACGATCCTCCGTCCTGAGAGATGCACTGCCGCAGCTTTCGCCCTGAATGAGTGCAGCGCGGTAACGACCGATATCGCCTTCTACGGTGCGACGCTCTCGCCGTTGTCTCAGCTGACGGGAGCCCCTCTCCTCCTGATCGACCCGAGCGGAGCTCTGCCGAGCAAAGGCATCTTCGTCGTCTACGATCCGACCGTCGGATGCAATGGTGCTTCCTATGCCGTCACGGTGGACTGGAAGACCAACGGCTGCGATGCTCCGCTGACCGTGCGGGAAGGGACGATCCTCCCCCCCTCCGGAGATCCTGGCGGTGCGGTTGTGCAAACCACCTTCGCCGGCTTCGGTGTGGCGAGCGGCCTGACGTCGGTAGGTGACCACGTCTTCACCGGAATTGCGGGCCTGGGTTCCGATGCGGCCGGCCTCTACGGCATCTTAGGGGGGGCGAATCTCGGCGCACCGGTCGACTTCAAGCCCATCTGGTGGAAGGAACTGAAGTAGCACTCCCCATATCGTGAGGAGGGGAGGGTCGGAACGTGAATTTCGGCCCTCCCCGGCCTTTCGCCCGGCTGTGATCGGGAGGGCGGCGAAGCTCTTCCCTCAACCCCACGGGCCTTTCTGGTTCCCCCCTGCTCCGGTTTGCGCCCCTGCCGCCTAGCGCCCGCCCCGCGGACGCAGCCTGAACCAGTAGAGCTGGCCGTCGAGGGCGGTCGCAAGGATCTTCCGCTCGGCCGGGACGAGCGCGAGACCCGTGATTCTCACCGGGCCTCCCGAATTCTCCGGTATGCGGACCTTCATCCGGACCTCCCCCTTCTGGTTGATCATCCAGACCTCGCTCTCGATCGGTACGGAGATCCAGGTATTGCCGGTGTCATCCAGCGCGACATGAGGCTCGGAACAGGCTTCCAGCCTCCAGCCCGGGACCGGGAGTGTCGAGAGGAGGCGGCCGTCGGGGTCGAACTGGCAGAGACGGCCGTTACCGTTGTCGGCCACCCAGATCATTCCGCGGGAATCGACGGTCAGCCCCATCGGGTTGCGGAGCCGGCCCTGGTCCGGACCCGTCCGGCCCCACTCCTTCTCCAGCTTCCCGTCCGGTCCGAACCGCACGACGCGCCCGTTCCCGGTGTCGGAGACGAAGACGCGGCCCTTCGCATCGACGGCCACCCCGCGGGGTCCGAAGAGCTCGCCGGTCATCTCGGAGAGCCAGTTGCCCTCCGGGGAGAGGACCTGGATCCGCGAGTTCCAGGTGTCCGCCACGAAGACCCGGCCGTCGCTCCCGATCGTGACGGCGCTCGGCTGCTGGAACTCGACTTTTCCGGTCCCCTTCGTCCCGAAAGCGACCGGCGAGGTCAGCCCGGGCTCGAACCGGACGATCCGGTCGTGGCCGAAGTCCGCGATCCAGATCCGGCCGTCCGGGCCGCACGCCACGCCGCGGGGCTCCGCCAGGTTCGCCGGTTCCGCCGGCGCCTCGAAGGTGGCCACCGAAGCGATGCTCGCTCTCGCCCCGAGCGTGTTGCCCAGCCGGGGGCCCATGCGAACCCGATAGAGGGTGAGCTTCGGGCTCGAGAACGCCGGGGTAAGGAGGCCCGGCAGCCGTCGAAGCCCCTCGCCTCCGCCCGGTCCGGCCCGCTCCTCCTGGCCCACCACGACGAACCGGGTGCCGTACGTCGAGAGGACGCGGCTCGCGGCGGTCTCGCTCGAGGAGAAGAGCGCGTGGACGTCCGCGATCCTCTTCTCGATCGCCGGCCGGGGCTTGCCGCGCTGGAACACGTGATAGTCCCAGCCGACGATCGTCGGCAGACCGGTGTTCGAGGAGAAGCGCGCGTACTCCTGGTAGGCGGGACCGTAGGCTTCCGCGATGGACGGAAGGCCGGGGACGTTCTTCTCGACCCATTCCACGGCGGCGGCCTCGTCCGGACGGTGGTGCTTCAGATACGCGAGACCGTCGAGCGTTCCGCGAGGCGTCTCCACGCGGCGGGTCCTCACGTGGCCCGCGACGGCGAGGACCGAGGTCGCGAACGCGGCGAGCGAGACGAGGGCGGCGGCGGCACGCCAGGCGCCGCGTGCCACGCTCCACTGTCCGGATACGAGCTTCTCGAGAGCCGCCGCCCCGACGACGGCGAGGAGCATCGTGACGTCGAGGCCGAACTTGAAGACCGTATTCATCCGGTCCCAGACGAAGAAGAACTCGGACCCGGCGAGGATCAGGAACGCGAACGCCGCCAGGGCGGGCGCCGCCCGCTCCACCGGGGCGAGCCGGTTGCCGAAGGCGAGGGAGAGGCCGATCGCGGCCAGACCGAGGACGAACACGCGGATCGAGGGAGCCGGGGCGAGCCGGCCGTGCAGGAGAGCCGGGAGGTTCACGAGGGAGAGGGCGAGCAGGAGCGCCAGGCCCCCGGTGAGAAGGGCCCGCCAGCGGCGCGCCCGGCCTGCCACGTCCACGGTTCCGAAGAGCAGGAAGAAGAGGAACGGGACGACGAGGATGAGCGCGAGCCCGTGGACGAGGCCGAACGGGAGCGGGTCGAAGAACGGTCCGGCCTCCCGGCCGAAGTTCCTCGGAGGGGGCGAGAAGCTCCGCCAGAAAGGAAGGGCAAAGAGAAGAGCCGGGAGGACGATGGCGACCGTCGGAACGACGACGCCTGAGAGGAGGCGTCCGATGCGTTTCGCGGGGAGCGGATGCGCGGGTCTCGGGGTGGCCGCGAGGGCGGAAACGGAGAGAAGGGTCACGAGGAGGCCGGCCGCCGTGGGAGCGCTCCAGCCGTTCGTGATGAGGAGTGTCCCGAGGAAAAGGGAGCCGAGTCCGAGGAGAAGAGAGCGGCCGAAGGGCGGGACGTACAGCTGAGGGCTCGTCCGTTGCCGGGCGATGAGAAGGAGGACGGCGAGAAAAGCGAGGAGAAGCGGATAGGCCAGGACGTGGGCGTGGAGGTCTGCGAAGAGGAAGCTCCACAGGGGGAACTCGTTGATCTCGCCCTGGTTTTTGAGGACCCGGGAGACGGCCCAGAAGGAGTCGAAGTCGACGGCCCGGCGGTTCCAGAGCTCGACGAGCCCGGAGAGGTTCCCGGCGAGAAGACCGAGCAGGACGGCCCACGTGCCCGTCCGGAGCCGCCCTCCGAGGAAGGCCCCGGCTGCCAGGAAGCCGGCCGCGGTGAGCGCGGCGGTCGATGCGACGCCGAGGTTGAACGCGAGCGCGGGGTGAACGGCGAGCGCCTTGGCAAAGGCCGCGACGATGAAGTGACCGAAGTAGGTGTAGGAGAGGGGTGTCCCGGAGAACCAGGGTTCCGGCGGGGGAAGGACCTCGGACCGCAGGAGCGCGTTGAGGATGCCGAAGTCCATCGGCTTCTCGCCCCAGAAGATCTCGGGCGACCAGGCGCGGAGCGCGCCGAAGAAGAGGAAAGCGCCCCAGAACACGGCCTCGGTCGTCAGGAGCTCGCGCCTCGGGATGATGCGAGGAGTTCGACCCGGGAAGAGCCCGAAGAGGAGCAGTCCCAGAGCGACGGCGAACGTGAAGGAGGAGACGAAGGTGAAAGGCCCCCAGGAGACGAGCCCCCAGGCCGCTGCGCCGAAGAGTGCGACACCGGCGATCTTGGACAGCGCGTAGACGCCGGGGGTCGCGGGGAGGCGTGAGGCGAGGAGGCGCCAGGCCGCCAGACCGAGGGCCTGGAGGAGCGCGGCCCAGAGAAGGAGCGCGAGCGGTGTCGACCGGGTACCGCCGATCCGCTCGGCGGAGTCGGCGTGAGGGTCGTCGGGGCGAGCGCGGAGAAGGTCGGATCGCGTGAGGGCCTTCGACGGCGTCGCGTTCCGCAGGCGGCGCGAGATCTCCTCCGCAGTGAGCCGTTCGGCATTCCGGAAGACGATCGCTTTCGGGTGGTCGTAGACCGAGAACGACTCGTCGGCCAGCTCGCTCGGGAGGCTCACGCCGAGGAGCCGGGGCGGCGAGGAGAACGTGCGGACGAGCGAGTAGCCGAGGTCGCCGGCAAAAAGGAGCCGGAAGAGCCGGTCGGTGTCGGGGTAGCGGTCCCTGGCGCGGGTGATCGCGCCGTAGAGTCTCTTCGTCTGGAGGACGAGGACGTCTCCGGAGGCGAGGCGTTCCGAAAGGAGCCTGGTCTTGTCGGGACCGTCGGCGTCGTAGAAGGGCAGCTCGATGATGCGGAACCCTTCGGCCGGGTGGTCGGGGAGCGAGAAGGGGAAGCCCTCGTCCCAGTGCTGGATGAGGACCGTTGCGCCCGGTGAGACGTTCTCGTGGAACCACTGCGAGGCCGCGACGATGGTGTGGGGCCGCGTGTAGATCGACAGGAACGCGAGGAGGTAGGTCCCCGAGAGCCCGAGGACAGCCCGACGTGCGAAGCGGCGCGCCCCACCCTCGGCTTCCCTCCGGGCGAGGAGCGCTCCGGCCGCGAGGAGGAGGAGGGGGTAGAGCGGCAGGAGGTAGCGCGGGAACTTGACGTCGAACGAGGCCGTGACGGCAAAGAAGGGGACGGCCCAGGCCCAGAGAAGGAGCTCTCGCGGATCCCGGCTCTTCCAGAGGGGGCGGATGCGCGCCACGACCCCGGCGAGCGCCGCCAGCCCGAGGGCCGGGCCGAGGCCCCAGAGGACGATCTCCCCGAGGTCGTAGAGGACCTTCGGGACGCCAACGTACTGGTTCGTGTAGGGGACGGAGCCGGCGTTGCGGACCATCTGTCCCTGCTCGGCGACGCCGGCGAGGAGCTCCCTTGCCGCGAAGACCACGGTGGGCTGTCCAGCGAGAAATGCCGCGGCGAAGCCAGCTCCGGTCGCCGCGGCGGCAGCCAGCGCGCGGGGGAGGCGGCGGGTCCGCAGGAAGAGGAGCAGCGGCGCCAGGCCCAGAGGGAGGAGAAGCGTCATGGCGCTCGCCTTCGTGGCGAGGGCGAGACCGGCGGCGAGGCCCGCGAGGGCGAAGGAGGCGGGCGTCTCCCGGTCGAGGGCGCGCGCGAGAAGGAGGAATGTCGCCGTGACGAGCGTCGCGAGCGGGATGTCGTTCGTGCCGAAGTGCGAGTTCTGCACGGGGAAGACGGCGATGGCCAGGAAGGTCCCGGCCAGGAGCCCGGCACTCTCGCCGAAGAGCCTCCGGCCGAGGAGGGCGAGGAGGACGCAGGCCGCGGCTCCCCAGAGTGCCGAGAGGACCCGGCTGGTCAGGAGGATCCCGTCCCAGGACAGGAACCACGGGCTGGCGTTCCCGAGGAGGGAGGCTGCCGCGCGCGTCACGTAGAAGGGGAGCGACCCGTACGCGTAGAACTTCGGATCGAGCTGCGGAGGAGAGAAGGAGAGCTGGTGAACGGCCTCGACGATCCGCCGTTCGTCCGGGTGGTAGTTGTGGCCCTGGTCCCACGTGAGGCCGAACACCCGGACGGCCACCGCGCCGGCGAAGAGGAGGAGGAGAAAGAGGCCGAAACGTCGGGGCCGGTCCTTCGACATCAGATCGGAAGCCTCCGGAAGATGGTGGCCGGGAGGGTTCTGAGGACGGCCATGATCGGGCGCCAGAACCACGGGGAATAGACGACGGATCGGTTCTTCGACAGCGCCGAGAGGACGTCCCGTGCGACGGTTTCGGGGCGTGCGAGAAGCGGAGACGTGGACGGGACGAGACCCCACGTCATCGGGCTGTCGGTCGGGCCGGGCTTCACGCAGAGGACCGTCACGCCTTTCGGCACGAGGCGCGCCGAAAGGCCCTCCATCGCGGTCGAGAGCGCCGCCTTCGTAGCGCCGTAGGTGTAGTTCTTCCTTCGACCGCGGTCTCCCGCGACCGAGGAGAAGGCGCAGAGGAACGAGCCCGGTCTCGTCTCGAGGAGCGCGGCGGAGGACTCGAGGAGCGCCATCGTCGACCGGACGTTCACGTCGATCATCTCGAGGCCGATGGTCCCGTCGCGCTCCACCAACTCCTGTTCGGGCATCGCGGCGAAGGCCAGGACGACGCCGGCCAGGCCACCCGGGAGAGCGGCGTCCGCCCGCGCCACGAGGGCCGAGGTGGCCAGCGCGTCCCGTGCGTCGAAGCCGAGGGCGGCGGTCGCGGCCCCGAAGCGGATTCGAAGATCGGCCGCGGTGCGCCCTGCCTCCGCGGCGTCGCGGGCAGCGAGGACGAGGCCGTGCCCGCGGCCGGCGAGACCCTCGGCCAGGGCCCGGGCCAGCGTCGATCCCGCGCCGGCGATGAGGACGTTTCCCGTCACCGTGCCTCCAGAAGGGCCAGTCGGCGCGCCTGGCTCGAGAAGAACCGCGCCTTCGGGTCGAGCCGGCCCTGGGCCGCGCGGAACTCGGCGAGACGCGGGTACATCGCGGCGAAGGTGGCGGCGTCGGTGAGGGAGTCCTTGGCGAGGTAGAGGCGGCCGCCGGCTTTGAGGACGATCTCGTCGAGTCGCCTGGCGAGGGGTCTCAGGCGCTCTCCGATGTTCGGGACGTCGAGCGCGAGCGTGACGCCCGGGCGCGGGAAGGAGAGGAGGCCGCGCCCTTCGAGGCCCGTCGTCTTCAGGACGGCGAGGAAGGAGGCGGCGCGCTCCCGGGAGATCTCCTCGAGGAGCCGGCGGCACCCGTCTGCGGCGGCGTCGCGCGGGAGGAGGGCCTGGTACTGGACGAAGCCGCGCCGGCCGTAGAGGCGGTTCCAGGCGCCGACGGCGTCAAGGGGGAAGAAGAAGCCCGCGAAGCCCGAGAGGGACGTCCCGTCGCGACCCGCGGCGTAGTAGAGGGCGTTGAACGCGGCAATCGAGGTCGGGCCGAGGACGAACGACGGCGCGTCGAACGGGACGGAGGGACCTGTGGCCTCCGGGAGATGGCCGCGGGAAGACCTGCCGGCCGGGAGCTGGGCCAGCGGGACGTGGTCGCCGCGCATCAGGACTCCGCGCCCCAGCGAGCGTCCCCGGGCGAGGCCGTCGATCCACGCGACCGAGTAACGGCTCAGGTGCTCTTCCTCGTAGAGGCGCGCCAGGGTCTGATCGAGGTCCTTCGACCGCCGCTTCACGACGCGGACGAAGGGTGTCTCGACGGGGAGGATCCGGAGGCGGGCGGAGAGGATGAACCCCGTCAGGCCCATGCCGCCGATCGTGGCGTCGAAGGCCTCCGTGTTCTCGTCGGGAGTGCAGCGGAGCGTCTCGCCCGAAGAGGTCAGGAGCGTCAGCTCTTCGACGTGCCGCCCGAACGTCCCGTCGACGTGGTGGTTCTTGCCGTGGACGTCGGCCGCGAGGGCGCCGCCCACCGTCACGAAGCGCGTTCCGGGAACGACCGGAAGGAAGAAGCCGCGCGGAACCAGGAACGAGAGGAGGCGGGCGAGCGACGTCCCTGCCTCGCAGGTGACGGTGAGCCTCTCCTCGTCGAGGTCGAGGATCCGGCCGAGCCGTTCCGTGAGGACGACCGCTCCGGCGCCGTTCAGGGCCGAGTCGCCGTAGCTTCGGCCGAGGCCGCGTGCCAGGACGGTCTTCTCCGGGGCGGACGCCACCACGGCCGCCAGGGCGTTCCACGATTCGGGACGGTACGCGGCAGCCTGTTCCTGGGCGATCCGGCCCCAGCCTGAAAGGGGGACTTGGGCCGCACGGATCTCCATCGCGAGGATGATAGAGCGCCGCCGCGGCGGCGGCGGCGCTCCCTGGGCGCTTCTTTTCGCTCGAGGGCCCCGGCGGCTTGTAGGAGCGATCCAAAGTACCTATCCTGCGGAGCGTGTTTCGCGACAGCACGATCCTGATTACGGGTGGGACCGGATCGTGGGGAACCGCCCTGACCAAGCTGCTCCTGGAGCAGTGGTCTCCCCGCCAGCTACGGATCTACTCGCGAAGCGAGGCGGCCCAGGTCCTTCTCCGGCGCCAGCTGAACGACGACCGGCGCGTTCGTTTCGTGATCGGCGACGTCCGCGACCCCGAGCGGCTCACCCAGGCGGCCCAGGGCGTCGACACGATCTTCCACCTGGCGGCGCTCAAGCACGTTCCCGTCTGCGAGGAGAACCCGTTCGAGGCGGTCAAGACGAACGTCCTGGGCACCCAGTACGTCATCGACGCCGCGCTGGCCTGCGGCGTGAAGCGCGTCATCGACGTCTCGAGCGACAAGGCCGCGAGCCCCCTCAACCTCTACGGGACGACGAAGTCGATCGGCGAGAAGCTGATCGTCTCGGCCAACAACCTCTCTACGACGACCGCGTTCATCTGCGTCCGGGCGGGGAACGTCCTCGGAACCGCCGGAAGCGTCGTTCCCCTGTTCCGGAGCCAGGTCCTGCATCGCAACCTGGTAACGGTGACCGACCCGGAGATGACGCGCTTCTTCCTCAACGTCCGCGACGTCATCGGCATGATCCTCGAGGTCCCGCAGCACGCGGTCGGGGGTGAGATCTTCATCCTCGAGATGCCTGCGATGAGGATCGGGGACCTGGCCGAGGTCATGGCGCGCCGGCTCGGGAACGAAACGACGGCGACCACGGTGATCGGGAAGAGGCCCGGCGAGAAGACCCACGAGATCCTCGTCTCGGCCGACGAGAGCGAGCGGACCTACCGGTTCGGGCGCTTCATGGTGCTCCTCCCGATGATCCACATCCCCCGCGTCGAGGAGCGCTACGACCGTACGGCTCTCGAGCGGGTCGACTTCGTCGACTTCTCCTCTTCGATGGCCCGGCGTCTCGATGCGGCGGAGATCGAGGCGATGCTCCGGCGGGAGCGGTGGCTGGATCGGAGCCCGCTCCCGAGCGACACGGCGGTCCCGTTCGAAGCGCTCGCGAGCCCGTTCTCGACCGAGGGGTGGGGGCCGCAGCCGTGACGGTGGTCGTCCTCGGGGCGACCGGAATGCTCGGTCACGTGGTGACTCTCCGGCTGCGAGGGGAGGGGCGGCGCGTCGTGGCGCAGGGAAGGACTCCGATCGGCCTTCCAGCCGTCGACGAAGGGCTCGTCCGCCTCGACGTTTCCGATCGGCCTGCCCTGGACACTCTCCTGGAACGCTCCGCGCCCTGCGTGGTGGTCAACTGCGTCGCGGCGAAACCGGGAAGTCCCGCCAGCGAGCTGAAGGCCCTCAACGCGGACCTTCCCTTTCGCCTCGCGGACGCGCTCGACGAGCACCGGTGGGGCCGGCTGATCCAGGTCAGCACGGACGGCGTCTTCTCTTCGTTCCGCGCGGCCGTCACGGAGGACGACGTCCCCGACCCCGTCGACGAATACGGCCAGAGCAAGCTCTCGGGCGAGGTGACGAGGACGCCGCACCTGACGATCCGTACCTCGGTCATCGGACCCGAGCCGCGCGGCCGGGCGGGCCTCCTCGAGTGGTTTCGTGGCGGCGAGGGGCTCGTGGACGGCTTCGCGGGGGTCTCCTGGAACGGGGTGACGGCACTGGAGGCGGCGAGGCTCCTCTCGGCCTGTCTCGACTCGGAGATGACCGGTCTCGTCCACCTCGCTGGCGAGACGGTGACGAAATACGAGCTCCTCTCGCGGATCCGCCGCGCCTACGGCGTCCGCCGTGCCCTCCGCCCCGTCGACGAGCCCCGGAGCGTCCGGACGCTCGCGTCCCGGCGCGGCTTCGCCGGGCTGCCGGTCCGGCCGCTCGACCTCCAGCTCGCGGAACTTCGGAGCTGGGAGGAGAGGACGGCGGCGCGTCCGCCCGGTTGAGCGGGACGACGAAAGTGATCACAGCAGAGGAGCCGACCCACTTCACCCGGCGAGAAAACTGCAGGATCTGTCGCCAGGCGTCCCTGCACCCGTTCCTGCAGCTCGGGCCGATGCCGCTCGCCGGGGCCTTCCTCCGGCCGCAAGACGCCGGGACGGAGCTGGCGTTCCCGCTCACCCTGGCCGTCTGCACCGGGTGCCGCGAGGTGCAGACGATCGAGACCGTGCGCCGGGAGCTGCTCTTCAAGGACTATCGGTTCCTCGCCTCCACCACCGCGACCCTCAGGAACCACTTTGCAGCCCTTGCGGGAACTCTCAACGAGCGCTTCCTCTCGCCCGGAGAGCTCGTCGTCGACATCGGGGCGAACGACGGCGTCCTCCTGAAGCCGCTCGAGCGTCTTTCGGTGCGCGCCGTCGGGCTCGAGCCCGCGGCGAACATCGCCCGGGTCGCCCGTGCGGCGGGATGCCACGTCATCGAGGAATTCCTGAGTCCCGCCGCGGCGGGACGCCTCGTCGAGGAGTACGGTCCGGCCCGCGTCGTCACCGCGTGCAACGTCTTCGCCCACATCGACGACATGCACGAGGCGGTCAACGCGATCTCCGTCCTCCTGCGGCCGGATGGCCTGTTCGTCTGCGAAGTCCACTACCTGCCGGATCTCGTCGAGACGTACCAGGTCGACATGATGTACCACGAGCACCTGATGCATCACTCTCTCCGGCCGCTCGCGCACCTCTTCGCGACGTACGGGCTGGAGATTTTCGACGTCGCCCGAATCCCGATCCACTGCGGCTCGATCCGCGTCTACGTGCAGCGAAAGGGGTCTCCACGGCCAGAGCCCCGGAGCCCCGCGGTGAGCCAGCTCCTCGACCTCGAGATCCGGCTCGGCCTCGATCTCCCGTCGACTTTCGATGCGTTCGCCGGCCAGGTCCTCGCCCGTCGGGACCGGCTTCGGCAGCTCGTCCTCGATCTGGTGGAACGAGGCCGGCGGGTGGTCGGCTACGGAGCCTCCGGCCGCGCGACGATGCATCTCAACCTCTGTGGCCTCGGACCCGGAGCGATTCCCTACGTGGTCGACGCTTCGCCGGAACGCCAGGGGCGGGTCGTACCGGGCACCCGGAATCCGATCGTCGCGCCGGAGCTGTTCCGGGCCGACACGGCCGACGTCGCACTCCTCTTCGCGTACAACTACCGGTCCGAGGTTGCGGCAGCCGAGCAGGAATTCCTCGCGCGAGGAGGACGATTCCTGCTGCCCCTCCCCGAGCCCGTGCTCGAGCCTCGATGAGCACGGGTCGGCGTCTCCTCGTCGGAGGAATCGTCGTCCTGGCGGCGGCGGTTTACGTGGCGACGCACTTCGTCCGGCTCGAGGACTTCCCGATCTACTACCTCTTCGACGAGGCGGTCCAGGTCTGCCACGCCCGCGACTATGTGGAGGCCGGCTTCCGCGGACCGGGAGGCGAGCGATTCCCGACCTTCTTCCCGGTGGCCTGGGACGCGAGCATCTGCGTCAGCGTCTACCTCCAGGTCGTCGGCGTCCTGGTGCACGGGAAGAGCTCGATCTGGGTCAGCCGGTTCATCAGCGCCCTCGTCGGCTGCCTCCTTCCCCTTGCGGTCGCCTGGGCCGCGAAGGGCTCGCTGCGGCTTCGCTGGTGGTGGCTCGGCATCCTGGTCGCCGCCGCCTTCCCGACCTGGTTCCTCCATTCGCGGACGGCCCTCGTGGTGCCGTTCATGGTCGCGTTCTATGCGGTGATGGTCGCCGGGTACCTCGCCGCGCTCACGTCATCGCCCAGGTGGCTCTACGTCGGTGCTCTCGGGGGAGGACTGGCGTTCTATTCGTATGCCTCGGGGCAGGTCGTCGTACCGGTCACCGCCGGCCTCCTCGTGATCGTGAACAGCCGCTTTCACCTCCGGCACTGGCGCCACAGCCTCGGGGCCGGTCTCCTCTCGGCGCTCCTCCTTCTCCCGGCGCTCCTGTTCCGCATGAACAATCCGGCGCTCCTCCGGGAGCAGCTCAGCCTGACGGAATCCCCCCTGCTGAAGCTCCCGACGTGGCCGGCGAAGCTCGAGGCTGTCGCGGCCAGCTACGGCCGCCTGCTGAGCCCGGCCTACTGGTTCTTCGAGCAGGACACGCCCCCCCGGCACGGCATGCCGGGATACGCGGCCCTGTCACTCTGGCTCCTCCCGTTCTTCGTTCTCGGGCTCTGCTGGACGCTCTGGCGAGTGAGGGAAGCACCGTTCCGCAGCCTCCTCGTCGTCGTCCTCGGTGCGCCGGTCGCGGGCGCCCTCACGGCACCGGAGATCTGGCGGGTCGTGCCGTTCGTCGTGCCTGCGGCCCTCGTCATTACGGTCGGATTCGAGGCGGCCGCCCGTGCTCTCTCCCGAGTCGTTCCTTCTCCGGTGACGGCCGGTGCCGCTGCGGCCGTCCTCTCGGGCTACTCCATCTTCATGCTGGACGACGCGCTCCGGAACGGGCCGACGTGGACGGCCGACTACGGGCTCTACGGGACCCAGTGGGGAGCCCGGCAGCTCTACCTCGGGGCGATCCCGAGGTTCCTCGCCGCTCATCCGGACGCCGTTCTCTCCGTCTCGCCCGACTGGGCGAACGGCGGAGACATTTTTCCCCGGTTCTTCGGCTCTTCGGAGCGGGTCCAGATCGGGGGCATCCGGGACTACCTCGGTCCGGTCCACGCCAGGACGTGGTCGCCGATTCCCGGCAACCTCGTCTTCGTCGATCTCGCGTCGGAGCTGCAGGACGTCCGCAGCAGCGGTCGCTTCACTCCGATCCAGGTCCTCGACGTCCTTTATCAGCCCGACGGGCTGCCGGGCTTCGTCTTCTACAGGGTCGCCTGGGTTCCCGACATCCTCGAGAAGCTCGAGAAAGAAGAGATTCAACGGCGGGTGCCGGTGCCCGGGACCGTCAGGATCGGCGATCTGGAGAACGTCCCGGTCCTCACGTCGCAGTACGACAACGGGTCGCCGCAGGAGGCCTTCGATGGCGATTCGATGTCCCTCTTCCGTGGAATGGAGGCGAATCCCTTCGTCGTCGAGATCTCCCTCGCGGGCCGGCGCCGGCTGCGGGGGCTGGGTGTTCTGTGCGGTCCCGACGAATACCGGGTCCGGGTGACCGTCGTCGGTACGGGCCCCGACGCCGGACGACGCGAGACGACGGAGGCCGCCCTCGTGCGGGACGGCGACCGCACGATCGGGCAATTCACTTTCGCCCCCCTTCTCGTGGAGACGCTTCGCGTCGAAATCCTCGAGAGCTCCGTGTCCCCGGGTGACCCGACCCACGTTCACCTGTACGAGCTGACCCCCGAGTGGGCCGGGCCGTGAGGGTGGAACACCCCGGAATCCCGAAGCGGCTCGTCGTCCTCGGTGGCGGCCCCTCCGGTCTCGCGGCGGCCCACTACGCCCAGGAGCTGGGGTATGCGGTCACCCTCGTCGAAAGGCACCCGTGGATCGGCGGAAAGGGTGCGAGCCGCCGGAGCGACGGTTACGTCCTCGATTTCGGCCCCCACGCGTACCACCCGCGGACCCGGACGATCACGCAGTTGATCGAGAGTCACGCGGGGAGCGACTACCTCCTCGGCCCCGTGCGCATGGAACTCGTTCTGGCGGGGCGCTCCCTGCAGTACCCGTTCCGCCTCCTTGAAGGCCTTCGCAAGCTCCCCCCGGGTCTCTCCGCGCGCATCGTCACGGGGTTCCTCGCGGCGAGAGCCCGCCGGCTCTTCGGGGATCCGCCGACGCAGTCGTTCCGGGCGTGGGGTGAGGGACAGTTCGGGCCGGCCCTCTATCGGCTCTGTTTCGGCGACTACACCGAACGGGTCTGGGGGGTCCCGGCCGACGAGCTCTCGGTGGAGCTCGCCCGGCGCAAGCTCCCTCGCCTGTCGATCCGCGCTCTCCTGCGGGAGATCCTCTTCGGCCGCAGCACGATCCACGCGCACCTCTTCGGGAACGAGTTCGGGTACCACAGGCTCGGCATCGGCCGGGTCTTCGAGGCGATCGCCGCCGGGATCGAGGAGCGCGGCGGCCGTGTCCTGCGCGGTCAGGAGGTGACGTCGCTAAGGCTCGGCTCCGAGGGCCGGATTGCGGCCGTCGGCCTGAGCGGGCCGGACGGCCTGTCCGAGTTGCCGTGCGACGTCGTCGTCTCGACGATTCCGCTCACCCGGCTCGAGGAGCTCCTCCCGGGTACGGGCGGAGCGGCGGTCCCGCCGGGCGAGAAGCTGGAGTTCCGGAGCATCGTCCTCGCCTACGCGGCCCTGCGCCGGGCCCGGTTCTCGAAAGCCCACTGGACCTACCTCGTGGACGGTCGCTTTCACTTTCAGAGGATCAGCGAGCAGAAGAACCTCTCCGCCGCGTGTTGTCCCCCCGGAACCACGATGTTGACCCTCGAGACCAGCGAGCTCTCGTGCCCCGAGAGCGAGGTCGAGCTGCGCAGGCACGTGGAGGAGGACCTCGGCTTCTTCGGTGTCCGCAGTGACGAGATCGGGAATCTCGAACGATTCGCCCTCGCGGACGCCTACCCCATCTACCGCTCCGGTTATTCCGTCGCCCTCGCGCGGGTGCTCGAGCGCCTCGGGACGATCGGCAATCTCGTCTCCACCGGTCGCCAGGGCCTCTTCCTCGACATCGACATGCACGATGCGATGGTCCTCGGACGCCTTGGCGTGGACGCCCTCGGGCCCGGTGGGCCCACCGCGTTCTACCAGGAGTACGAGCGTCTTCTCGAGAGGGTCAAGGCGGCCGGCTGAGAGGCTTCGCCTCAGGCGGAGGGCTCCTTCACCCGAGATCCTCCAGGAGCGCCGCCGCCGCCTCGCGGGCGATCTTCACCGCGTAGTTCTGACCGCGGTCTTCAGGGTAGACCTGTGCCATCGCGGCCGAGTAGAGACCCGGGACGCCCGTTCTCACCGGAGGCAGGACCCGCGAATAGTGGGTCCCCACGATCGGCTGCGCATACTCGGCCCGGAAGAGGTGCCGCTCGAGGACCCTGGCCTTCTCGAGCTCCGGAGCGAGTCGCTTTGCTGCGGGGAGGTAGATCTCCCAGAGGTCGCGGTCGGGCATCGACCACTTCGGATCGTCGGGCAGGACGTAGTCGGAAAGGTAGACCACGTGGTTCCCGCCGTACCGCGACGAGGGAATGTAGTTCGTGTGCTCGATGAAGCC
>DIAY01000203.1:0-242 GCA_002414905.1 Holophagales bacterium UBA5066 | reverse complement strand
GCCAGGCGCAGCAGCTCGGGGATCGCGACGGTCGAGAGAACGAGGTCGAAGGCCTCGGAGCCGCCGCGGAAATCGACGAGCCAGCGCCCGTCGCCGCGGGAGGCGAGCTTCACGGGGCGAGCCGGGCGCACCTCTCCTCCGCGGGAAGCGATGCGGGAGAGGAGCGCCTCGACGACGCGGCCGAAGGAGCCGCGCATGTAGCCGAGCCTCTCGCCGAGGCCGGTCTTGTCGCGCGAGCGGGT
>DIAY01000229.1 GCA_002414905.1 Holophagales bacterium UBA5066 | reverse complement strand
TCGAGACCCATCGTCTCTCGCGGATGCCACAGGCGCCGAGGATCCACTCTTCGGTCACGCCGAGGCGGGCCGCGAGCTCCGACGACGAGACGACCCGATCGGGGAGGGCGTGGCCGAGGCCGGCGAGGTGCGCCACGGCGGTCAGGCGGTGCGTGCCGTGAAGTACGCTTCGATCTTCGCGAGCGTCTCGAACCGGCGCGGCGTCAGGTCGGCATCCGGGACCTTTGTCGCGAACGCCTCCTCGAGGCGGGCGACCGCGTCCATCAGCCCGAACGAGTCGAGGACGCCGAGCTCGAAGAGCGAGGCGTCGACGTCGTCGGGAATCGGGGCCCGGACGAGGGGTGCGAGAGTCCGGCGGATCGTCTCTTCGGCGGGTGTCATGCGACCACGGAGTCTATCGGGGCGCGGGTGCGTCCGGGCGGTCCGGTCCGACGAGGTGGACCGTCCGGGTCGGGAAGGCGAAGCCCGCTCCAGCCCTTTCCACGATCTCCATGATGCCGATCAGGAGCTCCTGCCGGATGTCGCGGAACTCGGCGAAGTCGGTCGTCTGGAACCAGGCCATGACCTCGATGTCGAGAGACGAGTTGGCGAAGGCGAGGAAGCGGACGACGACGGTGTCCGGCCAGGTCTTCGGATGGGCCCGAAGGAGCGCCTCGACACCGGAGACGACCTCCCTCAGCTGAGCGGCCGTCAGGCCGTACTCGAGAGTCAGGGTGGTCGCCAGCCGGATCCGGTCCCGTTCGGCGAAGGTCTCGATCTGCATATCGGCGAGCTTGCCGTTCGGGATCGTCACCAGCGTCCGGTCGAGGGTGCGGATGCGCGTCGAACGGAGTCCGATTTTCTCGACGTTCCCGAGGACGTCTCCCACCTTCACGTAGTCCCCGACGCGAAGTGGCTGGTCGACGCCGATGGAGATCGCCCCGAAGAAATTCTCGACGGTCTTCTGGGCGGCGAAGGCGATGGCGACGCCGCCGATGCCGAGCCCGGCGAGGACGCTGTTGACCGGGATGCCGAGCGCGGCGAGCGCACCGAGCGCTCCGAGGCTGATGACGAAGACCCGCCCGAACGTCACCGAGAAGCTGAGGAACGAGCGTGCCCCCGCGTTCGCCGTTGCCCAGGGCGCTTCGGCCAGGACGTCGCCGGCGACGGTCACGGCGCGGAGGGTCGCCCAGAAGAACGCGAGGATCGTGCCCGCCTCGAGCGCCTGGAGGGCGAAGGCCCCCGCCGGGGCGTAGAGGCCGAGGAAGGGAAGCCCGGCGCGGAGCAGGACCAGCGTCCAGGCGAGGGCGAACGGGCCACGCATCCGCCGGAGGAGCGCGTCGTCCCAGACCGTCTTCGTCCGGGCCGCGAGCTTCAGGAGCACCTTCCTCGACGCCCAGCCGAAGAGCCGCCCTCCGAGCCAGGCGGGATAGAGGAGCGCGAGAACGACGATCCACTGCCACCAGAGGAGCTCCTGCGGACCGGGCCTCAGGAGGGGGGTGGGGATCCGATCGAGGAGGGTGCGGTTGAAGAGGTCTTCGTACCAGGCCGGGATGCGGGCAACGGTGCTCCGGGAGAAGACCCAGATCGCGCCTTCACTACGGATCCTCTTCGCGAGCCGGACCGGTTCGGGCTTGCCGGTGAGCCCCCTGATCGATCCGATCTCCTCGAGCTCCGGCGGCAGGCCGTCATCGTCGTGGCCGCCGGGGAGGGAGGAGATCTTTTCGAGGTCGATCCAGTCCTTCGTGTCGAGGACGAGCCTGAGCTTTCGGGCAAGCTCCGGGCCCCGCCCTTCGAGGGCGGCGGGCAAGTCGAGAAAGCGGGCCGCGGCGACGTACTGTCCGGCCCGGGCGAGGCTCAGGAACTCCGCGACGGCCGACCGGGGAGAGTCCGGCAGGACATCCGGCACGGGAGTCGGGGTCGGGGCGATCGGACCCTGGAAGGCCTTCGGGAGGCCTGGAAGCTGGGCCGTGGCGGGTCCGGCCGGCGCCAGGACGGCAACGAGACCCAGGAGGACGGTCAGACTGTGGAGGACGAAGGAGGGCACGCGGCGAGGTCGCACGAGGCCAATACAGCACGCGCACCGGGGAACGGTCAAGGCCGGGGCCGGAGCGTCATCTCTCGACGAGGGTTACGGAGATCTCGAGGTCCTTCCCCTCGCGCCGGAGGGTCGCCGTCACGACCTGTCCCGGAGTCATCCCCTTCAGCTTCTCCGAGAAGTCGCGGAGGCTCGCCACGTCCTTGCCGTCGAGCCTCAGGACGACGTCGCCCGTCTTCACTCCCGCCCTCTGCGCGGGCGACCCGGGCACGACGCCCTCGACCTTCACCCCGGGCCCCTCGAAGGAGAAATCGGGCATCGTCCCGAAGCTGACGCGCCGGGCGGGCGGGGCGGCGGCTCCGGAAGGCGAGGCTCCTGCCGCGGCTTCGCCGGAGGATGGGGCCGCCTTCGTTCCCTCGGCACCCTTCTGCGCGATCGAGACCGTGAGCGGCTCGGCACGCCCGGCGAGCCAGGTGACGAGCTCCTTCGCCACGGCCGCGACCTTCGCGAGGCCGGGAACGTCGATCTTCTCGGCGGTGTCGGAAGGGCGGTGATAGTCCACGTGCGCTCCCGTGAAGAGCTGTACGGCCGGGATTCCCGCCTCGACGAAGCTGACGTGATCGGACGACTCGAGCGTCTCCGGCACGGCTTTCGTCTCGACTCCCGTCACCCAGCTCGCGCCGCGGACCGCGTGGATCCACTCGGCCGCCGTCCCGGTTCCAAGGACCTGGAGCTTTCCGGTTCCGAGGCGTCCGACGGTGTCGAGGTTCACGGCCGCGAACGTTTCGGCGGAGGGGCGGGACGACGGACCTCTTACCCATCGCCGGGATCCGATCCGTCCCGCCTCCTCGCCCGTCACGGCCAGAAAGACGATGGATCTCCTGGGTTTCTCGTCCTTCAGCGCTCGGGCGAGCTCGAGGAGAACCGCCACGCCGCTCGCGTTGTCGTCGGCGCCGGGGTGGAACTGCCCCTCGAACTCCTTGTGGGCGTCGGGCCAGCCGTGACCGAGGTGGTCGTAGTGAGCCACGACGACGACGGACTGGTTCTTCCACGCCGGGTCCGAGCCCGCAAGGAGACCGGCGACGTTCGCGACGTCGGCCGGCCCGCCCGTGGCCGTCCGTTCGACGCGGAAGCGCTGCAGATAGCTCCCGTCGTCACCTGCCGGTGAGAGTCCCGCCGCCTTCATCTCCGCGGCGACGTACTCCGCGGCCGCCCGCTCGCCCGGAGTCCCGAGACCACGGCCTTCCAGAGCGGGAGCGGTGAGGCGGGCGACGTCCGAAGCGAGCCGGGCCTGCGAGAACGCGGGCGGCAGCTCGACGAGGGCGCGCCGGGGCTCCGGCGCGAGCAGCGGCAGGGGCGTTCCGCGCCTCGCCGCGGGACGCAGGTCGGCGC
>DIAY01000059.1 GCA_002414905.1 Holophagales bacterium UBA5066 | reverse complement strand
CTAGCCACCCGGTTGCTGCGATCCCGGAGATCGGAACAGGCGGAGCCCGAAGGCCAGGGTAAGAAGGCCCAGGGCGGCGGATACCGCGAGAAAGGCGAAACCGCCCTCATGACGCCAGACGCCGAGGGTGGCGAAGAAGGAGACGAGTACGAAGACGAGATTCGTGAGGAGAACAGGTCGACCGAGAACACCGCCGACTGAGGCGTAACGCTGGAGCCAGTTCAGGCTGGCGAGGGCCAGCAGGGCCGCGCCGAATAGCTGGCCCAGCCAGATGGCGGCCGGGTGAGGAGGACACCCGAGATACGCGAGGAGTTCGGAAGGCGCAAAGGTAAGGCCGAGCCCGGCAAGGGAGTAGGTGCCCGCGGCGATGAGAAGAAGAGGGTTGAGCTTCACGCAGGGTGATACGCACAGGGTCGGACGGAGTTATCAGGGCCGGCGTTGGTCGATCCTGTGCTGCCTGACCGGGGCTTAGGCGGCGAGCGAAGCGGGCGGACCGGACGGTGTTGAGCTCTCCTGGGAGCCCTCGGCCCGCAGGAGCCGGAAGGCTCGTCGGCTTGAGAGAGACCCGGGAACGGGACGAAAGAAGCGAATCGGAACCGGGGTAGGTCCGGAACGGAACAGAGGGTCCCGTAGCCAGGCTGCGCGAAAGGTCCGGAATTACAACAGGGAGAGGCCGAAATCTCCGCCGGGCCTGCGGCAAAGGCGCGGCCAACGGCGCGACCGCGAGGTCTTCCTGCTCGTTCAGGCGGACGAGAGGCTGCGTCCTCGACATGGATCGGTTGGGGCGATCATAGTCGTCGCAGATCACCCCGTTACCAGATCGTTCTGTTCGAAATGGACGGCGCCGGTCGTCCATTTGAAGGCCACGGCACTGCCTACCTCGGTGTCTCGGGCAGCGTGCTTCCGTGGATGGCTCTATGAAGCGCGTCGGCGACCGCACTCCCGAATGCGGAGCAGGAGGCGGGCGCGACTCCGTTCGTGGCGAGGTCGGAGGTGCGAAGTTCCGTCGCAAGGACGCGCTCCACGGCGGCCTCGATGGCGGCGGCGGGGCGGGGCAGGCGGCAGCCGTCCCGAAGGAGCATCGCCATCGAGAGGATGGCGCCGATCGGGTTCGCCACGTCCTTCCCGGCGAGCGTCGGAGCCGAGCCGTGGACCGGCTCGAAGAGGCCTGGACCGGCGCCCAGGCTTGCCGAGGGGAGGAGGCCGAGCGAGCCGACGAGAGCTCCGGCGAGGTCGGAGAGGATGTCGCCGAAGAGGTTTTCGGTGAGGAGGACGTCGAATCGGGAGGGAGCGAGGACGAGCGCCATCGCGCAGGAGTCGACGTACTGGTGCTCGAGGCGGACAGACGGGTGCCGGGTCGCGACTTCCGTGACCACCCGTCGCCAGAGGACCGAAGTCTCGAGGACGTTGGCCTTGTCGATGGAGGTGACGTGGCGGCGGCGCCCTTCGGCAGCGCGAAAGGCGAGCTCGGCGATTCGTTCGATCTCCTCCCGCGTGTAGGGGAGCGTGTTCACCGCATGGCCGGCGGAAAGATCGAGCGAGCGGGGCTCTCCGAAGTAGAGGCCCCCGGTCAGCTCGCGGTAGACGACGAGGTCGAGGCCGGCCGCGATCTCGGGCCTGAGCGGCCCGGCGGCCGCGAGGCCGGGCACGGCTTTCGCGGGGCGGACGTTCGCGAAGACGCCGAGCGCCTTGCGGAGGCGGAGGAGTCCCGTCTCGGGCTTTCTCTCCCGCGGCTCGGCGTCGAACGCCGGGTCGCCCACGGCGCCGAGGAAAACGGCGTCGGCGGCCAGGCAGGCGGCGAGCGTGGCGTCGGGGAGGGGCGAGCCGGTCGCGCGAATCGCAGTTCCGCCGACGGGGTGCTCGGCCGCCTCGACGTCGATCCCTTCGAGCGTGCAGGCGGCTCGAAGGACGCCGAGCGCGGCCCTGGTCACCTCGGGGCCGATCCCGTCACCCGGAAGAACGGCGATTCTCAGCGCCACGGGAGCCTAGACGCCCCAGCCGTAGCCGGACAGGTCGCGCAGCTCGTCGTCCTCGTCCGTCCGCGCGAACGGGAAATCCGACGAGGCATTGCTGCCAGAGGGCTCCGGGGCGCGGCGAGAAGAGGCGCTCGGTGCGGCCTGGCGGGTCTGTGGGCGGGGGGCGGGGCGCTTGTCGGACGGGGTTCTGGCCATGGTGTTCTCCTTCTTCCTTTGCGGTCGGTATCAGGCGGCGGCTTCGAGGACGGCCGCGCGGGCGGCCGAGACGGCAGAGAGGTACGACTTGAGCGAGGCGTCGATGGAGTCTGTCGAGGCGGCGTGTCCGGCGGCCTCGTTGCCCCGGTGGCGCACGCGGACGACGACCTCGGCGAGGGCGTCCTTGCCGCCGGTGACGGCGCGCGTCGTCAGCTCGAGGAGCTCGACGTCGAGCCCGAGAGCCGCGTCGCAGGCTTTCAGCGCGGCGTCGAGCGGCCCGTTCCCGCCGGCGGATGCCGAGCGCCGCTCGCCGTCGACCTCGATCTCGACGGTGGCCATCGGGAGGAGCTGGTTCCCCGAAAGGGTCTGGTAGCGAACGAGACGGACGTGGCTGTCGGGAACGCAGGCGACGAGGGCGAGGAGATCCTCGTCCCAGACGTATTTCTTCCGGTCGGCGAGCTCCTTGACACGAGTGGTGAGGTCCTCGATCTCGGCCTTGTCGAGGTCGACACCGAGCGCCTTGAGCCGGGACTCGACGGCATGCCGGCCGGAGTGCTTTCCGAGGACGAGGCTGCTGTCGCCGGC
>DIAY01000013.1 GCA_002414905.1 Holophagales bacterium UBA5066 | reverse complement strand
GCGGCCGTTCGGAACCACCACGACGACTTCGTCCTCGAGAGGACCGCTCCGGACTTCTACCGCAATCTCAGCGAGACGGACCGGACGGCCTTCCGGCTGGTGGCACGCCGGCCGCTCCTTGGCGGAACGCTCGCCGTCGGAGGCGAGACGGGCCGCGACACGATCGACTCCACGACCCTCGGCAACCACGCCCGCTCGCACGGCGCCGCCTTCGTCGAGCTGGGACGGCCGTTCTCGACGGCGGCTCCGTCCGCGGGCGGCTTTCGCGCCGGCCTGCGCGCCGACCGCTACGACGGCTTCGAGACGCGCGTCTCACCGCAGCTGGCAGCGTGGGCCGCTCTCGGCGCTGGAGTCGAGGCCAGGGCCTCCGTCGGCACCGCCTTCCGTGTCCCGACCTTCACCGAGCTCTACTACATCGACCCGCAAACCGTGGGGAACCCGGGCCTGCTCCCCGAGAAGGCGACGAACGCCGAGGCCGGGCTGACGTGGGACGCCGGAGCGGTGATCGTCGATGCCGCCCTGTTCGCCCGCCACGGGACCGACGTCATCGACTTCGTGCGGTCGTCGACTCTCGAGCCGTATCACGCGACGAACCTCGGGACGGTCGACACCCGCGGAATCGAAGGGACCGTCTCTCTCGACACGTCCGCCTTCGCGCGCACGCCGCTGACGCGCCTCGCGCTACGCGCGGCCTTCTACTCCGCCGACCTCGAGAGACTGAAGGCCGAGACGGGCGCGACCGAAGGGCGGTACGTACTCGACCCGCTCCGCGTGCGATGGGACTTCCTGGCCGAGGCTCGCCTTCCGTTCCGCCTCGAGGCGCTCGTTCGCCTCTCGTATTTCGACCGCCCTTCGTTCGCCGAGGGGGTCCTCCTCCTCGACGCCCGTCTCGGCTACGACCTCCTGGAGGGAGACATCTTCGAGATCTACGTCGAAGGCGACAACCTCGGTGCGGTCCGTTACGAGGAGGTGTCGGGGGTCCCTCTCCCGGGCCGAATCCTCGCCGCGGGTCTGCGCCTCACCTGGTGAACCGGAGGGTAAACTCCGTGGAGCGAGGTCGTACCGGTTCGATGCACAAGATCCTGCTCGTGGACGACATGAGGAGCTTCCTCGACCTGGAGGCCACTTTCCTCTCGCGCGCCGAGTGCCGGCTCCTGACCGCCGCAACCGGCCTCGAGGCGATCCGCGTGGCCCGCGCGGAGAAACCCGACCTCGTCGTCCTCGACATCGAAATGCCGGAGATGAACGGCATCCAGGCCTGCCGCATCCTCAAGTCCGACGCCGCCACGTCGCACATCCCGGTCATCGTCCTCACCTCGATGCAGATGGAGGACGAGGCCCGGCGTGCCGGCGCGAACCACTTCCTGAGAAAGCCGATCGACGAGCCGACGTTCCTGGCCGAGGTGAAGCGGTTTCTCCCGATCGTCGAGAGGACCGAGACGCGCGTCTCCCTCGACACTCCCGTCACGCTCTGGCGCGACGGCGAGACCTTCGAGGTCCGCCTCGTCAACCTCTCGAGGACCGGCTTCTACGTCGAGACCAGCCTTCGGCACCCCATCGGCGCCCGGCTCGAAGTCTCCTTCTCCCTGCCCGGCGACCCATCCGGCAAGCTCATCACCGGGGAGGCGCTCGTCGTCAGGCTCGGGGACGAACCGCCCGGCTTCGGCTGCCGGTTCCGGCAGGTCTCCACGGGAGCGCGTCTCGTCGTGGAAGACTGGGTCGAGCGCGTCGCAGCCGGGCGATAGGACCTCAGGGGTTCCCCGCACCGAGGTCGACGAGCCGGATTCCCATCCGCTGTGCGTAGTCGAGGATCCGCGGCTCGCGGTAGAACTCGGAGAAGTAGATCCCGACGAGGCCGGCGTTTCCGATCAGCTTGAAGCAGTTCCAGCAGGGTGAGGCGGTCGTGTAGATCTCGCCCCCTTCTATCCGCACGCCGTTCATCGCCGCCTGGAGGATGGCGTTCGCCTCGGCGTGGACCGTCGCGATGCAGTGGCCGTCCTCCATGAGGCAGCCGTCCTCGTCGCAGTGGGGCAGCCCCCGCAGCGACCCGTTGTAGCCGGTAGAGAGGATGCGGCGGTCGCGCACGACGACCGCCCCCACGTGCTTGCGGGGACAGGTGGACCGGCTCGCCACCTCGGCGGCGATATTCATGAAGTAGCGATTCCAGTCGACGCGCTCGGCCATCACTTGATTATGAGGTTCGGAGGCCTCCCCTGCTGCGCCGCGGCGGGCCCGTGTACGATTCGCCCATGCCCGAAAGGACCGTCGTCGTCACCGGCCTCGGGGCCGTCAGCTCCCTGGGGAACGACCTCGCCTCCACCTGGGCCGGACTCGTCGCCGGCCGGAGCGGGATCGGCCCCATCACCCTTTTCGACGCGAGCGGATTCCGGACGAAGCTCGCGGCCGAAGTGCGTGAGATGCCCGACCCGGGAGTTTCGCCGCGCCTCCTGCGCCGCCTCTCCCGTACCGACGTCATCGGCCTGACCGCCGCCCGCGAAGCGCTCACGGACTCGGGGCTCGACCTCGAACGCGAGGACCCGACCCGGATCGCCGTCGTCCTCGGCGGCGGCGTCTCCGGCCTCCTCGACAGCGAGGCTTACTTCTACGATCTCCTCGCCAGGGGGCCTCGCGGTGCCCGCCCGACCCTCGTCCTGAATCACCCCCCCGACCAGACGACCGACCGGATCGCCGAGGTCTGGGACCTGCGTGGCCCGCGCGCGACGATCACGACCGCCTGCTCCTCCTCGTCCACGTCGCTCGGCTACGCGGCCGACCTGATCCGCGCGGGCCTGGCCGACATCGTCGTCACCGGTGGGGCCGACACCTTCGCCCGGCTGACGCACGGCGGATTCAACGCCCTGCGCGCCTCGGACACCGAGCCCTGCCGCCCTTTCGATCGCAACCGCAAGGGGCTCACGATCGGTGAGGCCTCCGGCATCCTCGTCTTCGAGGAAGAAGGGCGCGCCCGGCGGCGCGGCGCGACGATCCGGGCCCGGTTCCTCGGCTACGGCCTCACGAGCGACGCCCACCACATGACACAGCCCGAGCCTTCGGGCGAGGCCGGGGCACGGACGATGCGCAGCTGCCTGAAGTTCGCCGGGCTGAACCCCGACGACGTCGACTACGTGAACGCTCACGGAACGGCCACCGTACAGAACGACCCGTCGGAAACCCTGTCCATCAAGCTCGCCCTCGGGGAGCGGGCGCGGGAGATCTGCATCTCCTCGAACAAATCGATGCTCGGCCACTGCCTCTGCTCGGCCGGGGCGATCGAGGCCGTTGCGACGGTGAGGACGCTCGAGACCGGAGTCGTCCCGCCCACCATCAGCTACGTCGAGCCCGACCCCGAGTGCGACCTCGACGTCGTCCCGAACGTGGCGCGCGAGGTCGACGTCCGGGTCGCCCTCTCGAACTCCTTCGCCTTCGGCGGCAACTCCACCGTCGTCGCGTTCGGCAAGGCGGGGTGAACGCGTGAGAGAGATCGTCATCACCGGCGCCGCCGCCGTCACGCCGCTCGGTCGCGACCTCGAGACGACCGCCACCCGGCTCGCCGCAGGAGAGAGCGGCATCGTGGAGGTGCCCGCGTCAGAGGCGGGCGAACGCAAGGGAGCCGCCTTCGCCGCCCGGATCGGCTCGTTCACGACCGAGCCCGAGATGTCGAAGGCGAAGGCCCGCCGCCTCGACCGCGGCAGCCAGTTCGCCGTCGTCGCCGTCACCCGCTGCCTCGCCGAGGCGGGCTGGACGATGGCGGGGCACGAGGAAGAGACCGGCATCCTCCTCGGCACCGGCTCGGCCGGCGCCGGCCCCCTCGTCGACCTCGAGCGGCAGATGGCCGTCGAGTCGCCCGAGGCGGCGTCACCTTTCCTCTTTCCCTACACCGTCGCGAACGCTCCGGCCTCCATCGCCGCCATCGAGCTGAAGATCAAGGGGCCGAACGTCACCATCACGCAGAAGGACCCCGCGGGCCTCAACGCCCTCTTCTACGGCCGGCTCCTGATCGAGGACGGGCGCGCGAAGGCGGTCGTCGTCGGCGCCGTCGACGAATGGAACGTCACCTACCACCTCGCCTACGAGAGGCTCCGCGTGCTGAAGACCCCGTCGAAGCCGGGCTACGTCATGTCGGAAGGTTGCTCGGCCGTCCTCCTCGAGGACGCGGCCTCGGCCCGCGCGCGCAGAGCCCGACCGTGGGCGCGCCTTTCGGGCGCCGCCTCGGCGGGCTCGCCCGTCTCGCCGCAGCAGCGTCGCGCCCGCCCCGGGGAGGTCGCGGCGACGATACGCGCCGCCCTCGCCGACGCCGCCCTGCCGCCTTCGCAGGTCGGCCTCGTCCACGCCTCGGCGAACGGCGTTCCCTGGGTCGATGCCGCCGAGGAAGCGGCCCTCGCGGAGGTCTTCGGCCCGGCGCAGCGCATCGAGAGAATCAAGCTTCAGGTGGGCGAGAACCCCTGCTCCGGAGCCCTCCAGCTCGCCCTCGCCGCGCGAGCGCTGCGCGACGAGCCGACGCTCGGAGCCGTCCTCGTCAACTCCCTAGGCGCGGGGGGCAACCAGATCTCCGTCGTCCTGACCGCGCCATGACCGTGTCCGCGAGCTCCACTCCTCCGCGCCCTTTCCGCGTCGACTTCGAGGTCCGCTTCCCCGAGGTCGACGCCTACCACGTCGTCTGGCACGGCAACTACGTCCTCTACTGCGAGGTCGCCCGCAACGCCCTCTGCGGCGCCGCCGGCTTCACCCCCGCCGAGGCGCTCGCGTACGGCTACCGTGTCCCGATCACGAAGTTCGAGATGAAGGTCCGGCGCCCCGCCCGGCTCGACGACCGCCTCGAGGTCTCCTGCACGCTCCGCCCTCCGGAGACGGCGAAGCTCGAGATGGACTACGAGGTGCGGCGCCTTCCCGACCGTCTGCTCCTGGCCACCGGCTTCACCCAGCAGGTGCTCCTCAGTCCGAGCGACGAGCTCCTCCTCACCTTCCCGAAGCCGGTCCGCCAGCTCGTCGGGAGGATCCTCGCGTACCAGCGCGGGGAACGGGAGCTGACGGGGGAGAAGATCCCGATCGGATAGGCGGCCGGCGCGCGCGGAGCGGCCCGCACCCGGCCTCGGAGTAGAATTTCCGGGATCCTGCGACGCGTTCTCGCCCTGATGGAGGTCCAGATGGTCCCTCGCAACGTGGTCCTCACGTCTTGCCTTGCTGCTCTTTTCGTCTGCCCGTCCGCCGTGCTCCCCGCCAGCCCATGGAGCCCCGTGGGGCCTCCCGGCGGCGCGGCCTACGGCCTCGCGCTCGACCCGAAGGACGCGAATGTCCTCTACGCGGGCTCGTTCGGCGGCGGGGTCTGGAAGTCGACGGACGGCGGCGCGACGTGGGCGCGGCTCGCGGGGGTGCCTGCCCTGGAGACGGTGAACGCCGTTGCAGTCAGCCCGGCCGATTCGAAGGTCGTCCTCGCGGCGGGCTTCACGGCGCTCTGGCGCAGCGCCGACGCCGGGGCGACCTGGAAGAAGGTCCTCGACCAGAAGCTGCAGCAGCCGGAGATGACGGGCCTGGCCTTCGACCCGGCGACCCCCGCGACCGTCTACGCCAGCACGGACTCGGACGGTCACCCGGCGGGGGTCTTCAGGTCGACCGACGCCGGCGCCACCTGGAAGTCCGCCAACGCGGGCTTCTCGAGCATCACACGCGTCTATGGCGTCATCGTGGCCCGCGACGGGAAGACCGTCTGGGCAGGCTCCTCCACCGGCCTCTATCGCTCCGGGGACGGCGGGACGACCTGGGAGCAGTCGCTCGAGGACAAGGCGGTCCACAGCGTCGCCGCGCTCGCCGACGGCGTCGTCCTCGCCGGGACGAACGGGGACGGCGTACTCCGCTCGACGGACAGGGGGGCGACTTTCGCGGAGACGAAGAGCGACGCGAGGATGACCGGCAACACCGTCTACGCACTCCTCGCTTCGGCAAAGACGCCCGGCCTGGTCTACGCCGGCATACCGAACCGTGTCCTGCGCTCGACGGACGGCGGCGCCACCTGGACCACTTTCTCGAAGGGCTTCAACTGGGTGAACTTCCGTTCCCTCGCCCTCGACGAGTCCTCGGGCGCGGTCTGGGCCGGCACGGGCCGTGACGGCGTCGTGAAGACGACGGACGGGGGCGCCACCTGGTCGGCCGGCCGGGGCTTTCTGTCGCTCGAGGTGACGTCGATCCTCGTCGACCCCGCCTCGTCAAAGCGACTCTTCGTCGGGACGACACAGGGGGGCGTCCACTACTCCGAGGACGGCGGGGCGACCTGGGTCCTGTCGAACGAAGGGCTGACGAACCGCGCCGTCCACTCCCTCGCCGCCGATCCCGCCTCGCCCGGGACCTTCCTCGCCGGGACCCGCAAGGGCGCCTTCCGCTCGACCGACGGCGGCGCCACCTGGACCCACGTTCTGAAAGGAGGCTGCGAGCCGGAGGTCCAGCACCTGCGCTTCGCGCCGTCGGACCCGAAGAGGGTCTACGCCCACAGCGGGAGGAGCTTCTGCCAGGTGGCGCGGAGCGACGACGGCGGCCTGACCTGGCGCGACCTGAAGGCCCCGCGCGATGCCAGCTCGCTTCTCGGCCACTTCGCGTTTCACGTCGGCGCCGCCTCGGCGGACCGGCTTGCCTACAGCGACGACCGCAGTCTCCGCCTCTCGTCCGACGGCGGGACGACCTGGACCCCTGCCAGCGGCATCCCGCCGACGACCCGCATCCAGGCGATCGTCGCCGGCAAGGTCGAAGGCGAGCTTTTCGCGGCGACGGCAGAAGGGATCTGGCGCTCCGCCGACAGCGGGAAGACCTGGGCCGTCGCCGGGACGGGCGCGGAGACCCTGAACGTGAGGCGACTTGTCCTCGACCCGGCCACCGGCACGATCTGGGCCGGGGCCTTCCGCGAAGGGATACTCCGTTCGACGGACGGGGGAAAGAGCTGGACCCGTGTCGGAGGCGATCCTCCCCACCCCGACCTCGCCGCGCTCGCCCTCGAGCCGTCGGGCGCGCTCCTCGCCGGTTTCGAGGGAGGTGGCGTCTGGCGGTTCGATACGGCGAAAGCCGTGATGACCCCGGCGAGGCCCTCGAAACCGAAGGGAAAGTAGCCCGTCAGCGCTCCTTGCGACGATAGGCCGTGGCGAGCGAGTCGGCGTACTCGTTCCATCGGATGCCGGAGTGCGCGGCGACCCAGCGGATCTCCAGCTCGGGACGGGAGCGGAGGGTGAGGTAGAGCTCCTGGACGAGCTCGAGGTTCGCGATCGGGCCGTCCTTGCGCTTCCAGCCCCTCGCCTCCCAGCCCTTCGCCCACTTCGTGACGGTGTTCACGCAGAGCATGCTGTCGGTGTAGAGGATCGCCGGTGTGCCGGCGGGAACGAGGCGGCATCCGGCGACGAGCGCGACGAGCTCCATCCGGTTGTTCGTCGTGTGCGGTTCGTGGCCGCACTCCTCGGAGACGACGCGGTCCCCGACGACGTACACCGCCCCCCAGCCTCCGGGTCCGGGATTCGGGTCCGCTGCTCCATCCGTGAAGACCCCGTCCTTCGGCCCGGCCGTGTGGCGGGCGAGGACCGCGGCGACGGGGAGGTTCTCCTCGCGCGACCCGGCCTTGCCCTTCCCGTTCCTGCACTTGAAGCAGCTCTTCGGTTTCCACCCGGGGTACTTGCCAAGGATCTGATCGCTCACGGTGAACGGACCGCCACATTCCTGGCAGACGAAGCTCTGTCCGCGGCCCTTCGGTTTCTCGCTCATGGCCTCATTGAATACCACACAGGTGAACCGGGCGGCGCGCCGCCTACTTCAGCTTCTCGACTCCCGCGAACTCCCGCCCCGGTCGCAGCTCGTGGAGGATTCCCTCGTCGCCGTCCGTCAGGGTCTTCGTCACCATCCGCGAGACGAGCGCCCCGACCCCCGGGCCCAGCATGTAGCCCTGTCCGCACATGCCGACGGCGTCGATGTAGCCCTCCAGCGTTGCGCTCCTCCCGACGACGGGCGAGCCGTCGGGGGTCATCGGGTAAAGGCCGCGCCAGGTGCGTCGCACCTTGAGGTTCGCCAGCTTCGGCATGAGCCCCACCATCCGCCGCGCGACCATCGGCAGGAACTCCGAGGTCTCGCGCCGGTCCGTGCCGATCATCGACGGCTCGGGCGTGATGCAGAAGATCACCTGGCCCGAGTGTGCCTGGTAGAAGTAGTAGTTCGCGGCGCCCGGCGTCCGCCGGATGTCGACGATCATCGGCTCCAGGAACCGCTGCGCCGGCTCGGTGATGCCCGCCTCGTGGCAGTCGGGGTTGACGGGGACGTCGAGGCCTCCCGATTGTGCAAGCGAGCGCGCCCACGGCCCTGCCGCGTTGACGACGCAGGGCGTCGCGTAGCCCCCTTTGTCAGTGCGAACTCCGACGACGGTTCCCTTGCGGCGCATGACGCTCGTGACGCGCTCGTTGAAGCGGCACTCCACACCGAGCTCGACAGCGCGCTTGTGGAACGCGCAGGCCGAAAGCATCGGAGACGCCGACCCGTCCCCGGGGGAGAACGTCCCGCCGAGGAGCCCTTCTGCATCGAGGCCGGGGACGAACCCGAGGAGCGCGTCCTTCCCGTACCAGTCGATGTCGAGCCCGGCCCTTTTCTGGACGATGAGAAGCTCCTTCAGGGTCGTCGCCTCTCCGTGCCCGTAAGCGACGAACGCGTACCCGCCCTGGCGCCACCCGATGTCGAAGCCGTGCGCCTCCTTCCACGTCGAGAAGGTTTTCAGCGAGTCGAGGCAGAGCCGGATCTTCGCGGGCGAGGAGTGCGTGGCGCGCACTCCGCCAATGGCCGCCTTGTTGCTCCCCTGCCCCGCCGAGGCGAACTGGTCGACGCAGAGGACCTTCAGCCCCTTCTCGGCCAGGTACATCGCGGTGGGCATGCCGACGCTCCCCGCGCCGACGACGACGGCGTCGTATACGGAGGTCGCCATCACACGCCTCCTACGAGCGGGCCGACCGAAGTGGGCACGGCGTCCCTCGTCGGCCCCTCACCCGTGACGACGCCCGCGAACGCGCCGAGAGGGACCTCCATGAAGACGGGCCGTTGCGTCATCGGCGTGACCTGCTGGAGCGGCACCCCCTCCTCGCGGAAGAGCCGCACGATGAGCGAGGGGCAGGTCTTCCCGCCGCAGGCGCCCATGCCAGCCCGGGTCAGCGCCTTCAGGTGGTTCAGGTCGCGCACCCCTTCCCGGATGTGCCTGCGGATCTCCCCTGCCGTCACGCGCTCGCAGCGGCAGACGACGTCGTCGTCTTCGATACGCTGCACCTCTTCCTCCATCGCCTCCGAGACCCAAGGCGCCTGGACCTGGATGCCCGCGATGAGCTTGGCGATCTCCGCCGGGGCCCTCACTTTCACGAGGAGCGCGTGGTCGGCAAACTTCGGCGAACGGACCTTCGCGACCGGCACGTGCCCGAGCACCTTTCCCAGCGTGTCCAGGACGGTGACCATGTCCCCTTCCTTGATCGTCGTCTTCGGGAACTCGAACGGGACCGACACGAGGATTCCCTGCTCGTCCTTCTTCCGGTAGTCGACGAGCGTCACGGCGAGGCCGGGGCAGATCGCCACGCACTGCTCGCAGGCGATGCAGGCGCTCTCGTCGAACGTCGGGACGCCGAGGATGTCGTCCCCTTCGATCCGGATCGCCCCCTTCGGGCAGATCGACGTGCACGGGTTGCACGGGATCTCCTGGGAGCAATGGAAGATCGGGAAGACCCCGGTCTCGTTGCCGGGAATCTCCTCGGTGATGACGGCGCCCGGCCGGGCCTTCAGGATATCGGCCGTGCGAAGCCATTCGGCAGGCACCTCGCCCACGTCGCGGCCGAGCATCCGCGCGATTTCGGTCCCCCGGATCTTCCCGGTGAACATCGCCGCGCTCGCCTCCGCGATCTCTTCCGCGTCTCCGGCCCCGACGACGGGGAGGCCGAACTCCTTCGCCTTCCCGAGGAACTCGTTGACGGGGTCGAGGCCGACGGCGACGAGAAGCGTGTCGCACCGGAAGGTCTTCTCCGTCCCGGGAACGACCTTCCAGGCGGCGTCGAGGCTCGCGATGGTGACGCTCTCGACCTCTTCCTTCCCGTTGGCCGAGACGACCGTGTGGCGCGTGTGGATCGGCACGCCCATCCTCACGAGCTTGTCGCGGTGGACCTTGTAGCCGCCGCAGTCGTCGAGCGCCTCGCAGAGGCCCACGACCTGGATCCCCGCCTGGAGCGCGTGGTAGGCGCCGATGAGCCCGACGTTCCCGCCGCCAACGACGAAGAGCCGCTCGGAGGGGCGGACGAGGTCGCGGTTGACGAGAGTCTGGAACGCTCCCGCACCGTAAACGCCGGGGAGCGTGTTTCCCTTGAAGACGAGCGATTTTTCGCGGGCGCCGGTCGCCACGAGGAGGACGTGCGGACGGACGAGGACGTAGTGATTGCCCCGCAGCACGCCCACCTTCCGGTCCGAGAAAACCGCCAGGGCCGTCGTCTCGGTCCAGAGTCTCACGCTCGCGAACGAGCGGACTTCGGCCTCGAGCTTCTTCCCGATGTCCATACCGCGCGTCCCCGCGTGGCACGCCTCGATCGAGCCGAAGAACTTGTGCGTCTGAAGGACGAGCTTTCCGCCGAGGGAGGCCTTGTCGTCGACGAGGACGACGTTGACTCCCGCCTTCCCGAGCTCGATTGCCGCGGCGAGACCGGCCGGACCACCGCCGAGGATCAGGCACTCGGTCTCGACCGTCTCGACGTCGTGGAAGCGCAGGTCGCCGTCCGCATCGAGGAGCATCGCCTTGCCGTCGAGCGGCTCGACCGCCATCCCCTCCGCCACCGGCACCATGCACGACTTGACCGAGAGACCGTTTGCCACGACCGAGCACTGCGCGCACTGGCCGTTCGCGCAGAAGATCCCCTGCGGCGAGCCGTCCTTGTGATGGTGCCCGAAGATCCGGACGCCGCTCGCGAAGAGGGCCGACGCGATCGTCTCCCCCGGGCGCGCCTTCAGGTCCTCGCCCTTCCACGTGAAGGGCACCACCGCCTCGCCCGGGATCGCGAGGATCGGGTGTTCCTTGATTCGATAGTCCGACATGCGGCTCCTCGTCCCCGCCGAGGCGACCCCCGCGAAAGCGCGGCCGCCGGATCGGGGTCGGGCGTGCCCTTTCGGGGGCGGCCCAACAGGCGAGGATAAGGAGGACGGGGGCCGGCGTCCAGCGCGGAAAGCTACCCGGGGCTGGCCGACGTACGATCCGCGTCACACCCGCAGGAGGTCCGTATGAAGACGACCGCGTTCTCCGCCCGCCGAATCCTGGCCGCCGCCCTCCTCGCGGCATCCCCGGCGATTCTCGGCGCCGACGAGCCGAAGAAGCCCGACGCGCTCCCGACGCCTGCTCCCGCCCCGGCCGGCTCCGGTGCCGCCGCCCTCGAGAAGCTGAAGGCCCTCGCGGGCGACTGGGTCGAGATCGAGCCGAAGATGGGGCCGGCGGGACACGTCGCCGAGAGCTACCGGGTGACCGGCGCCGGGTCGGCGCTCGTCTCGACTCTCGCCCCCGGCACGCCGCACGAGATGGTCTCCGTCTACCACCGGGACGGCAACGACCTCGTCATGACGCACTACTGCGCGGCACAGAACCAGCCCCGGATGAGGGCGAAGACGGTGACCGGAAACGTCATCGCGATGGACTTCGACGGCGGCACGAACGTCGACCCGGCGAAGGACGTCCACATCCACGCCGTGAAGATCGAGCTCCTCGGCCCGGACGAGATGCGCGAGACCTGGATCGGCTGGAAGGACGGCAAGCCCGAGGAGCCGCCGCTGGTCCTCCACCTGAAGCGGAAGAAGGGCTGACCGGGCGCCCTCTTTCGCGCCGAAGGCCCTCGCGGCCCGCGTTTCCGCGGGCCGCGAGACTCAGCCCGGTCTCCTCAGGCCGCGAGCAGCCTCTTCCGGTCTCGCCAGGCCACGCCGCAGACGGCGAGGAAGACGATCTCGGCGAGCGCCGCCAGGACCATCCACTTCACGATCGGCGAGTCGCCCATGCCGTAGGAGTGCATGCCGACGTTCAGGACGTAGTTCACGCCGAGATAGGTCATCAGGATCGTCTGGAACGCGAGGATGCTGATGACTGCTGCGCCATAGGTCCCGATCACCTTGTCGACCTTCAGGTGGAGGATCGCCATGTAGGCCAGGAACGCCACGAGCGACCAGACCTCCTTCGGGTCCCAGCCCCAGTAGCGGCCCCATGAGGAAGCCGCCCAGACGGAGCCGGTCAGGATCCCGGCGAGGAGGAAGATCGACCCGACGTGCATGTACCAGTAGAGGAGCTCGTAGAGCTTCTCGACGAGCGCGCCGCGCCCCTGCCCGAAAGCAGCGAAACCGATCTGCATGTGCGCGACGACGAGGCCGAGCGCGAGGACGGCGTAGCCGACCATGATGATCGGGACGTGGATCGCGAGCCACGGCGTCCCCGCGAGAACGGGGGCGATCGGGTGGATGAAGCGGTCCATCGGGAGGAGGTCGGTGAGGGCCATCGTGAGGGCCGCCATCGCCGCGGCATTGATCACGACGACCCGGTTCTTCAGCAGCGCGTACGCGATGACGGCGAAGAGACCGACACCCCACGCCAGGAAGAGGAGCGATTCGTACATGTTCGCCGCGGGAATCCGCTCACCAGCGGCCCACCGCATTCCGATGCCCCACGTCATCGCCCCGAAGCCGAGGATGAGAAGGACGAAGGAAACGCCGTCGAGGAGTCGGCTCGAACGGACCCACGCTGCGATCGAGACCGCGAGAGAGGCCAGGAGGATCATCCACGAGAGCCTCGACGGGTTGACGCGGTTGTAGAGGATCTCGCCGTCGATCTTCTTCGCGGACGGCCAGCCCGGAAGGCGCGGCCCGTTCGCGAGCGCCAGGAGCGCCTCGGACGAGAGCGTCGGCGGAAGGTTCCAGCGGGCCTTCGCATCGCCGGCCACCGGGAGGGGCCGCACGGTCTGACGCTGGAGGACGCCGTAGAGGGCGTTCAGGCGGTGCTCGAGGCTCTCGACGTCCTTGAGGACCCCCGTCCTCGGCTTCTCCTGGGAGGCGCCCTGCCCGGCGGCCTGGAGGAGCCGCATGAGCCTGGGGTTGCCGACGAGCTGCTCGAAGGAGACGTGCTTCGTCGCCGGGTCGATCCCGGCCGCGGCGGCGAGCGCCTTGCTGCCGACCTTCACGACGGGCGCCGCGGCGGCGGCCCGCGGGTCGAAGAGCCAGCCCGTGAACGTCGCGGCCGGGTCCTGACCGTTCCAGGAATGGGAGCCCGTCACGTTCCAGACCGTCTCGCGGGCGAGCGTGTCGAGCGGCATGACCCGCCCGTCGTGCTGCACCGGCAGGCGCTTCATCGCCTCGACGGAAGCGGGGTTCTCGGCCCGTGCCGTCGTGGCGAGCGGCAGGAGAAGGAGCACGAGGAGGAGCGAACGGCCCATCGTCGGAAGCGACATCCCACCCGCGGAGACCTTCGCTTCGAACGCCTCGCGCTCGCGCATCTGCGAGATGCGCGTCAGGAGGACGAGGATCATGCCGAGGACGAGGGTCGCGTAACCCGCGAAGACGATGAGCTGCCCCGGGTCCCTCGAGACCGACAGGATCGTCGCCTCGCGCCCGCCGTCCTGCTGGTAGCTCGACTGGAAGAGTGACCAGCCCCGGTGGTGGAGCGGGGTGTTCATCCAGATCCTCGCCTCGAAGCTCTTGCCGGTGTCGATATCGGTCACGACGACCTGACTTGCGAAGCCGGAAGGACGCATCGTCCCCTGGTAGGTCTCGAGGACGAAATCCTCGAGCTTAACCGAGAAGGGAAGCTGGATGCGAGACGTCACCTTTCCCGTGGCGTCCTGGTTGATCAGGAGCGAGCCGCTCTCCCCTTCCCAGAGGCCGAGCTGCCCTTCGACCTTGCCGAAGTAGGTCAGCGACGCGCCGGCGAGGATCAGGAGAAGCGAGGCGTGCGTCACGACGAACCCGATCCGCTTGCGTCCCCACGGGAAGAGCTTCGCGATGGAACAGGCGACGTTGATCGCAAAGATCCCCTGGAGCCCCAGGAACCACCACGAGTAGTAGACGAGCCGCCCCGCCGTCGCCGCGTCGGTACGCGACTCGAGGATCGTCCCGACCGAAAGGCCGATCAGGAGGACGACCAGGAGAATGACCGCGAGCTTGAGGGACGCCAGCGTTTCGACGAGCTTCTTCAAAGGGGATCCGTCCTTGGGCGAGATGTCCGGGCAGGGAGGCCCGAAAACCGGGAATGTTCCCACCCCACAGGAGGCATGTCGAGGAGGGGGCGTCGCGGGCGGGAAGACTTCGCGTCGAAGGGCACGACGCAACGCCCTGCCGGCCCGGGCGCTGGTGCGACGGTGCTACCTTCCGGGTGGCGAGGCGTCCTTCGGGCCCTTGCGCCGCTCCCAGACTCTCAGCGTGGCGTAGTCCCCGTGAACCCAGTGGAGCCGGAACGCATCGAACCGCGCCCCCGGCAGGACGGGCGCACTCTTCGGCTGCCAGAGGGCTTCGAGGCGTCGATCCACCTGCTCGAAGACCTGTCCCGGTCCCACACGCGCCACGACCGCCCCCACCGAGGCGATCTCCTCCTGCGTGATCCGGGAGTTGTAGGACGTCAGGAGCACCCTCGACGCCGTCCGCCGGGCCGCGTAGTAAGCCGCATGATCGCAATAGACGACCAGGCCGGGCGAAACCTCGGAGGCGACCATCTCGTCAACCAGCCGGGCGCTCCGGGCGGGATAGTTGATGAAGGCGAGCGCCAGCTGTAGAGGCAGCCCGACGAGCGCAGCCGCGACGAGCACGGTCCGACCGACGGCGGGCGTCACCGCGGACCCTTCGCCGCGCTCGTGGAATCGCAGCGCGGCGAGGCAGAGCGGGATCCAGACCATCCAGGCGTAGTAGAGGGCATAGCGGCCCGCGGCGCACATCAGCGTCGGGACCCAGACAGCACAGACGGCGCCGAACGCCTGGGCGCTCAGGATCCGGGACCGGAAGCCCTCGCTCCGGAAAAGGAGGCCCGCCAGGCAGAGGAGCCCGAGGACGACCGCGCTCTGGTCCTCGATGGCGACGCTCGGGAATCGGGTGAGCCGATCCAGCGCGTTCGTCAGAACGCTGCCACCCAGTCCCCTCCCCGCGACGATGACCCGGCTGAAGGTCTCCCACAGCCCCATCACCCGGAGAATCGCTGAGAGCAACGCCAGGCCGAGGACGCCTCCGGCCGTGAGGAGCAGGACCGGTTCGAGCACCCTCCTTCCGACGAACGCGAGCAGGATGGCCCCGAGAAGGCCGACGAAGGCCAGTCCTTGCAGTCCCGAAATCGGAATCAGTGCACCGAGCGCGAGGAGAGCGAACCGGCGGCGTAACGGGGAATCGTCGGAGGCCGCGAGGAAGGAGGCCGCGAGGAGAGCGAACGTGACCGTGTCTCCCCTTCCGCAACGGTACGAGAACGACAGGCCCGCGCCGCAACCCGCGAGGACCACGAAGGCGATTCGGGCTCGTTCAGTCCTAAGGACTCCGTGCCGGCGGGCGGCGAGCCAGGCAACGCCGATCGAGACCGCCGCCAGGACGATCCCGAAGGAGCGTGCGGACAGGAGTGAGACGCCGAACAGCCGCAGCCATACGGAAAGGACCAGCGGGTACAGCGGCATGTACGACAGCCAGGTCTCGCTCCATGGCTGCGATCCCCAGGCGCTCGAGTGGAAGCCGCTCCCGGTGGCGAGGTTGACCGCGGGTTCGACGAGCTGAACTTCGTCGAGCCAGACCACCGGGTAGAGATCGGCCGTCGCGAGATTGATCCCGACGAGCAGGACCAGGAGCGCCAGCACGACCATGCCTTCGCGAGGACGGCGGCCCAGCGCGCCGAGGCCGCTCCAGGTCGAGATCGTCCCCTGCATCCGCGTCCGGCCGCCTCCCCTTTCGATCATACGTGGCGCGTTCCCCTCGATCTCTTCAGACGCGCACCCGTTCCGCCTCTCACGCCGCACGCCGTCCGGACGCCCGCCGGCTTCGCCACTGGCGGGCGTTCTTTGTCGCGAGAGACCCTAGAGAAGGAAGCCGAGGTCGGCCGGTGCGAAGCGCGAGAGATTCGGGAAGATCGACGAAAGGGCGCCCGGCACGACCCCGAACCACCTCGCGAGGGTCGCTCCGTACTGGTCGACGGAGGTCGTCGGAATCCAGCGCCCTTCGTTCGCCGAGTCGTCGGGCCCTCCGAGGGCGAGCGTCGGGAACGTCCCGTAGAAATCGCCACCCCTCACGGCGCCGCCCAGGACGAGCTGGTGGCTTCCCCAGGCGTGGTCGGCGCCACCCCCCGAGTTCGGCTGGAAGGTGCGACCGAAGTCCGAGAGGGTGAAGGACGTTACGGTGTCCTCGACGCCGAGCTCGACTGTCGCCGCCTGGAACGCAGCGAGGGCCTGGCTCACCTGCGAAAGGAGGTCCTGCTGGGTGTTCAGCTGGCCGGAGTGCGTGTCGAAGCCGCCGAGGGAGGCGAAGAAGACCTGCCGGCTGCGCTTCAGCGCTGCCCTCACGGAGACGATCGCTGCGATCTGCTGAAGCTGCCGCCCGAGAGTTGTGTTCGGGAACGCCGTCGTCATCGCGGGCGCTGTCGCCAGAGCCGCGGTCAGGGTGTCGAGGTTGTCGATGCCGTCCGAGGTGATGGCGCTCGCCTCATCGGCAAGCAGGTTGCCGGTCTCGGCCGACAGGAGATTGCGGAGCGCGGCGTAGCGGGCTCTGGAGGCGGCGTCTGTTCCAAAGCCCGTGAGGCTCGTTCCGGGAACGAGGGGCCTGGACGCCGCACCCGTGCCGAAGAGGTTCGGCCCGCTCGTCGAGACGACCGCCGGGAAGCTCCCGGTGTCGAGCCCGGCGAGGGCATCCGCCGTCCGTCCTCCCCAGCCCGTCCGGGCGAGAGCGTCGGCCTTCGACGCGACCGACGTCTGCCAGAGCCCCTGCTGGTCGTTGTGCGAGAAGAGGTTCTCGGGGCGGGGCCCGCCGCTGGCGTAGCCGGCCCGCGTGAGCGGCGCCGCGAGGGGGCCGACATTCGCGAGGACGGCGAGCCGTCCCTGGTCGTAGAGGGGGTGGATTTCGGTCAGCGCCGGGTGGAGACCGAACGCGGCCTTCTGGCTCGCCGCCGAGACCTTCAGGAGGGAGTCCTTCGGAATGTTGAGGGCAAGGCCGCGGGTCTTCTGGTACGTGGCGTAGTCGTCGTACGGAATGACCATGTTGTTGCCGTCGTTGCCGCCGAAGAGAAAGACGCAGACGAGGGCCTTGTAGCCGGACGGCGTCGCCGCGGCCTCGAGGCGCGAGAAGCGGTCGAAAGTGGAGAGGAGGGCGGCGGTCCCGAGGCCGCAGCCGAGGTCCGAAAGGAACTGACGACGTGTCTTCATGGCTGCCCCTTCACTTACCGCGCCACCTGGTAGGCGGATGAGCTCGCGACGAGGGAAATCGCGGTTTTCACCCTCGCGAGCGCGTTCGTAGCCGGGACCGCCGCGACGGCGGCCGTGACCTCTCGCGCCGCTTCTCCCGTCATTGTCCCGTGGAGGAGGAGGCGGCTGACCGCGGAGACGAGGGCCGCGGGATCGGCTGCGAGCGGGGACCACTTCGAAAGGTCGAGAGACGTTCCCCCCGTCGGAGCTCCCCTTCCGATCCCGTTGAAGACGAGGGTCGACACGAAGTTGATGCGGCCGATCGTCGTCGTCGACGACTGGATCCCGAACTCCGGCCCGAGGACACGTTCCTGGATCTCGTTGTCGGGAGAGAAGTAGCTGAAGACCGACGCCGGGTTGAAGAGGGTCTGCCCCATCGCAGTCCCCTGCGCGGCGAGGATGCCGTCGCTCGTCGCTCCCAGCGCCCGGCAGAGGTTCGCGACGAAGAGGACCGGCTCGCGAAGGCGACCGTAGGCCGGGTCGCTCTTCTCTGAGCCGCGGGCCTCCGGATCCAGGAGGATCGCCCGGACGACGCTTGCGAGGTTGCCGCGGACGCCGCGCCCGTCGTCGGCAAAGACGCGGGCCACGCGCGCGACGTAGGCAGGACTCGGGTTCGAGGTCACGAGGTGCTGGATGAGCTGTCGCCCGACGAACGGCCCGACACTCGGGTGGAAGAAGACGTTGTCGAGCGCCTGGTCCAGGTCGACGGCCCCGTCCTGGTTCGCGGGGAGGACGGAGTGCGGCGCGCCCGGGTAGTGGAGGAGCGTCTTCGACCCCTTGTCGTGCGTCGTGTCGCGGCCCTGGGCATCCCGGTAGAGCCACAGCGGGGCCTTGTAGTTCGGCGGGTTGCTCTTTCGCGAGCCGGCTCCCGGAAGCGTGGCGTAGGTCCAGCCGGTGAAAGCGCGCGCGAGCTCCTCGATGGTCTCCTGCTCGTACGCCGGGACGGGGCGCCCTTCCCCGTCCAGCTGCGGCGACCCGTCCTCGTTCAGCATGTCGACGCCGACCGAGAAGAGCTGGAGGAGCTCGCGGGCGTAGTTTTCGTTCGGAGGGATGTTCTCCGGCGGCGCGGCGGCGGGGTTGTTGACCATGTCCAGGTAGTCGCCCATCGCCGGGCTGAGCGTCAGGTCGGCGAGAAGCGTCCGGTAGTTCCCGAACGCGTTCCCGTGGAGCAGGTTCAGGTACGGGCCCATTGCGCTGGGCTGGCGGATGCTCACACCCGAGACGACGAGGATCTCGTGAAGGGCCAGGGCGACCCGTTGCCGCAGCTGATCCTCTTCCTTCAGCGCGTTCTGGAAGAAGCGGACCTGAAGCGGGTACATCGTGTAGTTGTCCCTCGCGCAGGTCGTCGGGCTCCCCGCCGGGCAGCCGACTTTCTGGTTTCCCGGCATCGCCGGCAGGTCGGGGTAGGACGACGCAGCAGCCGTGAGCTGCTCTTCGAGGTACCGCTCGAAGCCGACCGCCGCGACGTGGTCGATCAAAGCGTCCGTCGGTCCCATGGTCGCCTGCTCGAGGAAGCGAACGACGTCGGCCCTCGAGGGCCCGCGGGATACCGGCACCGTCCCGGTGCCGAGAGCGACCGGACCGTCGGAAGCAAGAGAGCGTCCGGCCGAACCGACGCCGAGGAGGGCGCAAAGCGCGAGCGCGACGGCAACGGGCTGTTGGACCGACGCCCTCTCTCGCGACCAGGGGTCCGGGGGCGACGTGGAGTCGTTTCCCATGGCAGCTCCTTCCCGATTCCTGCGGATGTCGATCCGGACGCGACGGGTCCCGTTTGGTTTACCAGATCGGAAAGAAAGTGACAGCTGGCACAGAATTCAGGAATGGCCGGAAGCCATGCCCGAAATGCGCTCGGGTCTCGTGCTCATCTGCTTGATTGATTCCCGAACGGCAAGTTCATATGCTGGCCGACCGGGGGAGGAGAACCGACATGTCGAAGAGCCGAGCTGTTCTGTTGCTCATCCTGTTCGTCTGCGCCGCTTGTTTCGTGAATCTCGAGGCCGCAGAGGCTCCCTGGGTCATCGTGACCGCCGACGGGCAGCAGATTGGCGTTCTCGACATTCCCCGGAACACGAGCAAGGTGACGAAGTTCCGTACGTACGACGGTCGCCTTTCCAGCCTGCCTTCGGCCCGGATCGACTGGAAAGCGACCGAGGCGGCGAACGCGGCACTGGCTGCGCCCGCGATCGCCCCACCCACACCCACGCCGGCTGGTGCCAAGCCCCGGCTGAGCTCTCTCGCCGGCACCCTCGATGTCGACGGAGGCCGTGGGAACACGGACGGCGACACGATGAAGCTCAAGTCCGGGAAGACGATCAACATGAGCGAGCAGGGGCCGTTCTTCGGCGAAAAATCCGTGATGAGCCACCTCCGCATCGGGGCCCTCGTCTTCAGCGCCGCGGGCTGTCCGGTCGAACGAGCCGTATTCGCCGGCATCGTGACGAACCGCTCCAACAAGAAGCTTCGCGACCTGAGAGGCCTCGTCCTGCTGGCGGAAACGGGAACGAAGCGCACGGTCGAACGGATGGAGTCCTTCGACCCGCCCAACCTGGCGCCGGGAGACGAGGCTCAGATCTTCCTCTACGTCTCCTGTGACTCGGCGTTCCAGAAGAACGCGACGGCCTACCAGAATTACACCGCCTTCCTGAGGGACGTCTCCGGAAAGGTCGAGGAGCTCGAAAAGCCCGGGAAGGAGAGCCCCTTCGCTCCCACGCCCGCAACGGGGCGGAAGTGAGCGAGCTCTTTCTCCACTGGCAGGAGCCCGGCACCCGTGCGCCGAGGAGCCGCATCGTCACCGACGGCCTGAGGATCGGGTCGTCCGAGGGCCTCGCCGACATCCGGATCCCCGCCACCGGCATGAACGCCGTCCACGCGGAGATTCGCCTTCGGCCCGACGGCTCCTGTGAGGCCACCGCGATGGGATCTTCGCGGATCGTCTCGAACGGAGAGACCCTCTCGAAATGCACGATCGTTCCCGGGAGCATCATCGAGCTGGGCTCCCAGACTCTGCGCTTCGAGTCGACGGCCTCCCTGGCCCCGTCCGCGGGAAAGGCTCCCGGGACCCGCACGGGCCACCCTGTCGCCAGCGCAAGAACCTCCGCCCCGGCCACCAGGTCGCGTCCGTGGGGCATCGTCATCGGCGCCGCCTCGGCGGCTGCGGTCCTCGTCGCGGTCGCGGTCGTCCTCATCCTCACGAGGCGGCCCGACCCGAAGCCGGTCGCCGCAGCCGCGACCCCGGAGCCGCGGGCAGTTCCCACGAAGACAGCACCGAAGGCCACGCCTGCCACCGCTCCCATCGCCGCCGCCACGGAAAAAGACCTCTTCGCCCAGGCGAAGAAGTCCGTCGTCACGGTGATCGCGAAACACTCGTTCGAGAAGGGCTTCTCGACCGGGACCGGTTTTTTCGTCGACGCACAGGGGCGCGTCGTGACGAACTACCACGTCGTGAGGCAGAGCGACTACCAGCAGATCCTCCTGCCCGGAAGCAAGCAGCCGATCGACGCCCGGATCATCTCGCAGGACAAGGAAAACGACCTGGTGCTGCTCCAGGCGTACGTGACACCACCCGTTCCCGTCGCGCCCATGCTCCCGGTATCGACCGAGCTGAAGATGGGGGATACCGTCTACGCCCTGGGCTCTCCCGCCGGACCCGAGCTGGCCGTGAGCCTCTCCCGCGGCATCGTCAGCTCGGACCGCCCGAGGACATTCGGAGACCAGAGCTTCATCCAGCACGACGCCGCCGTGAATCCGGGGAATAGCGGAGGCCCTCTTCTGAACGGACGAGGCGAGGTCGTCGGCCTCAACACCGCGAAAGTCAAGGGAACGGAAGGGATCAGCTTCGCGATCCCGATCGAGGACGTCCGGCGGTTCGTCGAAGTCGCCCGCTGAGACGGACCTCCCGCCCTGGCGACCGCCCGCGGCCCGGCGTTCAGGCTTTCGGGAACGTTGCCACGGCGCGGGTCGGCTCGCCCTTCGCCGACGCGAGCGTCAGCTCACCGCCGTGGGCCCGCACGATCCGTTCGGCGATGGGGAGACCCATGCCGGTTCCCGCCGGTTTCGTCGAGACGAAGACGCGGAAGATGTCGGTGCTCTTTCCGTCGAGGCCCGGGCCGCGATCGGAGACCGTCAGGAGCCAGAAGCGGCCTCCGTCCTCGATCGCGACGTCGACCTCGCGCGCTGTCGCCCCGGCAGCCTCGACGGCGTCGAGCGCGTTGCCGACGAGGTTCAGGACGACCTGCCGGACCCGGGCGGCGTCCAGGAGCGCGGGTGCGCCTCCCTCGTGCGGCTGGAACTCCAGGGTGATCCGGCGGCTCCTGGCCTCCGGCCGCAGGAACGCCACAGCCTCCGAGGCCGGCTCGTTGAGATCGGACGGGACGGTGACGAGAGGCGAGGGGCGCGCGTAGGAGAGGAAATCGGCGAGGAGTTTTGCAAGCCGTCCCGTCTCGACGCGGGTCGCCTGGGCCAGCTCGGCGGCCGAGACGGCCGAGCTGCCCTTCGCCAGCTGCTCCTCGAGCAGCTCGAGGTTGAGGCTCATGGCGTTGAGGGGATTGCGGATCTCGTGAGCGAGACCCGTCGCCACCTCGCCCAGCTCGGCACGCCGCTCGGCCTCCACGCGCGCCGCCTCGACCTTTCTCGTCCGGCGCACCAGGAGCATGACGGCCCAGGACGCCGCCAGGATTCCGAGGAACGAAACGACCGCGGCGGCGAAGATCCTCTTGTAGAGCTTTCCCCGCAGGACCTCGACGCGAGCCTCGAGCTCCCTCTGGGAGACACCGACCTTGAGCGTCCCGAAGTCGCCGATGGGGACCTCGATGCCGTACGGGTCCGTGATGTGCCTGGTGGTCTCGCTCGAGCGCGACGAGGGCTCGACCGGATTCGTCGCGAGCGTCTGTCCTCCCTCCGGATGCGGGCGGGAGCGCTCGGGACGCGAGAGGAGGCCCGTGTAGGCGTAGACGAGCTCGTTTTTCGAGTCGTAGACCCGGACCTCCGAGAGGACCTGTCGATCGGAGAGGGCCGAGCCGACGAAGACGTCGACGTCCTTCTGCTGCACCTTCAGCGTGTAGACGTCGCCCGCGGCCCTCTCGGCGAGGCCGCGGGCGATCCGCAGGGCGTCCTGACGCGAATACAGGATCGCCTCGTCGACGACGTCCTTGGAGAGCGTCTTGAAGAGGAGGTGGCCGAAAAGGAAGACCGAGCCGGCCGTGAGGAGGCCGACGAGCGAGAGGACGGCGGTGAGGTTGCGGCGGAAGCGCCGCGCCTCGGGATCGAGCACGGGACGGAGTTTAGGGGACGTAGGCTATCCTCCCCGCCTCGCCGTGATGAACGCCGCCGCCGATCCCGACTCCCCGCCCGGCAAGCGCCTTCGCCCGGAGATCGTCTTCCTCCTGAAGTTCGTGCTCTTTCTGGTGATCTTCTTCGTGGCCACCGCCCCGAGGCCGATGAACGACGCCTTCGTCGAGCCCTTCACCGCGGGCGTGGCGAGAGTCGGGGGCTGGACCGCGGCCCTTTTCGGAGAGGACGTGAAGATGGTCGGCACGGCCATCGTCTCTCCCCGGTTCGCCGTGAACGTGAGGACCGGCTGCAACGGCCTCGAGACGATCTACATCTTCTTCGCTGGCGTCCTCGCCTTCCCGGCCCCGTGGATCCGGAAGCTCTGGGGCCTCCTCCTCGGCTTCTTCGCCATCCAGCTCCTGAACAACGTGCGAATCGTCAGCCTCTTCTACATCGGGGTCTACTTCCCGCAGCACTTCGAGGACTCGCACATCGTCATCTGGCAGGTGATCGTGATCCTGTTCGGAGTGGCCCTCTTCCTGCTGTGGGCCGACCGCTATGCAAGACCATCTCGACCCGCGCATCCGGAAGCTCCTCGTTAGGCTGCCGCTCTCGGCGGTCCTCGCGATCCTCCTCTGGTTCGCGGTCGTGGACCACCCGTGGGGCGGCCTCGTGACGCGCGCGTCCGAGTGGTGGATCCGCGCCGCCGAGAGGACGAAAGTGACGCGGCTCTCCTTCGACG
>DIAY01000033.1 GCA_002414905.1 Holophagales bacterium UBA5066 | reverse complement strand
CCGCCTGGGCCCGCGAGAGAAACGTCGGCCTCGAGCTCGGCCTGAACATCGCCGAGATCCTCCGGGCCGCCGGTGTTCCCGACGATCGCTGGTGGGGCTCCGCACTCCTCGGCGTCCTCTCCTACGTCCGTCTTCCCTACACCTCGCTGGGCGTCTACTACGAGATGAACCGGTCCCGCTGGTGGGCCGGCGTCTACGGCCCGGGATGGGACCCGGGTTTCATCATCTACGACTGAGGGCCCGCCATCGTGCCCTGCACCACCGTACCCCCGCCCTCTACTCGTAGCGGAGGGCGTCTGCGGGGGCGAGGCGGGCGGCGCGCCGGGCCGGGAACGCCGCGGCGGCCAGGACGAGGAGGAGGCCGGTGATCGCGATGGCGAGGACGTCGCGGGGCTCGGGCCGGAACGGCATCCAGGAGATGTAGTAGACGCGTGCGATCTCGGCCGGGAAGCGGACGGCCTTCGTCGCCGTGAGCAGCGCGCAGGCCGCGACCCCGCAGAGCGTTCCGAGGAGGACTCCGGCGCCGCCGACGGCGAGGCCCGCGAGCCGGAACGTCCGCGACACGATCCGGGGACCGGCTCCGATCGCCGCGAGGACCCCGATCTCGCGCGTCTTCTGGGCGACGAGGACGACGACCGAGGAGACGACCGTCCCCGCCGCCACGGCGACGATGAGCGCCAGGACGACGAAGAGGAGCGTCTGCTGGACGAGGAGAGCCCGGAAGAGGTCTCCGTTGAGAGTCTTCCAGTCGAGAACGGTGGCCCCCGGACCGAGGGCTTCTCTCGCGGCCGCAACCGCCGCTTCGGGCAGGGCGGGGTCGGCGAGCTTCAGCTCCCAGACGCCGTTTCGCGCGTCGGGCGGCGCGAAGCGATCGAAGGCGGCGATCGGCACGACGGCCCATCCCTCGTCGACCTCCGAAAAGCCGGTCGTCACGATTCCCGCCACGACGAGCGGCGTCCGGCGGGGCGCCGCCACGCCGCGTGCCAGCGACAGGGAGGCCGTTTCCAGGACGAGCTCCTCGCCGACCGCGGAACCGAGCCGCGCGGCGAGACCGGAGCCGAGAAGGACGGGAACGGCCTCCCCGGGAGCGGGCACGACCATCTTCGCTGCGAGCGAAGGGTCCTGCCCGAGGAGCCGCGTGGTGGCGAGCCCCGCCGGAACGTCGAGCCCCTTCACGACGGCGTCGACGCCCCCTGGCACTTTCGGGCCGAGGAGGAGCCCCGGTGCGAAGGCGGTCCGGGCGACCGACGTGACACCCGGAACCTTCTCGAGCGATGCGCGCGTGGCCGCTTCGCCGGCGTCGGGACCCGGCAGGACGAGAACCTCGGCGTTCGTGCCGGCGAGCTTCTCGAAGAGCTCGCCGCGATACCCCGACATGAGCCCCATCGCGACGACGAGAGCCGCCGTGCCGAGTGCGACCCCGGCGAGGGCGAGGGAGGACACCGTCCCGAGGAGCCCGCCCCGCCTTCCCGAGAGGAACCTGCGGGCGAGGAAGAGAGAGACGTTCACGCCGCCCGGCTGGCTCCAAGAGAGCGCGCGAACTCGTCGAAGAGGGGGTCGGAATCGTGCGGGCCGGGAGCCGACTCGGGGTGGTACTGCACCGCGAAGACGGGGCGCTCCCCGACCCGGAAGCCCTCGCACGTCCCGTCGTTGAGGTTGACGTGGGTCAGCACGAGCCCGGCCGGCAGCGAATCGGGATCGACCGCGAAGCCGTGGTTCTGCGCGGTGATGGAGATCGCTCCGGTCGCGAGGTCCTTCACCGGGTGGTTCACGCCCCGATGGCCGAACTTCAGCTTGAAGGTCCGCGCTCCGAGCGCCAGGCCGAGGAGCTGGTGGCCGAGGCAGATGCCGAAGAGCGGCTTTCCCGTCGCGGCGAGTGTCCGGACGGTCGAGATGCACGCGGGGAGGGCCGCCGGGTCGCCCGGGCCGTTCGAGAGGAAATACCCGTCGAAGCCGGAGAGCTCCGCGGCGGAGGTCGTAGCCGGGAAGACGGTCACGTCGAGACCGCGCCGGGCGAGGCTCCGGAGGATGTTCCGCTTGATGCCGTAGTCGATCGCCGCCACGCGGGGCCGGCCAGGCGCATGGGCGCCCCATGGGTACGCCTCCCGGGTCCCCACCTCGAGGGCGAGAGCGGCGCCGGTCATCGACGGCTGCTCGAGGACCCGGGCGAGGAGCCGGGCCCGGCCTTCCTCGTCCACAGGCTCCGTCGATACCGCGCCGCGCATCGCACCGAGCGAACGGAGGTGCCGCACGAGCGCACGGGTGTCGAGGCCGTGGATAGCGACCGTCCCCGCCTCGCGCAGCGTCTCGCCGAGCGTCCTCCTGCCCCGCGCGTTCGAGTAGCGCTCCGGGAAGTGCCGGGCGGCGAACGCCGCCACCTGAATCCGGTCCGACTCGACGTCTTCGCCGGTGATACCGGTGTTCCCGACGTGGGAGGCGGTCATGACGACGATCTGCCTGCGGTACGAGGGATCAGTCAGCGTCTCCTCGTACCCGGACATCGCCGTGTTGAAGACGACCTCCCCGAACGCCGTCCCCGGGGCGCCGAACGCCTCGCCTTCGAAGAAGCGGCCGTCCTCGAGGACGAGGACCGCGGGAATGTCTTTCACAGCGTCCGGCCCACCGCGGCCGCGATCGGTGCAAGCCGGGCCATCAGGTCGGAGAACATCGCGGGCGTCAGCGCCTGGGGGCCATCGGAGAGCGCCCGCTCGGGCTGGTGGTGGACCTCGATGGCGACTCCGTCGGCGCCGGCCGCGATCGACGCGAGGGACATCGGGGCGACCTTGTGGCGCCGTCCCGTCCCGTGCGACGGGTCGACGAGGATGGGCAGGTGAGAGAGCCGCTCGACGGCCGGGACGATGGAGAGGTCGAGCGTGTTCCGGGTGAAGTCGCTGAACGTTCTCACGCCCCTCTCGCAGAGGACGACGTTCGGGTTCCCCTCGGAAAGGACGTATTCGGCGGCGAGGAGGAACTCCTCGAGCGTCGCCGACATCCCGCGCTTCAGGAGAACGGGCTTGCCGCTGCGGCCCGCCGCCTTCAGGAGCTCGAAGTTCTGCATGTTCCGCGCGCCGATCTGCAGGCAGTCGGCGTACCTGGCCACGATGTCGATCGAGGAGGTGTCGAGGGCTTCGGTGACGATCGCGAGCCCCGTCTCCTCGCGGGCGGCCGCGAGGATCTTCAGGCCCTCCTCGCCAAGCCCCTGGAAGGCGTAGGGAGACGTCCGCGGCTTGTACGCCCCTCCCCGCAGGAGGTGGGCACCGCGTGCCTTGACCTCCCTGGCGATCGTCACCGTCTGCTCGAGCGACTCGACGGCACACGGCCCGGCGATGATCGCGAGGCGGGTCCCTCCGACCGGGACACCCCCGATCGAGACGACGGTATCGGCGGGGTGGAACTCCCGGGATACGAGCTTGTAGGGGTGCGAGACCTTGATGACCTCGAGGACGCCGGGAAGGTTCTCGAACGCAGTCGACTCGACCGTTCCCCGGTTCCCCGTGATCCCGACGGCGGTCCGCTGCTCGCCCGGAATCGGGTGGGCCTTCAAACCCATCCGCTCGGCGGTCTCGACCACCCTGTCGACGTCGACCCGGGTGGCACTCCTGTCCATGACGATAAGCACGGCGTCTCGTCCTCCGGAACCGCTGTTTATACTTCATCGTGGCGCACCGGGACTTTCCGGTGCAATGAGGAGGCTTCCATGGCGATCCGGCGCACCCTTTCCCTCGCGGGCCTGGCTCTGGCGGGCGCACTCCTCGTCGCGCCCTCGGCCCCGGCGTACCTGATCATCCTGAAGGACGGCACGCGCATCGAGGCCGCCGAGAAGCCGGTCGAGCAGGGGCGCAACTACCTGTTCAATGACAAGCTCGGGGCCCGGAAGATGATCGCGATCGCCGAGGTGGACCCGGCGAAGACCGAGGCGGCGAACAAGGAGAACTACCGGGACGCCTACATCCTGGGTGATCCCGCACCGATGAAGAAGGAGTCGGACGAGGGTGTCAAGGCCCCGTCCCTGTCGGAGTTCATCCGGCAGACCAAAAGATCCGATATTCCGGCCCCCAGGCCCACCTCGCCCGTGAGCCCGGACGATCCCTCCATGCCGCAGGGAACCGAGCGATCGGCCCGGAGAGGCTCCGAGCGGTCGATGAACCCCGTTCCCGGAAACGTCCTCGACCCCCTCGTCCAGGACGCTTTCCTGCGCGCCTACCAGTCGGCCTCTGTCCGCGGCGCCCGCATCACGCAGGCCGGAGCCGGGACGATCCGGGTCCAGGCCGTGACCGACGGCGAGGCGGTCGTCTTTGGCGCGCTCGTCGGAACGGCCCGCGGCCTGAAGGAGGCACGGACGGCCGGCAGGCTCGTCGAGCAGGTGGAGCTCTTCATGGCGACGAGCGCGGGCGAGAACGCCGGAAAGTTCGTCATCACCCCGGAGGCGGCCGACAGCCTCCTGAACGGCACGGTCCCACCGGCGAGGTTCTTCGTCGCCAACGTCCAGCTCTGATCGGACCATGCGAATCGCGCGACTCGAGCCGGGGAAGCCGCCGGTCGCGGCCTCCTCCTGAGGTCCGCCATGGAAGCCGGAACGCTCGTCCTGGTCCACCTTCACTCGCCGAAGGAGAAGTACTGGGGACTTCTCCTCGCGCTCGGCCCGGCCGGCGTGACCATCCGGGGTATCGACGTCGCCCTCTTCGACGACTGGGCCCGGCAGTGCCGGGCAGGGTCCGAGGCCGAGCTGGGACCTGCCACACTCTTCCTCCCGCTCCACCGCGTCGAGAAGGTCTTCGAGGACGCCCGGATCGGGACGGTCGCCGCCTATAACGAAAGATTCTTCGAGATGGTGGGAAAGGACGTTCGCAGCGTCCTTCTCCTCGAGACAGGACGGTCCGAAGGACCGCTCCAGTAGGAGGTTTCGTGGCCGAGCTCGTCTGGCAGCTGAGGAAGGGACCGGAGGGTGCGCCCTACGCGTTCGCGGCCTTCAACAAGGTCGAGAAGCGGACGAATTTCTTCGACAACGCCGAGGCCCTCCGCGCGTTTCTGCTGAAACGTGGCTCCTCGGCCGAGGACGCCGTCACGCTCGCCGCCCGCGTCGAGGCGGGCGAGACGGTTTCGGTCACCCTCTCGAAGTAGGCGGTTCGCCCGGGCAGGGGACAATCCCGGCATGGATTGCTCCCGGGCGTTCGCGTGCCTCGCCCTCGCGGCGCTTCTTCCCGCGTCGCACCTCGCGCGCGCAGAAGGACCTCCGCCTCCCCCGAACCCGTTCCTTTCCGCACGTCCGTTCACGGTCGAAGCCTCGAGCCGCCCCGTCCGGGACCTGAAGCTGTCGATCGGAGCCGGCACGGCCCTCCTGGCCGAAGGCTCGGTCACCCTCGTGAGCGAGCCGGACGGGACCCCGGCCGGCTTCTTCTTCTCCGGCAAAGGGACGCTCGAATACGTTGCGCGCGATCCGCGCGAGTATCCGGCCATCCGGTACGTGGTGAAGAAGAACACCGGGCTGTCGCCGACCACCGGTGATGCGGGCCTCGTCGTGAAGGACTCCCTCCAGACGCTCCTCTGGATCGCCTCGGGAGTCCCGCTGCCGGCGATGCCCGGTAAGCCGGACGGGCCCTCTCTCGCCGCCGCGTTCGACAAGCACGTGTCACGATTCGCGAAGACCAGGGAGCCCTCGTTCGCGCACCTCCTCACGGCGCAGAGGCGCGACGCTCCGCTGCGCCCGCTCGTGAGAGCGGAGGCGAGCGGCGGCAAGGAGGACCTCGTTTTCGTCCACGACGCCTTCGAGACCGGGCGCGAGCGTCTTTCCACGAGCGGCCGCATCCAGGTCCGGCTCCGCCTGGGCGACGACCGCCCGTGGGCGATCCTCCTCGCCGAGCAGCCCATCGCGGGCGACCTCTTCGATCCGCCCGTGCCGCGCGCCGTCCTGACGCACGTCGACCTCTCCCTCGCCGCCTCCGACCGGACGGACGCGACGGTCTCGGTGACGGAGACGTTCGAGGCGCACCGGGGAGTCGTCGGCACGCTGCTCCTCGACCTTCTCGACACCGTCGAGTACCAGACCGGGGCGAGCGCCATCGAGACGGAGATGTCCTGGAACACCCGCCGGCGCCTTCCCCGGATCGAGGAGCGTCCCATCCGGGTCACGGGAGTCTTCGACGAGGCCGGACACCCGCTCCCGTTCGACCACCGCGACGGCCAGATCGCCGTCGCCCTCGGCGAGCCAGTTCCGGAGGGCGGGAGTGCCCGGGTCCGGTTCGAGCTCGAGGGAGGGCTCCTCGTCCGCCCTCTCGACAGCAGCTACTGGATACTGGGCAACGAGCCGTGGTTTCCACTCCCCGGACTCGCCGCCCAGGCGTTCACGGCGCGGGTGACGGTGAAGGTGAAGAAGCCCTTCCGGCCGATCGCTCCGGGAAGGACCATTCGCCGCGTCGAGGAGGGGGACTTCCACCTCCTCGAGACCCGCCTCGACACGCCCGTCCAGTTCCTGACGATCCTCGCGGGTTCCTACGACTGGGAGGAGGAGACGAAGGACGGCGTCACCCTCCGCGTCGTCTCGAACGGCGGACGAAATCCCACCGCCTACCGCAGCCTCCTCGACCTCGGCTTCGCCACGGTCGGCTTCTACGAGGTCTTCCTCGGGAAGATGCCAGCGAGGGAGCTGACGATCGTCGAGGTGGCGTCGTGGGGAATGGGTCAGGCGCCGGCGGGCCTCCTGCTCATCACGAGCGAGGCATTCAATCCGATGGGAAAAGGGGCCTACCGGCGCTCCGCCGCCGGCGTGAACGAGCGCTTCGCCCACGAGCTCGCCCACCAGTGGTGGGGCCACGGGGTGAGGATGCCCTCCCTCTCCGAGCAGTGGCTCTCGGAGTCGTTCGCGGAGTACTGTTCGGCGTTCTTCATCCGCAGGGCGGCCGGCACGCAGGCTTACAACCTCTACCTCAACCTCTGGAAGACCCGTGCGAAGGAATCGAAGGATTCGGTCCCGATCCTCCTCGCGTACCGCCTGAGGGCCAGGAACGACCAGATCCAGGCCGATCGTCTGAGGTCACAGCTCCTGTACGCGATTATACACATCT
>DIAY01000009.1 GCA_002414905.1 Holophagales bacterium UBA5066 | reverse complement strand
CGTGAAGATGTTCAGCCGCCGCGAACCCCAGTGGGAGGGCATCTGGCGTCCGGCCGAGGCCTCTCCCGCCTTCGCGCCAACCGCCGTGAGGAGCATCTCCAGGGGGGTGACGCCGAGCCCGAGGCAGAGGGCGCGGTCCCGGTAGTAGGGGAAGAGCCAGTCGATCCCCGGCTTCATCAGCAGGGCCGCGGCGACCTGGACCGCCTCGTGCCCCGCGCCGCTGATCTGGAAGAAGATCCGGTTCTGCCTCTTGAGCTGGATTTCCCGGTCGTCGATGCGGCGGGACGTGAACGCAAGGCGGTACGCGCGGACGAGATCGTCCGGCGAAAGGCCGTGGAACGGCGTCTGGGGCGGGGTCGAATCTTCGGTCGCCATCGGCATCCTCAGGTCGGGAAGCGGGCGCAGGAGAGCCGCCCCGAACAAAGGAGGAGAGTAGCAGAGCGGCCCCGGGGCGCCGCCCGGCGCCCGGGCCGGTCAGGAGACGGCGGTGAGGCCCAGCGCCCGGATTCGCCGGTAGAGCGTCGAGCGTGCGACCCGGAGCCGATCGGCGGCAGCCCGCACGTTGCCGTTCGAGGCGTCGAGCGCCTGCTGGATCGCGGCCCGCTCGTGGTCTTCCATCGTGACGAGCCGGGGGGAGGTGTCCATTGTCGGCGCCGGCGGCGCCGCCGGCGCGTCGGTGCGGGCCGGGTAGGGGCGGGGCAAATAGCGCGGGACCCGGTCGGGGGAGAGATCGGGGAAATCGGCCGTCGTCAGGAACGGGCCGCGGGCCGAGACGACGGCGCGGAAGACCGAGTTCTGGAGCTCCCGGACGTTTCCCGGCCACGCGTAGGCTTCGAGCGCGACGAGCGCCTCGGGGGTGATCCCTTCCACGGCGCGTCCCGTGGTGGACCGGAAGACCCGGATGAAATGGTGGACCAGGAGAGGCACGTCCGCGGTCCGTTCCCGGAGCGGAGGGAGTCGAAGGGGGTAGACGACGACCCGGAAGTAGAGGTCCTCGCGAAAGCGCCCCTCCTGCACGGCCGCCTTCAGGTCGCGCTGGGTCGCCGAGATGAGCCGAGCGTTGTACCGCACGGTCTCGCTCCCGCCGACCCTCACGAGCGTCTTCTCCTGGAGGACGCGCAGGAGGCGGGCCTGCGTCGAATGCGCCATCTCCCCGAGCTCGTCGAGGAAGAGCGTCCCCCCGTCGGCCTGCTCGAGCTTGCCCCGGTGGCGGCCGACGGCGCCGGTGAAGGCTCCCTTCTCGTGCCCGAAGAGCTCGCTCTCGATGAGCGTCTCCGGTATGGCCGCGCAGTTGATGTCGACGAAGGGGCCTTTGGCCTGCGGTCCGCTCTCGTGGAGCCAGCGCGCAACGAGCTCCTTGCCGGTGCCCGTCTCCCCGAGGAGGCAAACCGCGATGTCCGTCTCGACCACCCGCTCCATCTCCGCGAAGAGGGCCTTCATCGCCGGGCTCTCCCCGACGAGGGTCCGGCCGAACGCCTCCAGTCGAACCCGTTTCCGCAGGTTGCGGTTCTCGTCGAGAAGGGCGTGACGTTCCTCCGCGTGCTGGATGGCGGTGCGAAGCCTCTCGGGGGTCACCGGCTTGACGAGGAAGTCGTACGCGCCCCCCTTCATCGCCCGCACGGCCGTCTCGACGTCTTCCATCGACGTCATCACGATGATGGGAACGAGCAGCCCGTCCTCCCGGGAGCGTTCGAGGAACTCGAGACCGCTCTCCCCCTCCAGGAGGACGTCGAGGAGGACCGCGACCGGCTCGGGCTCCTGCAGGAGCAACGCGCCAGCCTCCTTCGTCGTCCGGGCCTCGAGGACCGACCAGCCGTCCAGCTCGAGCATCCGCCGGACCACGGTCCTGGCGAAGGGCTCATCGTCGACGACGAGGATGTGTCCGCGATTATCCGGCATAAGGGGGCCGACAATTGTATTACAACCGTGTCTCGAAGAGAGCGAGGCGAGGCCCCGGCGGAGGGCCTGCTACCCGCGGTCGAGCGGGACGGGGTCGTGCGCGGGGCCCGCGTCGCTCCAGTCCGTGTGGGGCGCCCGATTCCTCACGAACCAGTCGAGCAGGAGCTCCCGGTAGCGTCTCTCCCGCACCCCTTCCCGCTCGAAGAACGGCACCAGCGCGGCATTCAGCTCCGGGAGGCGGTAGAAGGGGATGGCGGGGAAGTAGTGGTGCTCGAGGTGGAAGCTCGACCAGAGGTAGACGATGTCCCAGAAGCGCGACCGGGCCATTCGCGTCCCCCACTTCGCCGGCTCGCCCGGGACGACGTCGTAGTGCTGGCCGAGCCTGTTCAGCGTGAAGGCGGGGGGAAAGACGAGAAACACCGGGACGGCCCAGAGCCAGACGAGCCGCTCCCAGCCGCCGAGGAGTCCGATCGCCGCCGCGACGGCGAGGTGGAGGCTGGTGGCGGCGAGCCGCTCGAGGGCGATCGTCCGCCGAAGCGGCGTGGGGTAGGTGGCCGTCTCCTGCCGGGCGGCCCGGAAGTAGATGGGAAAGAGGGCCGGCGTGGCGTAGAGAAGCTTCAGCCACCTCGAGTTGCGCTTCGGGGAGAGATGCGCCCGCTTCGGATCGTCCTGCGGGGAGCCGAGCTCGGCGTGGTGGTCGAGGTGCCAGCGGGTGAACTGCGTCGGCGAGATCCCTGACGGCAGGGCGTAGAGGAGGCCGAGGAAGCGATAGGCGCGTGGCCGGTCGGTTCGGAAGACGGCCCTGTGGACGATCTCGTGAAGGAGGATCGTCCCGTCGAAGACGCAGAAGCCGAGAACGATCGCGGCCGGAACCCGGACCCAGAGGCTTTCGATCGCCCAGCCGGCGGCGAAGGCGCCCGCGAAGACGAGCGCCTGCCGGAGGACGACGGCGAAATGGCGGACGGGGTCCTTCCCGTGGAGTCTTTTCAGGACGTCGTGCGCCACCGCGGCGGAGAGTCGCCCTTTCAGGTCGCCGATCGAACGGTGGTAGTGCCCGGCCTTCATCCTGGTGGGGACTTTACGACGGCGCGCCCCGGGGGAGATCTTCGATCGGGCCGCTTGATAAGATCCTGAATTCGGAATCACTCATGAGCGAAAAAAAGAACTGGGGCAGCACCGTCCTTGGCTGGTTCGTCGTGAAGGAAGCGGGGCAGGACTCTCTCGCTCCCCCGGAGCAGGAGACCCTTCCGCAGGAGGGCGAGGCGGCCGCCGCACCGCCCGGCCCGCCACCGGCCGTGTTCGTCACGGAACCGCCGAGAGCCGTGGGGGGACAGGTCGACTTCGAGGGTGTCCTCGACGCGGCCGGCGTCGACGCCTCCGAGCGGGACCTCTTCGCAAAGGCCCGGGCGCTTCTGGGAAGCCTTCCGCCGGGGACCGACCCGGCCGTGAGGAAGCAGATCGTCGAGGCCTCGCTCAAGGCCTTCGGCGTCCCGGTGGACAAGATCATCGAGGCCGGGGTCGAGTCGATCCAGGCGCTCGAGGCGTACCTGCGGAAGACGGCGGCCGACACGGCGGCGACGGCCCGCGAGGTCCAGACGATCGTGGCGGGCTACGAGCAGAAGATCGCCGACGCGCGCTCTCTCCTCGACCGGAAACTCCAGGAGCAGGCCGCCGTACAGTCGGGCTGTAACGCAAAAAAGCTCGAGGTCCAGACGGTCCTCGAGTTCTTCGGGCAGGAGGAGGTGGCGCGGGTGGTCAAGGAATCTCCCCGGCTCATCGAGCCGGCACCCACGCCCGAGAGGAAGGACTGAAAGATATGGCCAACGTCGGTTTCTTCGCGCGGCTGGGCAACCTCTGGAAGGGGTTCCTCTCGATCTGGATCTCGGACGTCGAGAAGGAGCACCCGGAGATCGCCTACGAGAACGCCATCAACTCGATGGTGGAGAAATACACGAAGCTCAAGACGGCGACCGCATCCATCATCCGGCGCCGCGAGGACATCGACGAGCGCCTCAAGAAGGCGACCCGCGAGCTGGCCCAGACCGAGGCCGAGCTGAACGCGGCCGTCGAGACGGGCCAGGACGACCTCGCCGTCATCCTGATCCAGAAGAAGAACCAGCTCGAGGCCGACATCACCGAGATGCGGGCCGACATGGACACCGCGTCCAAGGACGCCGAGTCGGCCAAGACCTCGCTCCTGCAGGTGCAGGGGGAGATCAAGAAGCTGAAGGCCGAGCGCGACACGATGCTCGCCCGGATGCAGTCGGCGCAGGCGCGCCTGAAGATCCAGGAGCAGCTCGACGGCCTCTCGGTGGACGCCGAGGTGAAGGCGCTCGAGAACGTCCGCGACCACATCAAGACGACCGTCGCGGCCGCGAACCTCGGCAAGGAGCTCTCCGAGACCTCGCTCGACGGGCGCCTCGCGGCGCTGAAGACGCAGGCCGGCGACGTCCAGGCCAAGCAGCAGCTCGCGGAGCTGAAGGCGAAGAAGGCCGCCGCGCAGGCGGCCCAGGGACAGAAAACGATGTGATCTGGACCGGCCCCGCGACGGGGCCGGCCGCATATTCGACGGAGGGGGATCGGACGGTTCGAACGCGGGCCGCCCGATCCACCTTCCCGTCAGGGAGAGGGACATGAAGCTCACCCCGTTCGCCAAGCTCTTTGTCACCGTGGTCGTCCTCGGCGTCCTCGGGTACGCCTTCTGGCACTACAAGGGAGACACCGTCCGCAAGTGGGCCGGCGCCGAGAAGGGCGCCGCCGACAGGAACGCGGGCGTGGACGCGAACGACTTCGGCGCGCTGAAGAACGCCCCGGCCGACGCCGAGCGGGGGAAGGGCTCCGAGGGCGTCACCGGCGCGGCGCTCGCCGGGACGGGCAAGCTCGGGCGGCCGCTCGTCGTCGGCATCAACACCTGGGCGGGCCACGCGCCGGGCGTCGTCTTCAACGCCGGCATGGACCCTTCTCCGGCCTCGTCCTACAGGAAGAAGTACGGCCTCGACGTGAAGTTCGTCCTCCTTGAGGACCCGGCGGCCAAGCTCGCCGCGTTCCGCAAGGGCGACATCGACATCATGTGGAACACGGTCGACAACTGGGCGCGTGAGGCGTCGATCCTCGCCGAGCAGAACGCGAAGGCGAAATCGATTCTCCTGCAGGACTGGTCTCGCGGTGGCGACGGCATCGTCTCCCTCGCCTCGATCACGTCGATCGAGGGCCTCAAGGGCAAGAAGGTCGCCTGCACCCAGTTCACGCCGTCGCACTTCCTCCTCCTCTATCTCCTCTCGCAGTCGGGCCTCAGCCCGGACGACCGCGCGGGTGTCGAGAAGGCAATCGTCTTCACGCAGGACGCTCCCGCCGCCGCCGCCATGTTCAAGGCGCGGCAGGTCGACGCCGCCGTGACCTGGGAGCCGGACCTCTCCTCCGCCGTCGCGGCGCGCGGAGACGAGGCCCACGTCCTCGTCTCCACCGCCGCCGCCACGAACATCATCGCCGACACCCTCTGCGCCCGGCAGGACCTGATCGACTCCTCCCCAGAGACCGTCCGTGACTTCGTCCACGGGTGGTTCGACGGGATCGAGATGATGAAGGCCGACCCCGCCGCCTCGTACAACGTCGTCGGAAAGGCGCTGAAGCTCGACGAGGAGACCGTCTCGGGGATGCTCTCGGGCCTCAAGCTCACCCCCTACGCCGACAACGCCCAGTTCTACGGCCTGACCGGCGGCAAGGCGCACTACGACACCCTCTTCGATACGGCGTTCGTCATCTGGCGCAAGAAGGGGCTCGTCACGAAGCCCGTCGAGGCGAGGGACTGGGCCGACACCCGTTTCCTCGGAGCCCTGGCCTCGGCGTACCAGACGCAGAAGGTCGAGGAGCCGAGGGTCGCCGCCAAGGCCCCGTCGGCGTCGGACCGGGCGATCATCAACAAGCAGATCCAGATCCATTTCACGCCGAACAGCGACGAGATCATGGGCGGCTCGTACTTCGTCCTCGACGCCCTCGGCGAGACGATGACCTCGTTCGGGAACACGTACCTGCGCGTCGAGGGGAACACCGACGCCACCGGGAAGTCGTCCTCGAACATGCTCCTGTCGGAGCGGCGGGCCCTCGCGGTGAAAAACTACGTCCTGAAGAACTTCCCGAACATCGAAGCCAACCGCTTCCAGACGATCGGCAAGGGCTCGTCGAATCCGGTCGCCGACAACGCCACGGAAACGGGCCGTCAGCTCAACCGCCGGACCGACATCAAGGTCGTGCTGGCGACGAACTGAAGTTGAGTAACCGCGGTCTCTTCGCGCTCCGGGCGCCGCTGCCGAAGGCGACGGCGCTGGCTCTGGGCTTCGTCATGCCGGCGCTCGTCCTCGCCGTCTGGTGCGTGGCGAGCTACGGGCGCCTCGCGCCCGCCGATTTCCTCCCCTCGCCCACCGAGGTGGTGCGGGGAACGCTCCAGCTCTTCCTCCAGTACGACCTCTTCGAGGCGATCCTCGTCTCGACCCGGCGTATCGCCATGGCCTTCCTCCTCGCCTCGGCCGTGGCCCTCCCGCTCGGGATCCTCATGGGCGCCTTCACCCCGGTGAACCGTCTCTTCGAGCCGATCTTCTCTCCTCTGCGCTACATGCCGATCTCGGCCTTCATTCCGCTCCTCATCCTCTGGTTCGGGATCTACGAGAAGCAGAAGATCGCCTTCCTCTTCCTCGGCGTCTTCGTCTACCTCCTCCCCGTCGTCGTCACGGCAATCCGTGCCGTCCCGGAGGAATACATCCAGACGGCGCTCACGCTCGGCGCCACGCGCGGGCAGGTCGTCCGGACCGTCCTGCTTCCAGCGGCCGCACCGGAGATCTTCGACTCGTTCCGCGTCATGAACGCGATTTCCTGGACCTACGTCATCCTCGCCGAGGCGGTGAACCCCGAGCACGGGCTCGGCTACATGGTCGAGCTGGCCCGCACGCACCAGAAGGCGTCGTGGTCGTTTGCGGGCCTCCTCGTCATCGGGGGGATCGGTCTCCTGACCGATTTCATCATCTCGACCGCCTCCCGGATCCTCTTCCGCTGGCGGGAGGCGTCCTCGTGAGCGCTGCGGCTCCGGCGCCGATCCCGCGCCTCTCCGTCCAGGACCTCTCCGTCACCTACATCGGGCGCGACGGCGAGAGGACCGAGGCCGTGAGAGACGTCTCGTTCGACATCCTCGACAAGCCGGGAGACGGCGAGATTGTCGTCTTCCTCGGCCCCTCGGGGTGTGGCAAATCGACGATCCTCAAGGCCGTGGCCGGCCTGCTCCCGCCGACGAAGGGCCGGGTCCTCCTCGACGGCCAGCCGGTCGGTGAGCCGGGGCGGGACCGCGGGATGGTCTTCCAGGCGTACACGTCGTTCGGCTGGCTCACGGTGCAGGAAAACGTCGAATACGGCCTGAAGCTCCAGGGGGTCGCGTCGAAGGAGCGCGGCGAGCGGGCGCGCGAGGTGCTGAAGGAGGTCGGCCTCCTCGATTTCGCCGGGCGCTTCCCGAAGGACCTCTCCGGCGGCATGAAGCAGCGCGTCGCCATCGCGCGGACGCTCGTCAACAAGCCGCGCGTCGTCCTGATGGACGAGCCGTTCGGGGCGCTCGACCCGATGACGCGATGGGGGATGCAGGGGCTCCTCCTGGACGTCTCGCGGGACGAGGACAACACGATTCTCTTCGTGACGCACGACGTCTCCGAGGCCGTCTATCTCGCCGACACCTGCTACGTCCTCTCCTCGCGCCCCGCGCGGGTCCTCCAGCGCGTCGACGTCCCCACCTTCGCCGAGAGGGGCGTTCACCTGAAGTCGACCGACGAGTTCCGGGCGATCGAGAAGCGGCTCCTCGACATGCTCTACGCCCCGCAGCCGGCGGCATAGGACGGGAGCGCCGTGGCCGAGCAGCAGGTCACCCGACCGCAGGCCGCCGCGGTGCAGCGCCCCGCCACGAGATCGACGGACCCCAAGGACGTCGCGGTCGAGGCCGCCTACGCGCTCCTCAAGGGGAAGCGCGAAGGGACGGCTTTCCCGCGAAGGTCCTACCTGAAGGCCGCGTTCGCGAACCCCTACAACATCTCTCTGCTCGGCGGCTCCGTCGCGCTCTCCCTCCTGACGCTGAACCCTCTCCCCGTCCTCGCCGGGCTCGGCGCCGAGGCGCTCTGGCTCCTCTGGGCCCCCGACAGCGGGCTGCTCCGGAGCCGGCTCTGGGACCCGCGGTTCGCGGGCGAGCGGGAAGCGTTGGAGGCCGAGGCGCAGCGGCGGCTCATCGCCGGGCTTCCGGAGAACGACCGCGAGCGCGTCGAGGCGCTCGTCGCCCGCCGGCAGGAGATCGAGCGGCTCGCCGCCCACAACCCCACCTTCACGGGCGAGCTCCTCCGGGGCGAGCTCGCCAAGACCGACCGCCTGGTCGACGCCTTCGTCGAGATGGCGCTCACCTGCTGGCGTTACCGCGCCTACCTCGATTCGGTCGACGAGCGGGCGCTGGCGCGCGACGTGGACCGCTACGCGGCCGAGGTCCGCCGCGGCGATCCGGCCGACCAGCGGACGGACCTCTCGCAGCGGAACCTCGCGATCGTCGTCAAGCGCCAGGAGCGGATGCGCGAGATCCAGCGCTACCTCGGCGTCGCGCGCGGGCAGCTCGACCTGATCGAGAACTCGTTCCAGCTCATCGCCGACCAGATCGTCACCATGCAGTCGCCGAAGGAGCTCTCCGGGCAGCTCGACGAGCTCCTCGAGGGCGTCGAGGCGATCAAGCAGTCGGCCCGCGACACGGAGGCGCTGCTCGAGACCTCCGGCCTCTCGAGCCCCTGACAACTCACCCCGGCCCGAAGGAGCCCCCGATGACCGACGCCCGCATCCTCCCTCCCTGGGCCGAGGACCTCCGCCGCCGCTACCTGCGGAACGAGGCGGTTCTCTTCGTCCTCCACGGCAACGTCCACGACCTCGTCCTCGTCGACGGCGTCCTCAAGCCGCTGACCGAGTTCCTGACGGACGTCTTCTGGAAGGACGTGCGGGACACGATCGCCGTCTACAACCTCGCGACCGGCGTGAGGTTCACGAAGAAGGCGAAGGAGGCCGAGGCGCAGGCCGAGCTGATGCGCGAGGCGCCGCGCGAGAAGGCGCTCGCCGGGCTCGAACGGCTTCTCGTCACGTCGCGGAAGGTCGGTGTCCTCGTCGAGTACGCCGAGACGATCGCCCCCGCCGGCGACCCGTCGTTCCAGGGGGACCTCGACCGCGCCTCGATCGTCACGCTCCACCGCTGGTCCTTTCTCCCGCAGATCGAGAAGCAGGACAACGTCGTTCTCCTCGTCGCCGAGAACCTCGTCGAGCTCTCCCCGAAGCTCGTCTCGAACCCGAAGGTCGCCGTCGTCGACATCCCGATGCCCGACCGCGAGACCCGCAGGGCCGCCGCGCGGATCGTCGACCCCCGCCTCTCCGAGAGGGAGGCCGAGAGGTACGCGGACCTGACCGCGGGGCTCAAGCTCCTCCAGATCGAGGCGATCCTCGCGCCGCCCCCCCCTGCAGAGGAGGACCGCTCCCAGCGTGAAGCGTTCATCGCCGGTCTCCTCGGCACCGCACCCGACGCCGCCGAGCGGGCCAGGAAGCTCTCCCAGCTCACTTCGAGCCTGACACGCGACGAGATCCGCGCTCTCCTCGCCCCCGGCGCGTCCGACCCGGCCGCCACGGCGGAGGCGGACGCCGCCGACCGCGCCCGAAGGGAAGTGGACCGGCTCATCTCGCGCAGGAAGCGCGAGATCCTCGAGCGCGAGTGCTTCGGCCTCGTGGAGTTCGTCGAGTCGCAGCACGACTTCTCCGTCGTCGGCGGGATGGAGGAGGTCAAGAAGGACCTTCTCGTCCTGGCCGACAACATCCGCGAGGGGCGCACGAGCCGCGTCCCGATGGGGATGCTCTTCACCGGCCCGATGGGGACGGGCAAGACGTTCGTCGCCGAGGCCTTCGCGAAGGAGTGCGGCCTTCCGACGATCAAGCTGAAGAACTTCCGCTCCAAGTGGGTCGGGGCGACCGAGGGGAACCTCGAGAGGATCCTGACCGTCCTCAAGGCGATCGGGCAGATCGTCGTCATCATCGACGAGGGAGACCGGGCCTTCGGCAACTCCGACGGAGAGGGGGACGGGGGCACCTCGAGCCGCGTCATCGCACGGATCAAGGAGTTCATGTCCGACACCTCGAACCGGGGGCGGATCCTCTTCCTCGTCATGACGAACCGGCCCGACAAGCTCGACGTCGACCTGAAGCGCGCGGGGCGTCTCGACCGGAAGATCCCGTTCCTCTACTCGCAGACCCCGGAGGAAGTCGAGGCGGTCGCGAAGGCCCTCGTCAAGAAGAACAGGGTGAAGTCGGACGTCGACCTCACGACGATCCGCGGGACCTTCTCGGCCAAGCTCGTCGGCTACAGCAACGCGGACGTCGAGGCCGTCATCCTGATGGCCAACGACGACGCGGCCCGCGAGGGAGGTGGCGACGCCTCGGTGACGGCCTCCCACTTCGAGAAGGCCGCCGCCGACTACTTCCCTTCGCGCGACGCCGAGCTTCTCGAATACATGGAGCTCCTCGCCGTCTTCGAAGCGTCGAGCCGGAGGCTGCTGCCGCCCAAGTACGCCCACATGACGCCCGAGGAGCTCGACGTGAGGCTCCGCCTCCTGCGGGCGACCGTCGGGACCAGGAGGTAGCCGGCGGGCGCGGGAGCCGCTACTTCGCCGGGAGCGGGTCCGCCACCCGCGTCATCGCGTTGCTGAATCGCCAGAGCCGGACGGAGCGGCCCGCGGCATCGACCTCGAAACGGATCTCCTCGCCGGGCTCACCGTCGTCGCGAATCCGGCGGAACCGGTGCTCGCCCGAGGGCTTCAGCTTCACGAGAGCCTCGAGCGGCTTCTCCGACGGGATCGGCAGGAGCGCGAGGCCGTCGTCCCACGGGAAGACGTGCGCCTCGCCGGCGAGCCAGTTGTCGTACCGGCCGGAATAGCGTGCGAACGGCGCCCGCCGCACGACCATGTCGCGGCCAGGAGGAGCTCGTCGCGGAAGAGCGGTATCCGGAAGCGGTCGAGCCCCCACAGAAGGACGAACGTCGGGGTCGGTACTACGGGATCTTCCGCGCCGTATTGGAACCGCGGACCAGGATGAGGATCAACCCCAGGCCGCCGAGGATGAGGGGGAGCGGCAGGGACGAGAACCGGTCGTCCTGCACGAGCGCGAAACGATCCCCCTCGCCAGCCAGAAAACGCGTGAAGCCCGAGACGTCCGCGTTGCCGGGCGGGCTACCAGGTAGCAGGGACACGAGGCCCTGCCGGGTGAAGATTACGATGCTCGAGGACGTAGATCGGCTTCTGTTGGCAGAGGGCCGAGTGACGAAGAGCGACTCCGCCGAGACGTCGTCCAAGCTGCGGGCACGGGCGAGCGCCTGGCGTGCTCCCGGGGACTCATCCCAGTACGAGTGCTTCTTGCCGGCCCCCAGCACGTCGGCGAGGGGGATCGTTCTCGCGGGCACCGCCCGGGTCAGCCGCTCGACGGAGTGGACACACGTGCCCGTGGAGCGCTCGCAGGCGAACGTACCCTTCTCGGCCATGTCGGCGTAGATCAGCCCTCCTGCGGCGACAAGGACGAGCCCCATGAGGCGGCGAATGAGCGTCACCATCGGTATCGCGACCTGATGAGCGGAGAATAGGCCATTCCGTTCCGGTCCTGGTCGGTGCCGTCCTCGCCTTCACGGTCGGGCTGCCGGCCCGCGCGGTGGGTGTCGATCGAAAGCTCTCTGCGAGACGTTCGGCAAGGCGGGTCTCACCGGGCCTCTCCTCCTGACGAAGTGCCTGCAGGAGCTGGCGCCGGTTCAGCTCGGGGCTTACCGGGCCGCCGAAGCCGACGGTCTACCGGACGCGGATACCTCACGCGACGGGGTTCTGCGCGACCTCCGCGGCCAGGAAACGCGTAAATGCGCTTCGTTCGCCGAAGGCCCGACGTAGAGATAGTCTCGCAACATCCAGGCGAGCACGAACGGGACGTCCGGCGCCTCCCGTCGGGCGGGGCGCGGGAGCGTACCCCTCTGGTCCGTCCCCGTGCGGGAGGAAACATGAGCAGACTCCGGGTGGCGAGCTTCGCGATCTCGATCGACGCCTTCGGGGCCGGTCCCGACCAGAGCCCCGAGAACCCGCTCGGGTTCGGAGGCGCCCAGCTCCACGCCTGGGCCTTCCCGACCCGGACGTTCCGGCGGACGGTCCTCGGCGCCGAGGGCGGGTCGACAGGGCTCGACGACGACTTCGTCGCGCGCGGGTTCGAGAACGTCGGCGCCTGGATCCTCGGGCGGAACATGTTCGGCCCGGTCCGCGGGCCGTGGCCCGACGAGAGCTGGAGAGGCTGGTGGGGCGAGGACCCTCCGTACCACGTCCCGGCCTTCGTCCTCACGCACCACGCCCGCGCCCCGCTCGCGATGGAGGGCGGGACCACGTTCCAGTTCGTGACGGGAGGAATTCACGAGGCGCTCGAGCGGGCGCGGGATGCGGCGAACGGCAGGGACGTTCGCCTCGGAGGCGGACCCGCCACGATTCGGCAGTACCTCTCGGCCGGGCTCGTCGACGAGCTCCACCTCGCCATCGCCCCGGTCCTCCTCGGCACGGGAGAGCCGCTCCTTCCGGGCCTCGACCTACGGACCCTCGGTTTCGTCTGCACGCGCCACGTCGCGTCCGAGCACGCGACGCACGTCGTTCTGGAGAGGGCGCCGCGCCCCTGAGCCGGACCGCCACGAAGGAAGGGAGACACGCCATGCCGAGCACGATCCGCCTCCACCGCGTCCTCAAGGCCCCGCCCGAGCGGGTCTACCGCGCGTTCCTCGACCCGGACGCGATGGTGAAGTGGATCCCGCCGAACGGCTTCACCGCCAGAGTCCACGCGATGGACGCGCGCGTGGGGGGCTCTCACCGGATGTCGTTCACGAACTTCACGACCGGCTCGAGCCATTCCTTCGGCGGCACCTACCTCGAGCTCGTCCCGGGCGAGCGCCTCCGATACACGGACGCCTTCGACGACCCGAACCTCCCCGGCGCGATGCAGGTGACCGTCGCGCTGAAGAAGGTCTCCTGCGGGACGGAGCTGACGATCACGCAGGAAGGAGTCCCCGACGTGATCCCGACGGAAGCCTGCTATCTCGGCTGGCAGGAGTCGCTCGTCCTCCTCGCGAAGCTCGTCGAGGCCGCGATCCCCGACGGGCCGTGAGGCACGCGCGCGCGAGCGCGAGACCAGGGCGGACTCTTGACCGTGACGGGCTCCGTCTTCGGGACCCGGGTCGACGTGTTCCGGGCGACCTGCCGCTGGAAGCCGGGTCGCCTGCTGCTGCCGATGCTGGTCCTCTCCGCCGCCCTGACCGCGGAAGCCGGTCAGCCGGGGTGCTTATCACCGGCTCGAAACGGGCACTGCATCGCCGTGAAGCTCAACGGCCAGGCGACGGTCAAGCTGTCGAAAAGGAGAAGAGGATGCTGGAGCCGCTCGACGGCCTGCGTTTCGGCGGAGACGAGACGCGCTGCGAGTCCGCCTTCCCCGTCCGCGGGGCCCTCGAGGTGAACGCCGAGTGAGTGGCAGGCGCGAGCCTTCAGCTTTCCGCGCACGACGTTGGAGTCGGCGCCGTAGTCATGGACCAGGTGCCTTCTCTGATCGGGAACGTACGCGAGGAGACGGGCGACGACGTCGAGGGCGTCGAGGGTCTGGATCCTCTCGTCGTCGTGGCCGGCCAGGGGCAGGCACGTGGCCATGAGCGCGCCCGGCGTGAAGAGCAGGCGGGCGAGGCTGCCGCTCGGCGGCCGAGAAGCTCACGTAAGGCCCTGGCACCCAGTCGCCGGAGCCGGTCCAGGCACCGCGGGTGACGAGGGCGTGGACGTGAGGGTGGAGGTTCAGCGGGGCACAGAAGGTCTGGTCGACGGGCAGTGCAATTGGCCCTGGGGCGGAGCCTTCGTAACTGGGAAAATCCAGGGCCTGAACGACTTCGGACTCGCCCTGAGCCTCGAGCCGGGTCCCCGGCGTCAGATCCTGAGGTAGTCCGGCCGCCACTCCTTGATGCGCTTCTTGATCTCGGCGCGCGGGAGGTTGCCCGCGAGGGTCTGGTCGACCACGGCGGGGAGCTCGGCATCGGAGGCGAAGCGGAGGGCGATGAGCTGGCCCGTCGTCAGCTCCGGCACCCGGGCTTTCAGGGGCTCGGGAAGGAGCCGGGCGAGGCGGAGCTGCTCCTCCAGCCTGATGACGCGGTCCTGGACGCCCAGGGGGAAGGAGCGGACGTACCAGGAGAGCCCGGTGAGCCCGAAGGCGAGGACGACGGCCCACGCGGTGAAGAAGCCGGGGGCTTTCACCAGCGCGACGACCGTCACGACGATGTTGACGGCCAGGACCCCGAGGACGAAGTAATGAAAGCCCGGTACGGTCTGGGCGTGGTTCGCGCGGGTCTGGGGCGTCTGTTCAGCCAAGGTGAGCCTCCGATCGTTCGCTTCAGCGGACGGATCGTACGGCGGATCCTCAGGAAGGGCGCGGGCGCGCAGCGGTCTAGGGAGCAGGGTCGGACCCGCAACGACTCGCGTCGGTCTGGCAGGAGCTCGTCGCCGCAAGGTCGAAGTGCAGGTCGAAATCGATTTTCTCGATCTCGGTCTTCAGCTGGCCGCGGACGCGGGCCGGATCCGGGGTCTCCACGATGAGTCCCGTCGTGACGGCGAAATTTCTCCGCGAGGCTCCGTCGTAGAGCTCCATCTTCGCGGACTTGCCGTCCTTGGCGATGTCGAGGCTGATCACCGGCCAGCCGAGCCAGCCCTTCACGTGGTCCGGATCGCCGCTGAGCGACACAGCCACCGGGTCGATACCGTGTACCGACAGGAGGACTCGTGTGCTGGTCGGCGCGGTGCCCGGGGAGGCGACCATGCGCACCGCAAGGCCGTCGATGACCCGGTACCGGGCGGGCGTGTCGGGCGTGCGTACGCGGTGCGTGATGGTGCCCCACACGAGGCTGTCTGGCGCGGTCTTCGCCCCCGCACGGGAAGACCTCGCTGGTGGCGCAGTCGCGTACCTCGTCTTTGCTGAAGCTGCTGCCGAGAGTCGCCGGCGAGTCGAACCGCCAGTCGCCCGACGTCCGTGTCGCGCTCACATACCGGTGCTGCATCGGGTTCCCGGCCTTGTCGGCGAGGAAGAGGGTGCCCCGATCGCCCTGAGCGCGCCCGCCGGCGGGACGCTTTTCGTCCATGTTTGCGAACATCCCGAACCAGCTTGGTTCCTTGTTGGCGAGATGCCACTGATCGGGGTCCAGGAGCCGCCCCGCTCGTTCCTTGTCCGCGGCCTTCATCGCGGCGGCGAGATCGACCCATGCCTTGCCGAGGTCGCCGCCATCGGCCGGCAGGACCTCGGTCTTGACGGGTCCGGAATCCTTGCCGCACGCGGGCAGGAGGGGAGCGCCGCAAACGAATGCGATGGCACAGCGTCGTAGCGTTTTCATGAGCACTCCTTGCCCGAGGGATGCGCCCCCGCGGGCCTGTTCGCGCAGTTCCCTCTTTCTGACGGCCGACGAAGGAGCGAGAGTCATCTCACCGGTTCCAGGCGGCGCCCGGTAGTCCGGGGCCGTTCCGTCTCGGACTTCGGGCCCGCTCACTCGCGTAGTCGACCGCCAGCCTCCGCAGGTCCCCGGGCAGCGGCGGGCGCGCCTCGCGCCCCGGAATCGTTTGACTCGCTCGTCGACCATGTCCCTACCTCCATGTTCGACAGCATCCCTTCGATGCCTCAGTGAGTCACGACGGGCAGGGGCGCGGACTTACGCAAATCCTATACTAGAAAGTAAAGACCTGACCCCAATTGGTCGCGTGACCCCAATTGGTCGCGGCCAAGCTCGTCGGCTACAGCAACGCGGACGTCGAGGCCGTCATCCTGATGGCCAACGACGACGCGGCCCGCGAGGGAGGTGGCGACGCCTCGGTGACGGCCTGCCACTTCGAAAAGGCCGCCGCCGACTACTTCCCCTCGCGCGACGCCGAGCTTCTCGAATACATGGAGCTCCTCGCCGCCTTCGAAGCGTCGAGCCGGAGGCTCCTGCCGCCCAAGTACGCTCACATGACGCCAGAGGAGCTGGACGTGAGGCTCCGCCTCCTGCGGGCGACCGTCGGGACCAGGAGGTAGCCGGCGGGCGAGGGAGCCGCTACTTCGCCGGGAGCGGGTCCGCCACCCGCGTCATCGCGTTGCTGAATCTCCAGAGCCGGACGGAGCGGCCCGCCGCGTCCAACTCGAAGCGGATCTCCTCGCCGAGCTCGCCGTCGTCGCGAATCCGGCGGAACCGGTGCTCGCCCGAGGGCTTCAGCTTCACGAGAGCCTCGAGCGGCTTCTCCGACGGGATCGGCAGGAGCGCGAGTCCGTCGTCCCACGGGAAGACGTGTGCCTCGCCGGCGAGCCAGTTGTCGTACCGGCCGGCGTAGCGAGCGAACGCGGCGACGTGGGCCTTGCCCCCCTTCGGGTCGTCGAGCGCCTTCTTCACCGCGGGGGCGACGACGTCGTAGGCCGTCTGCGCGTACTTCTGCGCGTCGATCCCGTTCGTGTTCGTCATGAAGACGGTCGCGAGCTTCTCGGCCGTCTGGACGAGGAGCTGGGTCTGGTAGCCGGGACAGTAGCCGTTGTGCCCGACGAACGTCTTCTCGCCGCTGCGCCAGACCTGGAAGCCGAGACCCCAGCTCGTCTTCCAGCCGGGATCCATGAACTGGACGCGCTGCATCTCGCGGAGCGTGTCGACGTCGAGCACCTCGGTCTTGCCCGTCTCGAGGAGCCGGAACTGCCAGGAAGCGAAACGGCCGAGGTCCTCGACCGTCGACGTGAAGCCGGCCGCCGGGGCAAGGCCGCGCACCTCGTAGGGTGGCACCCTATCGCGCGAGCCGTCCCGGCGGACGGCCGTGTAGCCGGACGCGAGCCGGCCGCCCCTATATCTGTCGAGGTGCTCGGTCTGGGTGTCCTTCATGCCGAGGGGGTCGAGGATGCCGCCCCGGATCAGCTCGGCGTAAGGCTTGCCGGCCGCCGCTGCGGCGACCTCTCCCGCCAGAGTCAGGCCGAGGTTCGAGTACTGGAAGTAGGTCTCGGGGCGGTAGAGCATCTCCTGCTGCGGCACCCGCTCGCGGATCTTCTCCACGGGCGGGAACGGGTACGCCGGGCCTGTCCAGTACGGGAGGTCCGCCTCGCGCGGGAGGCCGGAGGAGTGCGTGAGAAGGCCGAAGATCGTCACCGGCCCGGCCCCTTCGGGCAGTCCTCCGATGAAAAACCACGGGAGGTACTTCGACACGGGGTCGTCGAGGCGCAGTCGACCCGCGTCGCGCTGCTGCATCACGGCGACGCTCGTGAAGAGCTTCGAGATGGAGCAGATCGAGTACATCGTCGAGGGGGTCGCGGGGACTTTCGTCTCCACGGTCGCGTCACCGAACCCGCGGCTCCAGAGGAGTTGCTGGTCGTGGACGACCGCCATCGAGACGCCCGGGAGCCGCCGGTAGGCCTGCTCGGCGCCCGCCCAGGTCTCGAGGAGGGTGAGCGCGTGGACGACGCGGGGGTCTTCGGTGATGGCCGGGGCGGAAGCCGCCGGAGGGGCGGCCTGGGCCTGCGCAAATCCGGGAGCGACCGCGAGGACGAGGAGAAGCGGCGCCGCCACGACGCAAGCGCGCGGCGGGAGTGAAGTCGGGCGCATCGAGACACCTCCGAGCGTGGTCTGCAGGGACGATCCGCCGGGGCGGCCCGGCCGTCAACCCCCGTGCTTCCGCCCCTAGAGGACGAGATAGAC
>DIAY01000143.1:16260-20297 GCA_002414905.1 Holophagales bacterium UBA5066 | reverse complement strand
GGTCCGGGGGCTCGCGAGGCCGGGCGAGCGGCCTATTTCGCCTTCCGGATCAGCTCCTTCATCTCCGGGGTTTTCGCGGCGTCGAGGAGGAGCTTTCGGAACTTCTCGACCTTTGCGCCCGACCGCAGGAGGAGCTTCACGACGTCGACGTGGTTCTCCATGACGGGCCCGTAGAGGACCGACGCGCCGCTCGGGGCCGAGTTCGGATCTGCTCCGGCCTTCAGGAGAATCTCCGTCACCTCGAGCTGTCCCTGGCGCGCCGCCTCGTGCAGCGGCGTCATGCCGTAGTCGTTCCCCTTCTTCACGTCGGCCCCGGCCTCGACGAGCATCCGGACGATCCCGGCGTCGTTGGCGTCGACGGCCGCGGCGACGAGGGTCCGCCCGTAGGCCATCGCCGGGGCGTTCTTCGCGTCGGGTTTCGCGCCTCCGGCGATGAGGGCCTTCAGGGAATCGCCGTTCTTCTCAGAGACCGCGAGCCAGAGGGCAGTCTGGCCGCTGTCGTCCTTCGTGGCCGGGTCGAAGCCGGCGGCGAGAAAGAGGGCGATCGCCCTCGTGTCGCCGCCGTCGACCCGGCTGAAGAAACTCTTCGCGTCGAACGCGAGGCCCATCTTCTTCAGGTCGCCCTTCGGGTCCTTCGACGCGGAGGGGACCGAGCCCGCAGCGGCTCCGGGAGTGGCCGCGCCTCCCTTCGGCGGGATCGTCGGCTTCGCCGCGACGTCGACCCTTTTCGCTCCCTCGAGAAGCGGGACGACGTTCGGCGACTTGTTCTCTTTCGCGGCCTGGACGAGGGTCTTTCCGTCCGGGGTCTTCTGCGCCGGATCGGCTCCGAACTCCAGGAGGACGGGGACCATTTTCACGCGGTCGAAAGCGGCGGCGAGGAAAAGCGGCGTCTGGCGCTGGGAGTCCTTCGCGTCGACCTTCGCCCCGGCCTCGAGAAGGATCCGGGCCGCAGCCGGGTTGTCCCACTCGGTCGCCTCGTGAAGGGGCGTCCGGCCGTTCTTGAACTTCACGTTCACGTCGGCGCCGGCCGCGACCAGGGCGGAGAGAGCGGCGGTCTTCTCGGCCTTCAGACCGAAATAGAGCGCTGTCTGCAGGTATTTGTCGCGCGCCTCGAGCGGGGCGCCCGCGGCGATAAGGGCCGACGTGATCTCGCCGTCTCCTTCTCCGGCCGCCACGTGGAGGGCCGTCTTTCCCCACGAGCAGACTGCCCCGGGGTCGGCCCCCGCCGCGAGAAGAACGGCGACGTTCTTCGGAGCGGGCTCGTCGGCGGCCTCGCAGAGCGGCGTGTCGGCGTTCTGAGCGGCGGCGTTCGGGTTCGCGCCGGCCTTCAGGAGGAGCGCGAGGACCTTGCCCTCGGTATTCCCGGCGGCGCGGTGGAGGGCGGTGACCCCCTTGTCGTCGGCCGTATCGGGGGACATGCCGGCCTCGAGGAAGAGGGAGACGGTCTTGACCTCCTCCTTCTTGACTTCCCAGAGGAACTTCTCAGCGGTGAACGCGAGGCCTTCCTTGTCGAGCTTCTTCTTCGCCTTCGCCTGGTCGGCGGCGGACGGGAAGGCGACAGCGATGGTGAGGGCGGCGAGCGCGGCGGCGATCCTCGTGAAATGCGGCATTGAGCCTCCTCGAAGAGGCCGGCGCGCTGGGCGCGGCGGCGCGGAACTGTTCCTGAAAACCGCGAAGTCTAGCAGCGCGCGCGGCCCCGGTTTCCATGAAGAGAGGGGCAAGGATCCGGTAGAGAAGGTCCGACTCCAAAAAAAGAGCCGCCCATCGGGGCGGCTGGAGGAGAGGTTGGAGTGTGCGCTACCCTTCCTGATGCAGGGAGCGTGCCAGACCTCTCCGTGCCATTTCGACCACTTTCGGGCCCTCTTGGCGCTCGAAACGCCTGGAGAGCCGGTGCCCCGCCGGCACACGGGTGACCCGGGTCACGCTTCCACCACGACGTCGTACCCCTCGTGGTGCAGGTGCTCATCGACCTGGACGTGGATCGGCATCCCGACGTGCTCCTGGAGGTCCTCGATGAGGTGCCGCTCGTCGGAGGAGAGCGCCCGCGAGATCTCGGGGTGGACTCGGAGGAAGAGGGCGTGCCCTTCGCCCGAGGCGGTGCGCTTGAGGATTTCGCGACGGATCTCGAGGAGGATCGTCGGGACGCTCTTGATGCGGCCCGAGCCCGAGCAGTAGGGACAGGGCATCGTGAGGGCCCGCTCGAGGCTCTGCCGCTGCCGCTTGCGGGTGATCTCGACGAGCCCGAACTCCGAGACCGGGAGCATCCGGTTCTTCGACCGATCCTTCTTCAGCTCGGTCTCGAGGGCGGTGACGAGCTCCTGGCGGTGCTCCTCCTCCTCCATGTCGATGAAGTCGACGACGAGGAGCCCGCCCAGGTCACGCAGGCGAATCTGCCTCACGATCTCCTGGATCGCTTCCATGTTCGTCCTGAGCACCGTGTCCTCGAGGCGCTTTTTGCCGATGTACTTGCCCGTGTTCACGTCGATCGCCACGAGCGCCTCGGTCTGGTTGATGACGATGTAACCGCCCGACTTGAGCCAGACCTTCGACTTGAGCGCGTTCTCGATCTCCTGCTCGACGCCGAGCTCCTCGAAGAGGGGGCTCGACTTCCGGTAGAGCTTCACCTTGGCGACGAGGTTCGGCTGGACCTGGTCGAGGAACTCGACGATGCGCCGATACTCCTCGTCGTCGTCCACCCAGAGGACGGAAAACTCCTGGGCGAAGATGTCCCTCGCGGCGCGGAGCGTCAGGTCGAGGTCCCGGTGCAGCAGGGCCGGGGCGCCGGAGCGCTCGGCGCGCTTGCGAATCTGCTCCCAGAGGCGGGCGAGGTAGCGCTTGTCGGCGGCGAACTCGTCGGCCGCCCGGCCCTCGCCCGCGGTCCTCACGATGAACCCCCCGGGGCCCTTGCGCAGGGAGGTGAGGATGTCGCGGAGCCGCACACGTTCATCCTCGTTCTCGATGCGGCGGGAGACGCCGACGTGGTCGATGGACGGCATGTAGACGAGAGTCCGGCCGGGAAGCGTGACGTGGGTCGTGATCCGCACGCCCTTGTGGGCGATCTGGTCCTTCGTCACCTGGACGACGAGCTCCTGCCCCTCGCGGAGGAGCTCGTCGATGGAGGGGAGCGGCGGCCGAACCGGGGGTTCCGCCTCGACGGTCGCAGGTGCGACCGGGGCGGTCTCGTCGGCCTCGGCCCCGTTTTCCTCCATCCCGCCGAAGCGGTCGAAATCCTCCACCTCTTCGCCGACGTCGGCGACGTAGAGGAACGCGTCTTTCTCGAGCCCGATGTCGACGAAGGCCGACTGCATCCCCGGCAGGACCCGCGTGACACGACCCTTGTAGATATTTCCGACCACGCCGCGCTGACGGCGCCGCTCGATCTGGACCTCGGCGACGCGCCCGTCCTCGAGGACGGCGACCCGGGTCTCGCGATCATTTGCGGAGATGAGGAGCTCTTTCTGCATGACGGCCTGTTTCTTTCGCGACCTGCGTTTGACGACCAGAGTGAAAAAAGCGGGAGATCGAGGATCTGGCTGCGGAGGGGGTCCAGGGGAACCCGAAGCCTGGCGGGTTCCCCCGGCTCCATCCTAGACGTTGACGAACCGGCGCTGGGCCACGGAGAGGACGAGGCCGGTCATCGCCCAGCTGGCGATGATCGACGAGCCTCCGTAGGAGACGAACGGCAGGGTGATGCCCGTCGTCGGAAGGAGCCCGACGTTCATGGCGATGTTCGCCGCGGCCTGTGCCACGACGTTCAGGATGACGAGGAGGACGAGCATCGAGCCGCCGCGGTCGCGCGCGTCGCGCGCGATGGCGAAACCCCGGGCGAGAAAGAGGCCGTAGAGGCCGACGACGGCGGCGACTCCGGCGAAGCCGCGCTCCTCGGCGAGGGCGGCGAAGATGAAGTCGGAGTGCCGGACGGGGAGGAAGCCGAGCCGGCTCTGCGTCCCTTCCTTCCACCCCTTGCCGGTGATCCCTCCCGAGCCGATGGCGATGCGCGCCTGGCGCACCTGGTAGCCGGCGCCACGGGCCGCGAG
>DIAY01000143.1:0-16130 GCA_002414905.1 Holophagales bacterium UBA5066 | reverse complement strand
TCGGGGTCGAGGAAGGTCCGGATCCGGTCCTTCTGGTAGTCCTTCAGGACGAACCACGACGCGCCCGCGGCCAGCGTGCCCGCGAGGAGCAGCGCCCCCCAGACTCGCCCCGGGAGGCCGCCGAGGTAGAGGGCCGCCAGGAGGAACGGGGCGTAGGTGAGCGCTACGCCGAGGTCGGGCTGGAGGAGGACGAGGGCCATCGGGAGCGCGACGACGCCGACGAGGGTCCCCACCGTTCTCGTGGAGAGGAGAGAGCGGTCGTCGTTTTCGAGGATCCAGGCCAGGAGGAGGACGGTCGAGATCCGCACGAACTCGGACGGCTGGAGCTGGAACCCGCCGAAGAGCCGGATCCACGACTTCGCGCCCGCAATCGTCGGGCCGAAGATCGGAAGCCAGACGAGCGGCAGCAGGGAAGCGGCGAAGAGGCCGGGCGAAGCCCGCAGGAGGAGGCGGTAGTCGAAGACGGCGAAGAACGTCGCTGCCACCAGGCCCGCCACGAGGAAGAGCGCCTGCCGGCCTCCCAGGCCTCCGCGGGAGGTGCCGGACGTGGTCGAGACGACCATGGCGATGCCGATTCCGGAGAGGACGAGCGCGGCGAGCAGCAGCGGCACGTCGAGGCGCCGCGGGAGCGCCTCGGAGAGACGCGACACGTCAGGTCCCCCGCCGCGCCGAGAGGGGCGGGACGCTCCGGCCGGCAGTGGCCGAGCCTCCCCGGGGCGCTGCCTCGGGGAGGGGCTCGGTCCGGGGGGCTGGTGGCGGGACGCTCCCGGGGCGCAGGTACGCCTCGATGAGCTTCGTCGCGAGCGGCGCAGCGGCAGAGCTGCCGTGGAGACCGTTCTCGACGAACACGACGACGACGATCTTCGCGTCGTTCCTCGGGGCGAACGCTGCGAACCAGGCGTGGTCCCTGAGCTTCTCCGGGAGGAGGTGCGTCTTCTTCGCCTCCTTCTGCGCGACGACCTGGACGGTGCCGGTCTTCCCGCAGATGTCGAGCCCCTCGACGCGGTAGCGGTAGGCGGTCCCGCCGGGGAGGTTCACGACGCGCCAGAGACCTTCGACGATGGTCTCCCTCACGCCGGCAGGGTACGGGATCCGCTCGGGGATCGGAGGTCGGTAGGCGACGCGGGCGCCGCTCCTCACCTGCTCGCCGATCCGGAAGAGGTGCGGCACCGGGAGGGCGCCATCGGCATTGGCGAGGCCGGCGTACGCGCGCGCCGCCTGGAGCGCCGAAACGAGGAGCGGTCCCTGGCCGATGGCGACGGAGATGGTCTCGCCCGGATACCAGGCGTGCTTGCGCACGGCCTGGCTCCACTCGGGCGACGGGACCGTCCCCGTCTTCTCGGGACCCAGGTCGACACCCGTGGTCCGGCTGAATCCGAAGAGCCGGGCCGTGGCGGCGAGGATGTCGATGCCGAGCCTCTTGCCCATCGTGTAGAAGTAGGCGTCGCAGGAGACCTGGAGCGCCGTCCTGAGGTCGACGGTTCCGTGAACGCCGTGGCATCGGAACCGGCGACCGTAGAAATTGACGAAGCCGGGGCAGTGGACGGTTTCGGAGGCGTCGATTCCGTTCGTCAGGGCGGCGTACGCGACGAAGGCCTTCCAGATCGAACCGGGGGAATAGACGTTCTGGATCGCGCGGTTCTGGAGCGGGCGGTCGACGTTTCCGACGATCGTCTCCCATTCGGCACGGCTGACGCGCCGGGAGAAGACGTTCGGGTCGAAAGCCGGGGCCGAGACGAACGCGAGGACCTCCCCGGTTTTCGGATCGAGGGCGACCGCCGCACCGACCTTGTCGCGAAAGTAGTCGTCGGCGAGCCGCTGGAGGTCGAGGTCGATGTTCAGGACGAGCGTGTTCCCGGGAAGAGGGTCGACGCGGTCGAGCTCGGCGACCTCCCGGCCGAACGAGTCGATGACGAACGTCCGAACCCCCGAGGTCCCCGCGAGGAGGTCCTGGTAGGCGGCCTCGACGCCGTTCTGTCCGATCGCCTCTCCGGCGCGGACGCGTCCGGCCCGGGCGGCGAGTTGGTCGGGGCCCGCCTCCCCGAGGTGTCCGAGAAGGTGCGCCGTGACCGCACCCTGCGTGTAGACGCGGCGCTCGGTGGTCTGGACGACCAGCTCGGGGTGCTCGAGGGCGTGGGCTTCGACGGCGCCGACCTCGGCGACGGTCAGGTCGTCGTCCAGGACGACCGGAACGAAGTCGTAGCTCGTCCGCGCTCGCTCGACGCGGCGTCGAAGTTCGTCCAGCCCGCGTCCGAGGAGACTCGCCACGAAGCGGATGGAGCCGTCGACGTCCTGCGTTTCCCGCCGGTAGAGCAGGAGTGTGAAAGAGGGCTCGTTTTCGGCGAGGACCTTTCCGTTGCGATCGAGGATGAAGCCGCGAGAGGCGTTGATGGGCACGGAACGCTGCCGGTTGTTCTCTGCCTGCCGGGCATAGTCGTCGCCGCGGAAGACCTGGTGGACCCAGTAGACACCGAGCAGCAGCGCGAGGAAGGAGAACACACCTGCAGCGAGCCGGTCGATCCGGTGGAGAAGGGGTCGGCGGTCTTCGCGGGCGCTCGCGGGCATCGGGCGGCCTGACTATGCCAGCTTCCGCCGGCGCCGGGCCGCCCGCGCTTCCTTCCATGGGTAGCGGACGCCGGCCTGCAGGAGGGCGGTGAGGACGCCGGTCCCCGCGGCGCGGAGGGTGATGGAGAAGGGGTCGGGGAGGAGCGGCTCTCCCCTGAGGACCCAGAGGAGTCCGGTCAGGATGAACCCGTCGAGGACGACAGCGGCCCAGGCGAGGACGCCGAGCATGACCGGCTTCTCTACGAGGGCGCGGGCTCCGATCGCCGCCATCAGGTAGGCGAGGAGGATTTTGGAGAAGGCGTTCAGCCCGAGGAGCCGGACCGGCGAGGTGAGGGCGTCCTGGGCGAGGCCGGCGAGTAGCCCCGTGAGCATCGCGGGGATCGCGCGTCCCCGGCGAGACACCGCCGCGACCGGGAGAAGGAAGAGGTCGGGGGGGTGGGGGAGCCGCAGGACCCCGAGAAGGAGCGTGAAGAACGCCGCCAGAGCGACGCCCAGGACGGCGGTCACGGGCTCGGCTGCGCCGGAATGGGGGAGCCGGACGCGGACGCGGGCACGTCGGGCCTGACAGGAGGGAAGACGAAGACGAGCGTCTCGCGCATCGGGTCCGCGGCGACCGTCACGGGCAGCTCGAGGAAGAGCGAGGAGCTCGGGCGCCTCACGGCGGAGATCCTTCCGACGAGAAGGCCCCGGGGATAGATCCCGTCTGTCCCCGCGGTGACGACCTCGTCGTCCACTGCGACGTCGGCAATGGCGGGGACGTACTGGAGGCTGACGCCCGACGCGCCGTCGCCGCGCGCGACGGCGGCGCGTCCGGTCCGCGGGAGGAGGGTCCCGGTGGCGGCCGTCCGGTCCGAAAGGAGCTGGACCCGCGCGCCCCGTTCCCCGGCCGCCACGACGCGGCCGAGCAGGCCCGCTTCGCCGACGACCGCGCCGCCCGGGACGATGCCGTCAGCACGGCCACGGTCCAGGAGCGCGGTCTGGAACGGCCCCGCGGTCTCGACGACGACGATCCGGGCGGGGCGCGTCCCCTCCGGGGGGGACGGAATCGCCCCGAGGAGCCGGACGAGCCGGTCCCGGTCGAGGCCCGCCTCGCGCAGGGCGTGGAGCCGGATCTCCAGGCTCGTCACGCGCGCCCGCAGCACGTCGTTTTCGGTCCGCAGAGCGGCGAGCGATGCAAAGCGATCCTTCACGAAGGTCGCGGCGGACCGGATCCCGGTCGTCCCGCGGACGAGGATCGACGATGCGTCCAGCAGCCACTCCTCGGCGAGCGTCCCCCCTCCCGACCTCCTGACCTGCACCGAGAGGAGGATGACGCAGCTGCCGAGGAGCGCCGCGAGAACGAGCGCCGGCCGTGCGGGGGAGAGCGGAACGGCCACGGGGGCCTCAGTCGACGGAGATCTTCCGCAGCAGGTCGACGTCCGCGAGCATCGCGCCCGTCCCGAGCGCGACCGAGTCGAGCGGCAGCTCGGCGGTCGTGATCGGAAGGCCGGTCTCCTCGCGCAGGCGCCGGTCCAGGTTCTTCAGGAGCGATCCGCCGCCCGTGAGGACGATCCCCTTGTCCATGATGTCGGCCGACAGCTCGGGGGGCGTCTTCTCGAGCGCGACGCGGACGGCGTCGACGAGAATTCCGACCGTCTCGGCGAGCGCCTCGCGCACCTCGGCGTCGGTCAGCGTGAGCGTCTTCGGGATTCCCTCGACGAGGTCGCGTCCCTTGATCTCCATCGTCAGCGGCTCATCGAGGGGGAAGGCCGAGCCGATCTCGATCTTGATGTGCTCCGCGGTTCTCTCGCCGATCAGCAGGTTGTACTTCCTCTTGATGTACTGGATGACCGCCTCGTCCATCTCGTTCGACGCGACGCGGACCGACTTCGAGTAGACGATGCCCGCCAGCGAGATGACGGCGACGTCGGTCGTGCCTCCTCCGATGTCCACGATCATGTTCCCGGTCGGTTCCGTGATCGGGAGGCCCGAGCCGATCGCCGCCGCCATCGCCTGCTCGATGATGAAGACCTCGCTCGCACCCGCCTGCAGAGCCGAGTCCTTCACTGCCCGCTTCTCCACCTGCGTGATGTCCGACGGTACCGAGATGACGATCCTCGGCCTCACGAACGGAGAGCGTCCGTTCGCCTTCTTGATGAAGTAGTCGAGCATCTTCTCGGTGATCTCGAAGTCGGCGATGACGCCGTCCTTCATGGGGCGGATGGCGACGATGTTCCCGGGCGTCCGGCCGAGCATCTCCTTGGCCGCGCCCCCGACGGCCTCGACCCTGTTGGTGACGCGGTTGACGGCGACGATGGAGGGTTCGCGGACGACGACCCCGCGACCCTCGGCGAAGACGAGGGTGTTCGCGGTGCCGAGGTCGACGGCGAGGTCCGAGGAGAACCAGGAGAAGAGTGAGCGGAGACCCAAGGGACGTTCCTTTCCGGTATGTCGGCGCCCGGGGGCGGCGCAGTTGCGGCCTAGTAGATCTCGATCATGACCGTCTCGCGACGGAGGGTTTCGTTGCCGGCCCCGTCCACGGCGCGCACCGTGAGGACGTTGACCCCTTCCCTTGCGAAGGAGATGACCTTCTTGAAGGAGCCCGAGGCGTCGACGTCGGCAGGCTCGCCGTTCACGGACACCGCCGCGCCCGGCTCGGAGCGCCCCGACAGGATGACGAGCGTCCCGTTCACCTGGGGACGCGAGAGGACGAGCTCGGGCGGAGTGCTGTCCGGCCCGCCGGTCGCTCGCCCGCCCTGGCGGACCTTGAACCGCCGCGTCGGAGACCACTCGGAGACGACGTTGCCCTTGCCGAGCGTCGCGACGCGCCAGTAGAAAGACCCCTCTTCCGTCACCGACACGACGGCTTCCGGGCGAGGACGGTCGTCGACGACGACGATCGAGTCGGGGATGTAGAGGCGGCTCCGTGCGATCTGGAGCCGGTAGCGCGCGGCCCCCGGAACCGGAGTCCATTTGAGCGTCACGGGCTGGCGCCGGGCCAGGTCGAAGACGACGGCGTCGTCCGGAGCGATCGGACGGGGCGGGTCGGGGAGGACCGTCTTCGTGCCCAGGCCCCCGGCCCCCACTCGGGCAACGACACGCTCGCGGTCGCCAAGGGTGACGGAGCCCGATTCCGTGGAGAGCGTGACCCGGCCCCGGTAGGCCGAGACGCCCGTCGTCTTCGAAGGGTCGACGTCGACCCCGACGGTCGATCGCGAGGAGATGTCGGCCGTGGCGGCGTCGGTCCGGACGATGGATCGGGCCCCCTCGCCCGTGTCGATGTCGACGGTACCGACGATGAACTTGATCTCCGACTGCCTCTTCGGCTCTCCCTCGCCGGCCCCGGCGAAGGTCTTGCCGCGATGGACCTCGAAGAGGGTCTCCGGCTTGATCCGGTAGAACGTGCCGTCCACCGCCATGACCTCGGCGAGGCCGTTGGCACCTGTCTTCAGGAAGTCTCCCTCGTAGAGCTTCATTCCGACGCGCGCCCCTTCCCAGGTGGCACGGCTCGCGCGCTGGATCTCGACGCGTCCGCCGAGGTCCATGATGGCCGCGTCGTGGCGCAGCGTCCCGGCGCCGGAGGTTATCCGGAGGGCGAGCTGGCGCGCCTCGACCGCCTCCTTCAGCGCGTCGACGTAGCGCGCGCCCGCGTGGGAGGAACGGGCCCTCTCCAGCTTCTGGGCCGCCGCGGCGATCTCTTCCCGGGAGCGGACCGCGCCGGGCGAGACTCTCGCCTTTGCCAGGAGCTCGTCGGCGGAGGCGATCTCGCGGCTCGCACGCCCCGCGATGTCGTCACCCCGGTTGAGCCACCAGTAGATCCCCGCAGAAACGAGAATCGCAGCCCCAACGAGGAGCAGAGCCCAGCGCCAGAGGGTCTCCTTGGAGACGTAGTACCAATCGAGTTCGACCTCGAACCGGCGCCCGTCCTTCTTTGCAGCCATAAACTTCGCGTCTTCAGCCGTTTACCGGCGAAGCTCTATTTATACCACGCTGGTGGCCGGTCCTTGTCGGGCCGGTCGGCCCGCGCTATCCTCCAGCGCTTGCGGCGCCGGGATCCCGGCGCCCGGTCGGAGAGGGAATGCTCAAGACTTTCAGGGAAAATTTCAAGCACCTCAAGTGGGTTCTTTGGACGGTCATCGCCGTCTTCGTCATCTTCGTCTTCGCCGACTGGGGGATGGGTGCGGCGGGCGGTGGCGGCGGTGTCGACTTCGCAGCGAAGGTCGGCGGGTCGAAGATCACCGAGATGGAGTTCCGGCGGGAGTACGTCCAGGCCGAGGAACGCTATCGGCAGATGTACGGGCAGAGCTTCAACCCCGAGCTCGCGCGGGCCATCAACCTCCCGTCCCAGGTGTTGAACTCTCTGGTCGATCGGCGGCTCCTTCGAGCCGAGACGGAGCGCCTCGGGCTTTCCGTGTCCGACGCGGAGGTCACGGCGCGCATCCTGAAGATGCGGGACCAGCAGGGGAACCTGCTTTTCGTCAAGGATGGAGCGTTCGTCGGCGAGGCGATCTACCGGCGGATGCTCGCCGGCGCCAACCTCAGCCCGGAGGGCTTCGAGGCCGACACGCGAGAGCAGGCGCTCATGGAGAAGCTGAACCGCTTCGTCACGGAGTCCGCGTTCGTCAGCGAGGACGAGCTGAAGGCCGACTTCGAGGGGCGGACGGTGAAGGCCAGGATCGCCTACGCTCTCGTGCCGGCTCCCGCCCTGTCGCCGGATTCGGTTACCGACGCCGAGGCGGAAGCGCTCTACAAGAAGCACCCGGCCGATTACCAGCTCCCGGAGCGGCGCAAGGGCAAGTACCTCCTCGTCGAGGCCGCGCAGCTTCGGGCCGAGGTGGCGCGGAAGGTCACGAATGCCGATATCGAGGCGGAATACTCGAAGAACCTCGACACCTACAGGAAGGGTGAGGAGGTCACCGTCCGTCACATCCTCTACAAGGCAGACGGAACGCCGGCGTCCGATGCGGCCGCCCGGGCGAAGGCCGATTCCGCCGTGAAGCGGCTGAAGGGGGGCGCCGATTTCGCCGTTCTCGCCAGGGCCGAGTCCGAGGACCCGGGGTCCAGGGAGTCCGGCGGAGACCTCGGGGCCGTCCCGCGCGGCCGGATGGTCAAGGAGTTCGAGGACGCGGCCTTCGGAGCGACGCAGGGCGAGATCATCGGCCCGGTAAAGTCGCCGTTTGGTTTCCACGTTCTCCAGGTGACCGGCCGGAGCGCCGAACGGGTCCAGCCCCTCTTCGAGGTCTCCGCGGAGATCCGGGGCCGCCTCGAGGAGCAGCGGGCGGGCGACGAGGCCCGGCGCCTCGCGCGCGAGCTGGCCGACCGGGTCGGCAAGCTCGGCAAGAAGCCCTCCGACGACGACCTGAGGAAGCTCACGCGGCCCGGCGTGACGTTCAACGAGACCGAGCTTCTCGCCCGTACCGATGCGCCGGCCGGGATCGGCCCGAACCCGAGCTTCATGCAGCTTCTCTTCGAGCTGCCGGTTGGAGAGATCTCCGAGCCGGTCGCCACGGCCCGGGGCGAGGCAATCCTCAAGCCGGTCGAGGTGAAGGCGGCCGGGCCCGCGGCGTTCGCCGACGTGAAGGCGCGCGTCAAGGCCGACCTCGTGCAGAAGAAGCAGGAAGAAGTCGCCCTCGCCGCCGCGCGCGCGGCGATGACTCCGGGGGCGTCGCTCGAGGAGATCGCGAAGCAGGCGGGCGTGCGGGTCGAGACTCCCGAGTCCTTCCCGAAGGCCGGCCCGGTGCCGGGACTCGGGACCGGCAAGGCGCTCCTGGACGCTGCGTTCTCCGCGGCGGTCGGCGAGACGACGGGGCCGGTGTGGGTCGCCGGACGTGGCGCCGCGATCCTGCGCGTCCTGGAGGTCACGCCCTTCGACGGCGAGGCCTTCCCGAAGCAGAAGAAGGAGGCCGTCGACCGGCTGCGCCAGCAGAAAGCCGGACGCCTTTTCCAGTCCCTCGTCCAGCGGCTGCGGGCCGAGGCGCGTATCGAGGTCAACAAGGAGCTTCTGGCCCGCTTCTCCGGGCAGGCATGACCGGGGCGTGATCGGGCGCCTCTCGGGGATCGTCCTGGAGAAGCGGCCCGACCGGGCCGTGATCGACGCCTCGGGCGTCGGCTACGAGCTCCACGTCCCCCTCGGGACGTTTGCGGCGCTCCCCGCCCTCGGGGAGCGTGCAAGCCTCCATGTCCACACGCATGTCCGGGAGGACGCCCTCCTGCTGTTCGGCTTCGTCACGGCGGAGGAAAAGGCCCTGTTCGAGCGGCTCATCACGGTCTCGGGAATCGGCCCGAGGCTCGCGCTCGTGGTCTTGTCGGGCCTCCCGCTTCCCGAGCTCGTCGGAGCGATCGCCGCGCAGAACGTCGCCCGTCTCTCGACGATCCCCGGCGTCGGAAAGAAGCTGGCAGAGCGGCTCGGCGTGGAGCTGAAGGACAAGGTCTCCGGTATCCTCTCTCCGTCCTCCTCGTCGGCTTTCGGCATCCCTTCGGCCCTGGGCGGCTTCCTCGACGACGCCGTCGGGGCGCTCGTCAACCTCGGGTATCGCAAGCCCCAGGCCGAAGCGGCCGTGAAGGCGGCGAGCGATTCGACCGCTTCTTCGGATCTCCCGGCGCTCCTGTCGGCGGCGCTGCGGCTCCTGTCGCGGTGAGGAGGAGGGCGAGACGATGGATGAACGCCTTCTCGCGGGCAGCCCGGAGCCCCAGGAGCGCGAGCCGGAACGAACGCTTCGGCCGGCGGCCCTCGGCGACTTCGTCGGCCAGACGAAGCTGAAGGAGACGCTCGGCGTCTTCCTGGCCGCCGCACGGCGGCGGCGCGAGCCGCTCGACCACGTCCTCCTCTTCGGCCCTCCCGGCCTCGGGAAGACGACGCTCGCCCACATCATCGCGCGCGAAATGGGGGCCCAGGTCCGGGTGACGGCGGGTCCCGTCCTCGAGAAGGCGGGGGACCTCGCCGCGATCCTGACGAACCTCGGTCCGGGAGACATCCTCTTCATCGACGAGATTCACCGCATCCCGGCGGCCGTCGAGGAGATCCTCTACCCGGCCCTGGAGGACGGGAAGCTCGACCTCGTCATCGGCACCGGTCCCGCCGCGCGGACGGTGGAGCTGCGTCTCCAGCCTTTCACGCTCGTCGGCGCGACGACGCGCGCGGGACTTCTCTCGACGCCGCTCACGGCCCGATTCGGCATCACGCACCGCCTCGACTACTACGACACGGCGTCGCTGAAGACGATCGTCCTGCGCTCTGCCGAGATCCTCGGCTGCCCGATCGACGAGGACGGAGCCGGCGAGATCGCGAGACGCAGCCGCGGGACGCCCCGCATCGCGAACCGGCTTCTACGCCGCGTGCGCGACTTCGTCGAGGTGGCCGGAGAGAACCGGATCTCGGCTGCGGGGGCGCGCTCGTCCCTCGACCGGCTCGAGGTCGACCACTTCGGGCTCGACGAGCTGGACCGGAGGATTCTCGGGACGATCGTCGACCGCTTCGGCGGGGGACCGGTGGGCCTGTCGGCCCTCGCCCACTCGCTCGGCGAGGACAAGGGGACCCTCGAGGACCTCTACGAACCGTTCCTCCTGCAGTCGGGCTTCCTGACGCGGACGCCGAAAGGGCGCGTCGCCACGGCGCTCGCGTACCGGCACCTCGGTCTGCCTCCCCGGATGGGGACGGGCCCCCTCTTTGACGGCCCGGCGTGAGGCGCGGTCTCCTCGTCTACAACCCCGCGGCGGGGGGGCGCGACCGGACGGCGCAGATGGCGGCGCTCGCCGAACGCGCGAGGGACCGTGACGTCGTGCTCTCGCTCCTTCCGACCGAGCGGCCCGGCCACGCGACCGACCTCGTGACGGAGAGGCTCGCGGAAGGGCCGGACCTCGTCGCCGTTGCCGGAGGCGACGGGACCGTCTCCGAGGCGGCGAGAGCGCTCGTCGGGAGCGACGTGCCGCTCGCGATCGTTCCAATGGGAACGACGAACGTTCTCGCCCGCGAGCTCGGCCTCGGGAAGAGCCCCGAAGAGGCGGTCGACCTCCTGACCTCGACGGCGACCCGGGCGCTGACGACCTGGCCCTCGGCGGGCCGGACGTCTCTCATCGTCACGGGGATCGGCTTCGACGGGCGCGTCATGTCGAGCGGGAGCCCGGTCCTCAAACGCCTCTTCGGACGGGCGGGGTACGCCTGGAGCTCGACGCTCGAGTGGTACCGCTACGAGTTCCCGCCGATCGAGGTGTGCGGCCTCGACGCGGACGGCCACCCGTTCATTCGCCGCGCGACCTTCGTCCTCGCCACGAACACGCGGCGGTACGCCGGAGACGCGATCCTCTCGCCCTTCGCCGATCCCGGGGACGACCTTCTGGACCTCGTTCTCTTCACGTCGGAGGACCGGGGTGACCTCATGCAGTTCTATCGGCTTCTGCCGCGCGGACGGGCGGAGCAGCTCGGGGTCCGGGGCGTCGAGCGATTCCCGGTGAGGAGCTTCACGGCCCGTTCCCTCGCGGGCTACGAGCTGGAGGTCCAGGTCGACGGCGACGCCGCCGGCTGGACGCCCGTGACCGTCGGTCCGGCGGGCGGCAGGGTTCAGTTCCTCGTCCCGTCCGGCGCCTGACCGCGGAACGTCTTTCGTCGCCGGGGACGGAGGCGTCAGGCGCAGGCGGGAGGGAAAGAGACCTCCACTTCCTGCGACGCGAGGAAGGAGCAGGAGTGGGGGATATCGGCGAAATTCTCCTGGAGCGTGAGGAGTCGTTCCGCGCGCGCCTTCGTTCCCGGCCGTTCGAGAGCCTCGAAGAAATCTGGTGCGCTCCCGGGGAAGTGCACCTCGGCGAGACCGTCGAAGGGGACTGACGAGCCGCACCCGAGCGGCCACCCGGGGTGGGCGCCCTCCGCGGGCACAGCGCTCAGCTCGACCCGAACGGCACCGAGCTCTGCGCCGAGGGCGAGGAGCTCTTCCCCGTACCCCCTGAAGTGACGGCGAAATTCGACTGCGGTCAGGTCGGGACGGCGGCGGACGCACTGGACCCACTTGAGCATGGCCGGCCTCCTCGAAGGGAGCTGGGAGCGTGGAAATCATATCCACCCTTGACGAGGAAGCATGCAGGGTCTATCTTTATTTAGATAGTTATCTAATCATTGAAATCAGGGAGGTCCCGTGACTTCAGCCCTTCGCCTCTTTTCGCTTCTCCTCGCCCTCGCTGTCCCGCCCCCCGCCCCCTCGCCGACGCCCGCCCACGCGGTCGGCGCCGGGGAGCTGGCCGGCCGCGTCGCGGACCTCCTCGCGAAGGGCGACCTGGACGCCGTCTTCGCGCGGTTCTCGCCACAGATGGCGGCCGCGCTCCCGTCGGAGCAGTTCCGGGCCGTCTGGAACGCCCTGCCCGAGCAGCTCGGCGCGCTGAAGGCCTTCGGGAAGCCCGTCGTGAGGGCCGAAGGAGGGATCGAGGGCGCGTGGATCCCCGCGACGTACGAAAGGGCCTCTGTCTCGCTCCGGCTGGCCTTCGACGCCGAAGGGCGGATCGCCGGCCTGAGGATTCTCCCGGGGCCGCCGCCCGAAGCGTGGAGCCCTGCGGCGTACGCCGACGTGGCGAAGACGCGGGAGCGCGAGGTGGTGGTCGGGTCCGGCGAGTGGGCCGTGCCGGGCACGCTGACTCTCCCGGCTGCCGGCCAGGGACCGTTTCCCGGACTCGTCCTCGTCCACGGGTCCGGACCGCACGACCGCGACGAGACTGCCGGAGGAACGAAGGTCTTCCGGGACCTTGCCGGAGGGCTCGCAGTCCGAGGGGTCGCCGTCCTGCGCTACGAGAAGCGGACGAAGGTGCACGGGGCCCGGATGAGCGGCCTCGCGCTCACGGTGAAGGAGGAGGTCGTCGAAGACGCCCTCGCCGCGGCGATGCTCCTGAGAGGCCAGCCCGAGGTCGACCCGGGGAGGGTGGCGCTTCTCGGCCACAGCCTCGGAGGGATGCTCACGCCGCGGATCGCCGCAGCCGACGGAAAGCTCGCGGGGATCGCCATCGTCGCCGGCAACACCCGCCCGCTCGACGTCCTCGCGATTGAGCAGATCGACTACCTCGTCTCCGTGGGTTCGATGAAGAAGGAGCAGGCGGACGCGATGAGGCACGAGATCGCCCGTATCCGGGCGCTCGACCCGGCGAAGCTCCCCGCCGCCGGGACTCTCCTCCTGGGAGCGCCCGCGTCCTACTGGCTCGACCTCGCGGGCTACGACCAGGTGGCAGCTGCCAGAGAGCTGAAGATTCCGATTCTGGTTCTGCAGGGTGGCCGCGACTACCAGGTGACGACGAAGGACTTCGAGGGATGGAAGAAGGTGCTCGCGGCGTCGCCGAACGCGTCGTTCCTCTTCCTCCCGAAGCTGAACCACCTGCTCGTCGAGGGGGAAGGACCCTCGACCCCGGCCGAGTACGAAAGGCCAGGGCACGTTTCGATCGACGCCGTGGAGGCGCTTGAGGCCTGGGCCCGGTCGCTGCCGGCACGCACGGACCGGTGAGCGACCCCGGCCTCGTCTTCAAGGCGCTCGCCGATCCGACGCGGCGCCGCATCCTCGAGTATCTGCGAGAGGGAGACCTCAACGCCGGCGAGATCGCCGAGAGGTTCGACATGACCAAGCCCTCGATCTCGCACCACCTCTCGCTCCTCAAGCAGGCGCGTCTCGTCCAGGACGTGAGGCGCGGCCAGAACATCGTCTACTCCCTCGACACCACGGTCTTCCAGGAGGCCCTCGGGTTCCTCCTCGGGATGACGGAACGAAAGAAGAAGAACCATGGACGCAAGTGAGCCGGCCTATCGCATCGATCGCGCACTCCTGAGGGGGGACGTGCCCCTCCTCGCCGTCCTCCTCGCCGACATTGGCGTCGGCCTCTGGGCGATGCCGCGCCTTCCGGAGCGGGTTCCCGTTCACTGGAATATCGCGGGCGAGGCGGACCGGTTTGGCCCGGCCTGGGAGAACGCCCTCCTGATGCCGGCGATCGCGCTCGTCCTCTGGCTGGTTCTTCTCGTCCTGCCGCTGGCCGATCCTCTGAAGAAGAACTACGTGCGCTTCCCGGAGACACTGAAGCTCTTCCGCTGGCTGTTGCCTCTCATGATCGTCGCGTTCCACCTCGTGGTCACTTTCGGCACGCTCGGAAAGGGCATCGACTCCGGCAAGGGGGTCGGGGCGATCGTGGCCGTCGTCTTCGTCGTCCTCGGCAACAGCATGGGGAAGCTCAGGCACAACTGGTTCATCGGAATCCGAACGCCCTGGACGCTCGCCAGCGAGGAGGTCTGGACCCGGACCCATCGGCTCGCGGCGCCGATCTGGGTCGCCGGCGGCCTCGCGATGCTCGTGGGCGTCTTCCTGCCGGGAGGTGCCGGGCCGTTCGTTTTCGGCGCGGCGCTCGCGACGATAATCGTCGTGCCGGTCGGGTTCTCTTTCGCTCTTTTCCGGAGGCTCAGCTCCGCAGGTTCCGCATGACGAGGGCGAAGCAGGCTGCGGCCAGGGCGAGGAGCCCGAGACCGGCCGCGGTTGCGCCGAGGACGATCTTGCCGATGCCGAAGAGGGCAGCGTAGACGAGAACGGCAGAGAGGCCCCAGTTCGCAAAGGAGAGCGCTCCGCCGGGAATCCCTTCGCGACCGAGCCCCATCGCCGTGGAGATGCGGGCCCAGCCCGGGCCGCCCGGACGGACCCGTTCGTAGAACGCGCGGAGCTTCTCCTCGGGCTCGGGCTTCGTCAGGAAGGTCACGGCGACCCAGACGAGCGTCGACACGACGACGGTGACGAGCATCGTCTTCGCCTGCGCCTCGAAGTCGGCTCCCGGCCCGGCGGCGACTGCGCCGGGGCGTTTGAACCATCGCATCGCGCCGAGCGAGACCACCATCGAGGCGGCCATCGCCGAGATCTCGCTCCAGGCGTTGATCCGCCACCAGTACCAGCGAAGGATGAGGACGAGGCCCGTCCCGCTCCCGAGGGCGAGGAGGAACAGCCAGGCCTCCGCGATCGTCCCCAGGTTGAGCGTGACGATGATCGAGGCGAGGAAAAGAAAAATCGTCGTCAGGCGCGCGACCAGGACGTAGTGCTTTTCCGTGCCCTCCTTCTTCAGGAAACGGCGATAGACGTCGTTGACGAGGTAGCTCGCTCCCCAGTTGAGGTGGGTGCCAATCGTCGACATGTAGGCCGCCGCGAAGCCCGCGAGGAGAAACCCCTTCCAGCCCGACGGGAGAAGGTCGACCATCGCCTTCACGTAGGCCGCCTCCACGTCCATCTTTCCGGCGACCTCCACGCCGCCCGGGTAGAGAAGAACCGTGCAGAGGCCGGTGACGATCCAGGGCCAGGGGCGGAACGCGTAGTGGCCGACGTTGAAAAAGAGCGTTGCCAGGACCCCGTCCCGCTCGCTCTTCGCCGAGAAGATCCTCTGCGCCACGTAGCCGCCACCGCCCGGTTCGGCCCCCGGATACCACGCGGCCCACCACTGGACGGCGAGGAACGTGAAGAGGGCGATGGCCGGCATCCAGGGGGACCCGGCGGGAGGGAGGATCGAGAGCGCCGCGTCGAGAGAGCCGAAGTGCGCCGCCAGGCCGGTCTTCAGCGCACCCATCCCGCCGACGGCGTCGACGGCATAGACCGCGAGGACGGTAACGGCTGTCATCATGATGCCGAGCTGAACGAGGTCGGTCCAGAGGACGGCCCTCATTCCGGCGGCGGCCGAATAGGCCACGGTGGCGACGAAGCAGATGCCGACCGCCCAGATCGGCGAGATCCCGAGCGCGATACCCAGGATCTTCACCATCGCGAGCGTGACCCAGCCCATGATGATGAGGTTGATCGGGAGGGCGAGGTAGAGCGCGCGGAAGCCGCGCAAAAAGCTCGCCGGCTTCCCCGAATAGCGGATCTCCGCGAACTCCACGTCGGTCATGACGCGGGCCCGCCGCCAGAGCCGGGCGTAGAGGAACACGGTGAGCGTCCCGCTCAGGACCATGTTCCACCAGAGCCAGTTGCCAGCGATGCCGTGGCTGGCGACGAGCCCGGTTACGACGAGCGGCGTGTCGGCCGCGAAGGTCGTGGCGATCATCGCGGAGCCCGCGAGCCACCAGGGAACGGAACGGCCGGCGACGAAGTACTCCTCGAGGGACTCGCCGCCCTTCTTCGTGAACTTGAGGCCGATCCCGATCGACAGCGCGAAGTAGGCGAGGACGATTCCCCAGTCGAGAAGCGAAAGGCTCATGCTGGGCGCCGATCTTAGCGGGACCGGGCCGTTTCCACTTGCCTCTCCGGAGCTGCGGAAGGATCATGCCGACGTGGAGGATCCTGCGTGTCGATGCGGGAGCTGTCGGTCGAGACCCGGCTCTCGACGATTCTGGCGCGTGGGAAAGTAGAGGCGGGCTTTCGGGCCCCGGGTCCGGAAGAGGCCGTGGACCGTCTCCTCCGGCCGGTCCTGCTCGAGGAAGGGTTTTCCCCGGAAGCCGCCGATGCGGCCCTCGAAGGGATCCGGAACCGTGAAGGGGCCGGCTCGACTTCGTTCGGTTCGGTCGCTCTTCCCCACGCGCGGGTCAGCGGCCTGGGCCGGATCGTGGGCGCGCTCGGGGCAAACGTCTCGGGCGTCTTCGACTCGGGTCACACCGGCATCCG
>DIAY01000219.1:644-6297 GCA_002414905.1 Holophagales bacterium UBA5066 | reverse complement strand
CAGGATCGCGTTGTTGGCGCGAGTCTTCCCGGCCCGGTAGCTGATGCTGCTCGTGATCGGTGTGGACGGCAGGTCGCCGCGATAGAGGACGAGCTCTCCGTCCGCGGAGGGTGCCGTCACCGTCTGGTTCACTGCGAGGGACCTCACCGTCGAGGTCACGACGCCGCAGCGCGCCCCGATCGAGAACGTCCGGGTCTCCCCCGGTTCCAGGGCCGGCCACGCCACTGACGCGCCGCTCGACTCCCTCGTGTCGAACAACCGGCACTGCGTCACGACGTAGAAACCCGTCGCGAGGAAGTCGACCGGCATCGAGACACTCGCCTCCTCGGAGACACAGCCCGTCACGAGGTCCGTCTCGAGGATCGAGACCGTGACCGGGCCCGTCGCCCCGGCCGTGACGGTGATCTCGCGCGTCCCGCTCCCTGCCGTCACCGTTCCGTTCGTGACGGTCCAGGCGTAGGTCACACCCGCCACGGCCGGCACCGAGGCCGTGAAGGACTCCTCCGGCCAGAGGTCGGGCGGAGCGGTGATGACCGGCGTCACGGGGCGGGGGTTCACCGTCACCGTCGCGCTCCCGCTGCCGCTCCCCACGCAGGAGAGGGCGTCGGTGAGGGAGACGACCGAGTAGGTCGTGCTCGAGGCCGGAGTGACGGAGAACGTGAAGACCGGTCCCGCTCCGCTCTGCGTGCCGCCGCCGTTGTCGAGCGTGACGCTGTACGGCGCCGCGCCGCCGGAGATGGTAACGGTGACGCTCGAGGAGGTACCCGCGCAGACCGATCCGCCGCCGGTGACCGTGCCGGTCAACGTCCCGCAGGTCACCGCCACGCCGTAGGGCGTCGGCGTCGTGCTGCGGAAGTGGAGCCAGCCGAGGTTCTTCGACCAGGCCCAGCCGCTCAGCTGGTGCGTCAGGCCATCGTAGGTGACGCCGCCGAATGCCGGGTCCATTTGGATCCACCCGGCGTTCTCCGCCCAGGCGTGGCGCTGGGACGGGTCGATGTTCCCCGTCTGGGCGTTCAGGGCCGAGGCCGCCAGAAGGACGGCGAAGAGAACGATGCGAGCCACCTTGCGGGTCAGGTTGCGTGTCATCGTGAGACTCCTCTGGAGGAGATGGTGTTTCCGTAGGACGGAGGGCTGAAAACGGGAACAGGAGCTACCGGGCGGGCGCGGCGCACCAGCTTGCCAACGTAGGCGTCGAGACCCGACCTCGGGAAACCGCCGAGGACGACGGACGAATCGACCTCGCCTCCCATCTGGAGCTTCAGCCCCGTCACGCTCGAGACGGCCCGGGCGTCGTCCCCCTGCAACTGCATGAAGGTGCCCACCTGCATCAGCAGCAGGCAGCCCGGCGCCTCCGCCTTCAGCTCGGCGTAACGGGCGATCAGCTTCTGCGAGACGACCATCTCCGCACCCGTCCTTCTACGCGCGGCTCCGACACCCGGCCCCGCCGGCGGCGGGCAGCTCGTCGAAGGCGAGTTGCACGCCACGGCCGGCGATCGACCTCCAACGGGCATCCTCGATCCTCGGCAGCGATCTCGTGAACCCTTTCGATCGCGGTCGCGGCGGCCCCGGCGGCTGGTGGATCGTCGACGAGCCCGAGCTTCACCTCGGCCGCAACGTTCTCGTCCCCGACCTCGCCGGCTGGCGGCGGGAGCGGCTTCCCGCATTTCCGCGCGAACCCTTCTTCACGCTCGCCCCCGACTGGGTCTGCGAGGTCCTCTCGCCCGCAACGGCCCGCCTCGACCGGCTGAAGAAGCTCTCGATCTACTGGCGCGAGGGCGTCGGGCACGCCTGGCTCGTTGACCCCGTCCTCGAAACCCTCGAGGTCTTCCGGCGGCTCGAGGAGGCCTGGCTCGGCGCCCTTGCGGCCGGAGGCGACGACGTCGTGAGGGCCGAACCCTTCGACGCCATCGAGCTGACTCTGACCGGGCTCTGGATCCGCCCGGCCTGACCCGGAACACTGCCCCCCTCGCGCTCCTGGAGGAAGCCGGTGCCGGCGTGCTCGCGGTCGTTCTGTCGTTCTTCCCGGCGGAGCGGCTTCCCGTGAGGACGCGGCTGCTCCTCGATGAGATGTTCGATGACCGCCCTTGAGTGCCTGGCGGCCGTCCGATCGGCCGGCGAGGACTTCCAGGGCGCGATCAACGCGTTCGTGGACGAGTTTCGGCGATCCTCTCCCGCCCTGAGGCCGACCATGATCTCCGAGGGACCCGAGGTCGCAGGCCGGCTCGAGGGCCTTCTGGCCGCCGTCGTCAGCGCGCTCTGCAGGGAGTCGGGCACGGAAGTCCCCGATTGGGCCGGCCGGCTCGGCAGCCCCGAACCATTCTTCGCCTTTCCTGCCCGCTCCTTCGAGCTTCGCCTGCGGCTGATGCTCGAATCGCCTGCGCCGTTCCGGACGCGAAACGTCTTCGTGCCGGAGAACTACCTCAGTCGCGCCTGAGCCCGAAACTCGCCGACCCGTCGCGGCTCCCCGCCGCCGCCGGGCCGCCTGCGCTCAGCGTCCTGCGGCGCACTGGACCTCGGACTTTGCTCGCGGATACTCGGGATGCTTCGGTCAGCAGCCCGTGTCACGTTGAAGTTGGTCACCCCCGGGCCTCCGGGCTCGTTCGACCACGGGCCCCAGGCCGTGTCCGACGTCGGCGAGCAGCCCGACGGTGACAGGCACGCCCTCGTGATGCCGCTGTAGGCCGTGTCGACTCCACTGATTGCCGGCAGCGGGACCCGGGACGACGAGGACGTCGTAGCGGGCGCCTTCCGACTTGAAGTAGGCCGCCCAGTAGTTCTGGGTTGTGTAGATGTCCAGGGCTGCCGACTGGCGGGAAGGTCCTGGACGTAGAGGCGGTACCAGGCATTCGTGCCGTCGTCGGTGGGGTTCCGACCCGGGAAACCTCGAGCTCAGGCCGGCCAGTCGCGTAAGGCAGCGATCAGCGCCAGGAGGTCGGCCGGCCCCTCGGTCGCGGCGACGTGGACCCGGCCCATGTCGAGGCGTTCGTACGCGTGAGCGATCAGGTTCCGGAATCCGGCGGCACGTTTCAGCCGCTGGGCGAGCTCCGCGTCGACGATCCCCGCCTCCGCCAGCCGGGTGAAAGCGTCCGCGTACGTTGCCGGCGTCCCCAGGTTCCACTTCACGCACGCGCCCGTCGCCAGGTCGATCACGATCTGGGTCGCCTGCCAGAGGTGGAGGACCACGGCATCCGAAGCGTCGCTCGACGGCAGGAGGCCGGCAGGGCTCTCCGGGAGACGGTCGGCGACACGCTTCAGGTGCCGCTGGACAGCGAGGAGCCGCTCGGCAAGCAGATCGCGGTCGAAAGCGCTCACCGGCCGAGCCGCTCGAGCGCAGCCTCGTATTCGGCCCGGATCACCGCCTGCATGTCGCACCAGTAGGGAACGGCTTCGAGCCAGAACTCCTCGAAAGCATCCGGCCGGGCCTCGAAGAGGACGACGCCATCGGCCGCGACCCGATGTCGCAGCTGGCCGCTCGCGCGGGTGAGGTCGACCACGTCGACCTCCTCAGTGCCGAGCGTCGCGACGAGATCGGCCTGGAGCGCCGCGGGGTCGAGCGCCGGTCCGGCGAGATAGCCGAAGTCCCAATCGGAGAGAGGCCCCGCGTCGCCGCGGGCGCGCGAGCCGTGCAGGACGAAAAGCTCGAGGGCCGGATGGCCGCTCGCGACCCCTTCGAGGCGATGTTTGAGTCGAGCTTCCATCGAAAGAAGTATACGGACGTGACGGCCTGGGAGTGGATCCTGGGGCAAAGCGGCGAGCGTTCCACCCGGACCCGGACGGGCAAATGCTCGACCCGGGGCCAGTAGGTAGGGCTCCGCGCGCGGGATACTGTTCTCACCAACGATGTTCAGCCAACGTCTCTTGCCGCACTCGACTGCCCGCTCGCGGGAGCGGACGGTTGCCGGCCTCGCTCTTGCCCTCCTCGCGTTGGCCCTCGTGGCGCCCGCGGCTTCCGCTCAGCTCGCCGTCTACACCGACTCGCTCCAGAACGGCTTCGTCGAGTGGGGGTGGGGGACGTTCGACCTCGCGCAGACGGCCGTGGTTCATTCGGGAACGGCCGCGATCTCGTTCGAGCCGGATGGCTGGGGCGGGCTTTTCCTCCACCGCAACGCGGGATTCACCGGAACCGAGTACGAGGCGATCGAGCTCTGGGTGAGAGGGAGCGGCGCGGGCGGGCAGCAGGTCACCGTGGCCGTCCTGAGCGGAGGGAGCCCCGCCGGGTCGGCGGCGCTCGCGGGGTTCGTCGAAGGGGGGGCGATTCCCGCCGGGAGCTGGGCGAAGGCGACGGTACCGTTTTCGGCGCTGGGACTGTCGACCGGGAGCTGGGACGGTCTCTGGCTGCAGGACGCCTCGGGGGTCAACCAGCCGACGCTTTACGTCGACGACATCCGGTTGCTCGCGCGGACGGGGCCTCCTCCCCCGCCGCCCGTCGGCGCGGCAGTGACGGTTTCGGTCGACCCGGCGCTCGACCGGCGGCCCGTTGACCCGCAGATCTTCGGCGTGAACTTCGGGTCCGCCGCCCAGGCCGCGCAGCTGAGGTGGCCGGTGCGGCGCTGGGGCGGGAACTCGGTGACCCGCTACAACTGGCAGAACGACACGTCGAACAAGGGGATGGACTGGTTCTTCATGAACGTCCCGGAGGACAACGCCAACCCCGGCGCTCTCCCCGACGGGTCGGCGGCCGACCGGTTCCTCACCGAGACGCGCGCGGCCGGGGGTGAGCCGATCCTGACCGTGCCGCTCATCGGCTGGACGCCGAAGGCTCGGCAGAAGGACTGGGGCTTCTCCGTGGCGAAGTACGGAGCGCAGACGGAGACGGAGTGCACGGCGTCGGGGTGGCCCGACTGGTGCATGGCCGACGCCGGAAACGGCGTTCTCTCGGGCGGAGCGAACGTGACCGGGAACGATCCGCTCGATACGTCAATCGCCATCGGGCCTTCCTTCGTCACGGCCTGGATGGACCATCTCGCGGCGCAGTTCGGAACGGCGGGAAGCGGCGGCATCCGCTACTTCGCGCTGGACAACGAGCCGGCGCTCTGGGACTCGACGCACCGCGACGTCCACCCGCTGCCGCTCACTTTCGATGAGCTCTGGACGAAGGGTCGCGACGTCGCGGCAGCGATCAAGGCGAAGGACCCGGCCGCAGTCGTCTTCGGACCGGTGTCGTGGGGGTGGTGCGAGTACTTCTACTCCGCGGCCGACAACTGCTCGCCGAACGGCGCCGACTTCATCGCGCACGGGAGCGTGCCGCTGACGCAGTGGTACCTGCGGCAGGTGAAACAGTACGAGCAGGCTCACCCCGGCGTGCGGCTCGTCGACGTCCTCGACGTCCACTACTACCCGCAGGCGGCGGGCGTGGCGCTCTCGAATGACGAGTCGGCCGCCACGTCGGCGCTGCGACTCCGCTCGCTGAGGGGTCTCTGGGACCCGACCTACGTCGACGAGTCGTGGATCGGGACCCAGGTACGGCTCATCCCGCGGATGAAGGAGTGGATCGCCGCCGAGCTGCCCGGGACGAAGCTCGCGATCACGGAGTACAGCTGGGGAAACGACGACGGCCTCTCGAGCGCGCTCGCCCAGGTGGAGGCGCTCGGGATCTTCGCGAGGGAAGGCGTCGACATCGCCACGCGCTGGGTGGCGCCGGCCGCAGGGTCGC
>DIAY01000219.1:0-467 GCA_002414905.1 Holophagales bacterium UBA5066 | reverse complement strand
GGCGGGGTCGAACGTGCGGGCCGCGTCGGACACGCCGGATGCGGTGAGCGGCTATGCAGTAGAGGCGCCGGGCGGGGCGCTGAGAATCGTCCTCGTGAACCGCGACACGGTGCAGCGGCCGGTCACCGTTTCGCTCGCGGGCGGCGGGATGCGAAGCGTGCGTCTCTTCGGCTTCGACGGTGCGTCGCGACTCGGCTCGCTCGGTTCGACCGCCTTCGCCGGCGGCTCGCTCTCGCTCGACCTGCCCCCGCGCTCGGCACGGCTCCTCGAGGTGGCGGCGGGAACGGCTCCCTCCGCGTCCCGCTTCAGCCCGCTCAGCCCCTGCCGGCTCCTCGACACGCGCGATTCCGACGGCCCGCTCGCCGGCCCCGCGCTCGCGGCGGGGGCCTCCCGAACTTTCACGATCGCTGGAGCGTGCGGCGTGCCCGCCGACGCGACCGCTGTCGCGTTGAATGCGACTGTCACCG
>DIAY01000086.1 GCA_002414905.1 Holophagales bacterium UBA5066 | reverse complement strand
CGTCTCCTCTCGCGGCACCGCGCCCATTCGCTCGCCGAGGCCTTCCCGGCGGGATACCTGCCGCGGGTGGCGGTGGCATGAGGTTCGCGGCCCTCCTGCCGGGACAGCTCTCCGAGAAGGCGGGAATGGGTGAAGAGCTCGCCCGTTCCTTCCCGTACGTCGAATCCTGGTTCGGCGACGTCGCCGAGCGCACCGGCGTCGACGTCCCTGCCGTCTTCTTCGGCGAGGGACGGCCGGACCTCCACGATGACCTTCCGGCCCAGGTCGGTGTCTTCGCCGTCTCCGTCGCGGTTCTCGACGTCCTCGCCAGGGAGCACGGCCTGGAGCCTGCGGCCTGCGCCGGCTACAGCCTCGGAACCTACGCCGCGTTCGTCGGAGCGGGCGTTCTCGACCGCCGGGCGGCCCTCGACGTCCTCGTCGAGGCCGAGAGGCTCCTGCGCGAACAGGCTCCTGCCGGGGCGATGGGATTCGTGATCGGACTCCCCGAGGCGGAGGTCGCCTCCGAGCTGGCCCGCTTCACCCGGGACCCGCACGAGGTGACGATCGGAAACGTCAATGCGGCGCAACAGGTCGTCCTGACGGGACGGCGTGAGTCCGTGCTCGGGGTCCTCGACCGCCTCGCCCCGCGCGCGCTCCGGGCGGAGCTGCTGCCGCTCGGCTGGCCGATGCACTCGCCCGCGCTCGTGCCGGTTACCGACGGTCTCTCCGCTTTCGTCGACCGCCACGTCCGGCTGATCTGGCCGGGGCGCGGCGCCCTTTACGCCCCGATGCTCGGGGGCGAGGTGAAGAGCGAGGGGGAGGCTCGGCGCGTCCTCGGGACGCAGATCTCCCACCCCTCCCGCTGGTCCGACGTCCTGACGGCGATGGCGGCGGCGGGGGAGAGCCGTTTCGCCGAGGTCGGCCCGGGCGACGTCCTCTCGAAGATGCACCGGTGGACCCTGCGTCGCTCGAGAGCCGACGCCCTCGAGGAGCCGGCCGGAATCTCCCGCTTCGCATCCGACCCCGGTGTACCGTCGGAATCGAGACGTGCCGGGTCCCTGGTCCGGGAGGAGACGACGTGAGTGAACGCCAGAGAGTTGCCTGGGTGACGGGCGGATCGCGGGGTATCGGACAGGCGATCGCCCAGAGGCTCGCTGCCGACGGCTTCCACGTCCTCGTGACCTATCGGTCGGACGAGTCGGGAGCCGCCGAGACGGTTCGCCGGATCAACGAAGCCGGCGGGAGCGGCGAGGCCGCGAAGGCCGACGCCACCTCGCGGGAGGAGATCACCGCCGTTGCGGACCGGTTGGACGCCGAGCGCGGCGGGGTGGACGTTCTCGTGAACAACGCCGCCGTCCTGAAGAACGGCCTCTTCGCCCTCATGCCCGAAGCCAGCTGGGACGAGGTGATCGACACCGCTCTCGGGGGCAGCTTTCGGGCGACGAAGGCCGTCGTCCGCGGGATGCTCCGGCGCCGCTGGGGGCGCGTCGTGAACATCTCGTCCCTGGCGGCCCTGATGGGCTCGGCCGGCCAGACGAACTACGCCGCGGCCAAGGGGGCGCTCGTCTCCTTCACGAAGTCGCTCGCGGCCGAGGTGGGCCCCTACGGGGTCACCGTGAACTGCGTGGCGCCGGGGTTCGTCGACACGGAGATGATCTCGTTCCTGAACGACCGAGGCCCGGGAAGACTTCTCCAGACGGATCCCTCTGCGCCGCTTCGGCGTCCCGGACGACGTCGCGCCCCTGGTCTCATTCCTCTGCGGGGACGGAGCGGCCTACCTCACCGGCCAGACGATTCGCGTTGACGGCGGATTCGTCGGCTGACGGGCCCGTCGTCCGGCAGGTCTCCGCGCCTCGTATACTCCGGCAGATCGCCCGGAAGGAGGCGTAATGGAGCAGGTTGAAGAGATGAAAGGGCGCGTCAAGGCGCTGATCGTCCGGCAGCTGAAGCTGGAGGTCGAGCCGGGGTCCATCAAGGACGACGCCCCCCTCTTCGGAGACGACCCCGGCGGACTCGGGCTCGACTCGATCGACGCGCTGGAGCTCGTCCTCGGCATCGAGAAGGAGTTCGGCATAAAGGTCCAGGACGAGGAGGTGGGGGTCAAGGCCTTCGCCTCCGTGAATGCCCTCTGCGAGTTCGTCGAGACGAAGGCCGCGTGAATCCCGTCAGGGAGGACCTTCCCCACGTCTACCCCTTCCGCTTCGTCGAGCGCACGGTCGAGAAGCGCGGGCCGGCCGAGGGGCGCGTTCGCGCTCTCGTCACCGGGAACGGAAGGCGGACGGATGCGGACGGGTTCCTCCCGCCGCTCACCCTGGTGGAGGTCGTCGCCCAGTCGGCGCTTCTCCTCGAAGGCGGAGACCCCGGTATCGGCCGGACCGGCTTCCTCGCGGGCGTTTCCGACTTCGTCTTCGACCGGACGCCGGAGAGCGGCGACGTTCTCAGCGTCGACGTGAGGGTCGTCGGCGTCCTCGGTCCGATCGTGAGGTTCGAGGGGACGGTGACCGACGCCGAAGGACGGCGCGTCTGCTCGGGAGCCGTGACGGTGAAAAAGGGAATCGAGGCGTGACGTCCTCTCCGGCTCCCCGTCACGTCATCCTCGCGGGACGCCGCGACGGCCTGCTCGCCCGCTGCGAGGAGGTCCTCGCCCGCGGCGACTTCCTCGTCACGCCGGTCGCGACCATCGAAGGTCTCGACGCGCTCCCGGCCTCGCCCGCGACGGACCTCGTCGTCCTCGAGGAGGGATTCGGCCCGGAGGGCGGCGTGAGAGCGGCCCAGCATCTGCGCTCGCTCCCGCGCTGGCGGGCCACCTCCATCATGGTCGTCGTGCCGTCCGGCTCGACGCACCTCGAGGAGTGCCTCGTCTCCGGCATCAACGACTTCCTTCTCGCTCCGTTTCCCGACGGCGAGCTGCTCGACAAGGTGCGCCGTCTCACCGAGGTCGCCACCCGCCGGGAGGTGAACACGATGCTTCGGGTCCACGAGCTTCGGGTGGAAGGCGTGACGGTGCACGGGAAGACGCTCAACGTCTCCGTGAACGGCCTCCTGGCCGAGGTAGACGGCGAGCTGAACGTCGGCCGGGTCGTGGACGTCGAGTTCTTCCTCCCCGAAGACCCGGACTCCGTACGGAGCCGCGGACAGGTCGCGCGGCGGGCCTACGAGGCTTCCTCGTTCCGCCCCGTCTTCGGGCTCCGTTTTCTCGAGCTCTCCGCGCGCGATCGCGACCGGATCGGGCGATTCGTCTCCGCTCGCGAGCGAGCCGCCGGGGGCGCGAAGTGATCATCATCCGCGAGCGGCGTGACGGCGCGACGATCCTCAGGATCCAGGGAGTCGTCAAGATGGGGGAGAGCGCCCGGCAGTTCTCCGGGTTCCTCGAGAAGGTCCTCGAGGAAGACGAGGGGCCGGTTCTCCTCGACTTCGAGAAGATCGACACCCTCGACTCCACCGGCCTCGGAGAGCTCATCGGCTACCTGCAGCGCTTCGAGGAGCAGGACCGCCGGATGGCGATCGTCCGGCCGAGGGACAGGGTCCTGGCGCTTCTCAAGCTGACGAGACTCGATACCCTCATCCGCACCTTTCCCGACGACCAGGCCGCGCTGGAGTACCTGGCGGGTTGAGCGAGCGGAACGCGCCGGCGCAGCGTTTCGGAGGCCCTCCGTTGTTTGACGTCCCTCCCGACGCGTCGTATCCTCCCGCTCCCCGCTCGTGCGAAAGTGGCGGAACTGGTAGACGCGCAAGGCTCAGGACCTTGTGGCTCTTAACAAGCCGTGGGGGTTCGAGTCCCCCCTTTCGCACCATCCCTCCTCGCCTCGTGCGGAGGAGGCCTGCCTCGGCGGGGCGCCCCGAAAGGACCCATTGACCGCTCAGACTCCAGGAACTCCCGAAAACCGCGTTCTCGCGGCCCTCTCGCCGCGTGGGCGGCGCATCCTCTCCTTCCGCGAGCTCGCCAGGGACATCCTCGGCGCCTCACCCGACGAATCCTCCCTCGAAGCTCTCCACGCCGAGGTCGAAGGCCTCGAGCGCAAGGGCCTCGTCGTCCGAACCCGCGGCGAAAAGCTCTCCCTCATCCAGTACACGAATCTCACGGCTGGCCGTATCGCCATCCGGGGCGAAGGCCGGGCCTGGCTCCTCTCGGGCGAGCGCGGCGTCCCTGACCTTCCCATCGTGAGGGGCGGGGCGGGCTCGGCCCTCGACGGCGACTTCGTCCTCGTGCTCGTCGAGAAGGCGAAGCCCCGAGCCGGCTTCCGCGGACCGACCCAGACCGGCACGGTCACGAAAGTCCTCGTGAGGCGCCGAGAGACCGTCGTCGGACGGATCGCCCGCGGACCCGACGGCACCGTCATCGTTCCCTACGACACGAAGATCGACGCCCTCCTGCGCGTCCCCGACGGCAAGGACCTCAACGCCCCGGACGGCATCTACGTCGACGCCCGCATCACCGCGTGGCCGGACGAGCACCGTCTCGCCCAGGCCGAGGTCATCGAGCTCATCGGCTTCCCGGGCGACTCGGGAATCGACGTCGAGGTCGTGGCGCGCAAGTGGGGAATTCCCCGGACGTTCACGCGGGAGTCGGTCGAGGAGTCGGAGCGAGCCGTCGCCGCGATCCAGGACGGCGAGTGGCGGACCCGCCGCGACCTCACCCGCGACTGCGTCGTCACCATCGACGGCGAGAGCGCCCGCGACTTCGACGACGCGATCTCGGCCGAGGAGCTCCCCGGTGGCGGTTTCCGCCTCGGCATCCACATCGCCGACGTCTCGCACTACGTCACTCCCGGCTCGGCCCTCGACGCCGAAGCCTTCGAGAGGGGGACCTCGGTCTACTTCCCCGACCGTGCCATCCCGATGCTCCCCGAGCGCCTCTCCAACGACCTCTGCTCCCTGCGCCCCCGCGAGGAGAAGAGAACCGTCACGGCCCAGCTCACGCTCGATGCGAAGGGCGAAACCATCGCGGCCGAGTTCTACCGGAGCGTCATCCACTCGAAGGCGCGCCTCACCTACAGCGGCGTCGCGGCGTTCTTCCAGGGCGAGGAGCCCGGCGAGGAGAAAGTCCCTGCCGAGGTGAGGCCCATGCTCCTCGTGGCGCGCAAGGCCGCATTCGCGCTCCGCTGGATGCGCCGGGGCCGGGGTTCGCTCGACTTCGACCTTCCCGATGCCGACCTCGTCCTCGGCGAGACGGGCGACGTCGTCGCCATCGTCAAGGCGGTCCGTAACGAGGCGCACCGGCTCATCGAGGAGCTCATGCTCGCGGCCAACGAAGCCGTCGCCCGGCACCTCGTCTTCGTCCCGACCCCGGCGATGTACCGCGTCCACGACAAGCCCGACGACCGCAAGCTGGGCGATCTGCGCGCCGTTCTCGAGCCTCTCGGCTACGACCTCCCCGCGGACGACGATCTCGTCAGCCCGGCGGTCTTCCAGTCGATCCTCGACCAGGCCGAGGGCAAGCCGGAGGAGCGTTTCGTCTCCGACCTCGTACTGCGCGCGCAGAAAAAGGCCCTCTACGCCCCTGTCTGTCGCGGCCACTACGCCCTCGCGGCCACCTACTACGCCCACTTCACCTCGCCCATCCGCCGCTACCCCGACCTCGTTGTCCACCGGGCCCTCTGCGAGTGGATCGCCTCTCACAAGCCCCCGGCCACGGCCGAGGCCGAGAGCCGGGAGCGCTGGCTCTCCGACGCCTCCGCGCACTGCTCCGAGAGGGAGCGGCGCGCCGAATCGGCCGAGCGCGAGGCGCAGTCGTGGAAGAAGTTCGTCTATCTCTCGAAGCGGGTGGGGGAGGAGTTCGACGCCTACGTATCGGCCGTCGTCCCCTTCGGTCTCTTCATCACCCTCGAAGAGGTCTACGCCGACGGCCTCCTCCCGATGGACGCCCTCGAAGACGACTTCTACCGCTACGAGGACGTCGAGCACCGCCTCGTCGGCACCTCGACGGGCCGCGTCTTCCGCCTCGGCGACCATCTCCGGGTCAAGCTGATCCGCGCCGACTTCGACAAGCGTCTCCTCGATTTCCGGCTCGCGGGAGCCTCGGCTCTGCAGCGCACCTCGCGCCCCGCCGTCATCGAGCGCGCGGCCGCTCGGCGGCCGGCGCCACGAGGGCCCCGGAGCGGGGAGAAGAGCCCGCGCGGGCCGGCTCGCAAGGGCGCGGCCGGACCGCCACGGAAGACTTCCGGCGGCCCTCCCCGCGGACGGCGCCGCTGATGGCAAAGCCCAAGGCTCCGCGAGGTCCCCACATTTACTCCGTCGCCCTCGTCGGCCGCCCGAACGTCGGCAAGTCGGCCCTGTTCAACCGGCTCTCCGGCACGCGCAAGGCGCTCGTCCACGACCGGCCCGGCATGACGCGCGACTCCTTCTCCCTCGACCTCGTGAGCGAGTCGGGACGGCGGTGGCGCCTCGTCGACACCGGCGGTCTCGACCTCGACGCGGCCGGCGGGTTCGCCGCCTGGACGAGCGAAAAGGCGCTCGACGCCGTGGTCGATGCCGACCTCATCGTCCTCGTCCTCGACGGGGCCGACGGCGTCCTCCCCGAGGACCAGCGGATCGGTTCCCGCCTGCGCGCCCTCGGCAAGCCCGTCGTCATCGCCTGGAACAAGATCGACCGAAAGGAAGCCGAGCAGGGGCTCGAGCAGGGCTACGAGCTCGGCTTCGACGACCTCTTCGGCGTCTCGGCCGTCCACGGCATCGGCACCGACGAGCTCCTCGAGGAGCTCGAGAAGCACCTCCCCGAAGACCTCGATCCCGAGACTCGCGTCGAGGGGCTTCCCGTCGCCATCATCGGCCGCCCGAACGTCGGAAAGTCGTCGATCGTCAACCGGATACTGGGCGCTGACCGGGTCATGGTCTCCGAGATCGCCGGCACCACCCGCAACCCCGTCGACGTCGCCCTGACGCGCGCCGGCAAGAGCTACATCCTCGTCGACACCGCGGGCATCCGGCGCAAGGGAAAGACGACCGACTCGGCCGAGCTCCTCTCCGTCGTCGCCGCCCGCAAGGCGATGGAGCGTGCGCGTGTGGCCATCATCATCTTCGACGCGTCGGAAGGGATCACCGCGCAGGACGCCCACATCGCCGGCTACGCCGAGGAGGCGCGCCGGGGCCTCATCCTCGTCGCGAACAAGTGGGACCTCCTCGCGGATGACGAGAAGGCCCAGGAGAACCTCCGCGACGAAGTCCGCCGCCGTTTCATCTTCACCCGCGGGGCAGCCTTCATGACCGTCTCGGCGAAGACGGGGCTCGGGATCGACAAACTCCTTCCCGAGGCCGACGCCGTCGCGCGCCGGTCGGCCACGAAGTTCCCGACGGGCGAGCTGAATCGCGTCCTGAAAAGAGCCTTCGAGGCGCAGCTCCCCAAGGGCAAGTCCGGGCGCGAGCTGAAGATCCGCTACGCCGTTCAGGTCGCCTCCGAGCCTCCCCTCATCCGGCTCTTCTCCGACCGCGACGAGCCGCTCCACTTCTCCTTCGAGCGATTTCTCCAGAATCGGCTCCGCGAGCACTGGGACCTCGCGGGTGTCCCGCTGAAGCTCATCATCCGGAAAAACGACGAAGGCCCGCCGCGCCTCCTGAGCGATCCTCGTCGGTTGCGGAAACGCAAGTAGGGGCCTTCATCAGAAAGAACGAATGAGCAACCGGGCGCCGTGAGGTGCCCGTATTCGTTCGCCCAGGCTGGGCCGAAGGCCCTCCACGGTGAGAGATGATTACGGGTACAGGAAGACGATGAAGAACGCCAAGGCACTCGTCCTGCTCGCGCTCCTCCCCGCTTTCGCCTTCTCGAAGGAGAAGACCGAGCCCTCGCCGTTCGACACGCCCGAGAGGGTCGTGGTGGCCTCCCCGGGTGGCGCCGTCTCGCTCGCGCTCGAGCCGGGGGAGTCGGTCGTCGACTACGAGGTCTCTCCCGCGGGGAGCCTCGTCGCTCTCGAGGTCAGGAGCCCCTCGGGATACGACCTACGCTTCTGGAGGATGGGCGAGCCCTCGGCTCCTGTCGCCTGGAAGGCCCCCGCGGGAACGACTCTGAAGGGTCTCACGTGGCACCCGCTGAAGGAGCGGACGCTCTTCCTCCTCTCCGCGTCAGCGACCGAGCACCGGATTCTCCGGCTCGAGGAGAAGGGGGGCGCCTGGACGCCAGCGGTCGTCCTGAAGAGCCCGAAAACCCTGCGCCGGATCATCATCGGGCCGCGGCCGTCTCTCTACTCGACGCCGAAAGGGGAGCTCGTCACCGAGTACCGGATCACCTACGGCGCTGCCCTCCGCGGCGGAGGGTGGTCCATCCGGAGCGTCACCGAGAGCGGCGTGCGGGACGTCCAGATCGCCGGCCCGAAGGCCACGATGGACAGGGTGCCGGGCGAGGACGAGTCTCCGAGCAGCGTCCTGGCCCGGTCGGCGCTTCCCCTCGGC
>DIAY01000044.1 GCA_002414905.1 Holophagales bacterium UBA5066 | reverse complement strand
GCTCCGGACGTCGAGCACGCGGCGGAGGCCGCCTCGCGCATCGCAATCCCCGCGAACTGGCTCTTCTCCGGCAGGGACGGCCGGGTCGCGGCCCAGCAGTCGGGCCTCCTGCCGTCCCGCCCCCACGGGACCGGACTGCTGCCGCTCCGTGGCTGGGAACCCGGTGCGCTTTCTGCAGGTCCGCTCCCTCCCGCCTCCCTCGCGCGCGTCCTCGACCCGCCCGACGGCCTCCTCGTCACCGCGAACGACAGTGGCCACGGCGCATGGAAGCCTGTCGGTGTCACGCTGTCGATGGGGAGCGACCGGGCCGACCGCCTCCGCGAGCTTCTCGCCGAGCGCTGCGGCAGCGGGCGCAAGCTCGCCGCGGCCGACCTCGGTGCGATGCAGGCCGACGTCGTCTCCGGGCAGGCCCGTCGTCTCCTGTCGGCTCTCGACGCGGACCTGCCCGATATCCCGGCGGTCCGCCTCTTGCGCGCCTGGGACCGGCGCTACGACGCGGCGTCGACGGGTGCCGTCCTCTTCGAGAAGCTCTACGCAGCGCTCTGCGAGGAGCTCTTCGGTGAGGGCCTCTTCGGTGGCGTGGCGTGGCAGGCTCTCCGCGACGCATCGCTTATCCACCCGTTCTTCTTCCGCCTCTTCGACGATGTCCTCGCCCGTGAGGGGGGACCCGAGTGGTTTGGCGGAGAGAGAAAGACCGCATTCGTTTCCCGCGTCGCCCGCGCGGCGCTCGACGGCGTCGACCCGGCCGCGGTCCCCGCCTGGGGAGAGACTCGTCCCGTCTTCATGCGCCACCTCCTCTTCGGCGGCAAGCTCCCGGCGTTCCTCGGCTTCGACCGTGGGCCGTTTCCGGTCGTCGGGGGCCGCGCGACCGTCGTGCAGGGCCAGGTCCTGAACCTCGCGGGGCGCGAGTCGGCCTTCTGTCCCTCCTGGCGCTTCGTCACCGACCTCGCGACCGACGCCGCCGAGACCGCCCTCGCGGGTGGCCCGTCCGATCGCCGCTTCTCCCGCTGGTACACGACCGACGTCGCCCGCTGGCTCGCATTCGAGCGGAAGATCCTGAGGCCGAAAATCTGAACAAGGCGGCCGGCGGAGCATGCACCGCCGGCCTACACCTAGGCAGCCGGGCCGTCCTCTGACCAGGGAATCCGGTGCCATTGAGTTTCGTGCCATTGAGTTTCGTGCCAGGCGTGAACTCGTGTATTGTTGAAAACAATACACGAGTTCACGCCTGGCACGGTCCCGGGGGCACGGTTCCCAGGTTGGCCTCCAGGCTGCTCCATCAGGTCTCCGGAACGAAGAATCCCGCAGGATCCGGCCACGAAAGGCCGATATCTGCGGGCAGGGCCGGCCCCGGGCGTCGGGCTGGCCGGACCGCCGGGCGTTACCATGCCCCCGGAGGATCCGATGAACCGACGTGCCTGGCGCTTCGCGCGCCTCTCGGCCCCCCTCGCCGCCGCCGCCGTGGCCCTTCTCTTCGGGTTTCCCGCCGCGGCCCAGACGAAGCTTCTCCGCTACCCCGACGTTCACGGAAGTCGCGTCGCCTTCTGCTACGGCGGCGACATCTGGACGGCGCCCGCCACGGGCGGCCTGGCCGCGCGGGTGACCGCGCATCCGGGGCAGGAGCTCTTCCCGAAGTTCTCGCCTGACGGCAAGTGGATCGCATTCACCGGCCAGTACGAGGGAGACGAGCAGGTCTACGTCGTACCGTCCGACGGCGGCGTTCCGAAGCGCCTCACGTGGTACCCGGCGCGTGGACCCGGCGCACCACGTCACGGCAGCGACAACCAGGTCTACGGCTGGACGCCCGACGGGGCGAAGGTCCTCTTCCGCTCGCTCCGCGATGCCGAGAGCGCGAAGGTGGAGTCGGCGCTCTACACGGTCCCCGTCACGGGAGGCCTCCCCGCGAAGCTGCCGATGTACACGGCGGGTGCGGGAGACTTCAGCCCCGACGGAACGAAGCTCGTCTACTCCCCCCTTTTCCGCGACTTCCGCACCTGGAAGCGCTACGAGGGGGGCTGGGCGCAGGACCTCTTCGTCTACGACCTGGCGACCGGCACGTCGAAGGTCATCGCGCCTTCGAAGCGTACGGAGCGCGATCCGATGTGGATCGGTGGAAAGATCTACTTCGTCTCCGACCGCGACGGCACGCTGAACCTCTACTCGGCCGACCCGTCGGGCGGAAGTGTCGAGAATCTCACGAAGACGACGACGTGGGATGTCCGCTGGGCCAGCTCGGACTCCGTGGGCCGCATCGTCTACGAGCTCGGCGGCGAGCTGCGCCTCTACGACGTGAAGGCGAAGGCCGACTCGGCGCTCGCCATCACCGTCCCGTCCGACGGTCTCGCTTCGCGTCCGTCCCGGGTCTTGGCCGACAAGCGGATCGAGAGCTTCAGCCTGTCGCCGAAGGGCGAGCGGGCTCTCTTCGTCGCCCGGGGCGACGTCTTCACGGCGCCGATCGAAAATGGACCGACGCGCAACCTGACGCGCTCCTCGAACGCCCACGACAGGCACGCGAGGTGGTCCCCCGACGGCAGGACGATCGCCTACGTCTCCGACCGGAGCGGAGAGGAGCAGGTCTGGCTGGTCGCGCAGGACGGCTCCGGCAAGCCCGAGCAGCTGACGACGACCTTCGGATCGATGCTCACGGCGCCGGAATGGTCTCCCGACGGCGCCCGCCTCGCGCTCGCCGACAAGGACGGGAAGCTCTACGTCGTGACCGTGGCCGGAAAGAAGGTCGCCGAGATCGCCGACGACCGCTTCGGCGGAATCTTCGACTACGCCTGGTCGCCCGATGGTGCCCACCTGGCCTTCTCGATGGGGGAACACACCGGGATGCGCGTCCTCCACGTCTGGAGCGTGGCCGACGGCAAGGTGAAGCGTGTGACGAGCGAGCTCTTCTCGTCGAGCTCGCCCGCCTGGGACCCCGAGGGCCGGCTCCTCTACTTCTTCTCGAACCGGGAGTTCGCCCCCCAGATCTCCGACATCGAGTGGAACTACGCAGGCAACCGCAGGACCGGCATCTTCGCCCTCGCCCTGAGGAAGGACGTCGCGAGCCCCTTTGCGCCCCGGAGCGACGAGGTGATGCCCGGCGACGCGAAGGACGTAAAGAAGGGCCCGGACGGGAAGGACGGCGATGCCGGCAAGGACGCGGCGAAGGCGCCGAAGCCCGTCGTCATCGACTGGGACGGTCTCGCATCGCGCGTCGTCCGCGTCCCGATAGAGGCCGACAACCTCGACGGGCTCGCCGTGACGAAGACCGCGCTCCTCTACGCGAAGGAGGGCGCCGCCTACTACGGACGCGACAGCGACCGGAAGTCCTCTCTCGCGATCTACGACCTGAAGGAGCGCGAGGAGAGCGAGCTCGTCGCAGACGTCGACGGCTGGACCGTCTCCGGCGACGGGTCGAAGGTGCTCGTGCGCGGCGGCGGCAAGGAGAGGGGCTTCAAGCTCTGGGACGTCAAGCCGAAGGCGAAGGAGCCGAAGAGCGTCTCGACGAAGGAGCTGGTGGTCGATCGCGTGCCCGCCGAGGAGTGGGCGACGATCTTCGACGAGGTCTGGCGCCGCTACCGCGATTTCTTCTACGTGAGGAACATGCACGGGTACGACTGGAAGGCGATCGGAGACCGGTACCGGGCGCTCCTGCCATACGTCTCCCACCGCTCCGACCTGACGTACGTCCTCGGCGAAATGGTGGCCGAGCTGAGCGTCGGGCATGCCTACGTCGAGGAAGGGGACATCGAGCGCCCGGCGCGCGCGAAGGTCGGCCTTCCCGGCGCACGCTTCGAGCTCGACGCGAAGGCCGGGCGGTACCGCATCGCGACGATCTTCCGCGGGCAGAACGAGGAGGACAGATACCGCTCGCCGCTCACGGCGGTCGGCGTCGACGCCCGGGTCGGCGACTACGTTCTCGCCATCGACGGCGAGGAGCTGACGGGGAGCGACAATCCCTACCGTCTCCTCCAGCACAAGACCTACCCCGTCACCCTGACGCTGAACGGCAAGCCGTCTTCGGAGGGGGCGCGCAAGGCGACCTACGAGCCGGTGGAGAACGAGGCGTCGCTGCTCTACCTCGACTGGGTCCTCGGCAACCTCGAGAAGGTGACGAAGCTCTCCGGCGGTCGGGTCGGGTACCTGCACATCCCCGACATGGGCGCTCCCGGCATCTACGAGTTCCTCAAGTGGTACTACCCGCAGATCCGCAAGGAGGGTCTCGTCGTCGACGTCCGCTCCAATGGCGGCGGGAACGTCTCACAGTGGATCCTCGAGCGGCTCGACACGAAGCTCCTCGGAACCCGTTTCGGGATGGCGGGCGACGAGCCGATGACCTACCCCTACAGCGTCTTCCACGGGCATCTCGCCGCCCTCATCAACGAGACCTCGGCCTCGGACGGCGACATCTTCCCGGCGCGCTTCCGCAAGGCGGGCCTCGGTCCGCTCATCGGCAAGCGGACATGGGGCGGCGTCGTCGGCATCTCGGGTCGCGGGCCGCTCCTCGACGGCGGGCAGGTCTTCGTCCCGCAGCAGGCGACGAACGACGTCGACGGGAGCTACATCATCGAAGGATCGGGCGTCGCCCCCGACATCGAGGTCGAGAACGATCCGGCCTCGGTGGCCGCCGGTCGCGACCCGCAGCTCGAAAGGGGTGTGGCGGAGGTCCTGAAGGCGATCGAGAAGGAGCCGATGACGCTCCCGAAGCGCCCCGCAGACCCCGTGAAGACGAAATAGGGGGTGTCGGAAGGGGGAGCGGGCCCGGCCCGCTCCCCGTCCCCGTCCGCCGTCGCGTCAGCGCCCGCGGCCCGCCGGCCGGGCCTCGGTGACGACGAAGAGCCCGTCAGCACGCTGCGGCAGGCCGAGCCCGGCGGGGAGGATGCGGACCTGTCGTGCGGAGAAGAGGGGAATCCAGGGGAGCTCGGTGTCGAGGAGGCCCAGGACCTCGCGGAGCAGCCGCTGGCGTTCCTCCGCTCGGGTCGTCGCGGCCAGGGTCACGAAGATCCGGTCAATGGCCGGATTCGAGAATCCCGTCCGGTTGAGCGTGCCGAGAACCCGGACCGGATCTTTCGTGTGGAACGCGCTTCGGAGGGAGTGCCCGGCGTCCTCGCCCACGTACCAGCTGTAAAGGTAGAGCGGGCTCTTCCCCTGGATGCGGGCGACGAACTCGTCGGGAGAGTACACGGTGACGTGGAGGCGGATTCCCGCCTCGGCAGCCTGCCTCGCCAGGGCCTCCGCGGCCTGGCGTCCGTGCGGATTCACGTCGAGGGCCGCGTCGAACCCGTTCGGCAGGCCCGCGGCAGCGAGGAGCCGGCGGGCCTCGACGACGTCGCGGTGCGGGGCGGTCCGCACCGGGTCGAAACCGAACGTGCCCGGTGGCACGAGCTGCCCCGCGGGCGTACCCCCCGCGATCGTCCCGGCCCTGGCCAGCTCCGGGAGGTCGATCGCGAGGCGGAGGGAACGCCGGACGCGCACGTCGCCGAGCGGCCCCGGCCCGGCCGCAAAGCCGATGGCGAGGTACGTCAGCCCTCCCGACTGCGTCGTCATCACCTGGTAGCGGGGGTCGTCGCGGATCTCGTCGACCATCGCGCGGGTCGGCTCGAGGACGGCCAGGTCGCGCCCCTCGCGCAGCAGCCGAAGATCCGCCAGGGGCCCTTGCATCCGTCGGAACCGGACCTCGTCGAAAAACGGTAAGGGGCGATTGGGGCGAGGGTGCCGCCGCAGGGTGATCAGTTCCGGCGTCCTTGCGACGACGCGGTAGCGCCCAGTGCCCATGAAGGTACCGCCGGCCGGTCGCACGATGTACAGCGCGGAGACGGCGAGGAGGAAGTCCCTCGCGGCCGTGTGAGTCGTGAATCGGACCGTCCTCGCGTCCGGGGCCTCGGCCTCCTTGAGGTCGGCGAGGCCGACGAAGGTCGAGACCGCGGCGCGGGACGTGCGGACGGCCGCCAGGACGTCGTCGCTGGTCACC
>DIAY01000091.1:13112-42878 GCA_002414905.1 Holophagales bacterium UBA5066 | reverse complement strand
GAGCTAGCCGGCGGGAAGCCTGCACCCCCGGGAGCCTTCGGCCCCGGGGGTGCTCGACAGCCGGTTTTCGAGAGGAACTCGCCGGAGAAGTTTCAGCCCTCCTCGCCCTCGTTCTCGCCGGCATTCGGCCTCGGCGCCCTCAGGCATCCCTCGAGCCTCGCCTTCTGCTCGGGGGTCAGGAACGCCTCAATCGCGGTCCGCACCGTCCTGGCGGCTTCGCCGATCGCCTTGTGGTCGGCCTCGACCTTCAGGAATGCGGTACCGACGGCGCACGGGTCCGGGCTCGCAGCCGAAATGGCGGCTCGAAGCGCCTCGCGGTCGGCCTTCAGCGCCGCATGGAGTGCTTCCATCTCCGGCTTCGACGCTTCGAGGAGCGCCCTCACGTCCGCCTTCTGGACATCGGTCAGGCCGGCAACGTGCAGGCAGCGCAGGTAGCCGGCGAGGGGCCCCTGCGGTCCCTGCGCTGCGGGGGGCGGACCGGGCGGCGGGTCGACGGCGAGGAGGGGGGCGGCGACCAGCGCCAGGGCGAGGGCCGCGGCCACGGGGACGAGGGACGTCCGGAGAAACTGCTTCATACCCGAGCTCCTTTTCCCTTACCGTTCTGGCCGGCGGCGGTCCGTTCGATTGCGGCGCCGGTCTCGGTGGGCTGCCTGTACCGACGCGCGGCGCCGCCCCGGCGTTTACACCTCGAGCGACGATCTGACCGGCTTCACGCCGGGCGCGGGGCCGGAGCCTCGACGGGAAGCTCGACGAGGAAGGTCGTTCCCCGTCCCTCGGCGCTCGTCACCGAGATGCCTCCCCCCATCACGCGGGCCAGGTGCTGCGAAAGCGCCAGCCCGAGCCCCGTACCGCCGAAGCGCCGGGTGAGCGACGCGTCGCCCTGGACGAACGGCGTGAAGGCTTTCTCGAGCTGCCCGGCGTTCATCCCGATCCCCGTGTCGGCCACGCGGAAGACGAGGAGGTCGCCGCCACGGCCATGCTCCCGGCGGGCGTCCATCTCCACCGTCCCGTCCTGGGTAAATTTCCCTGCGTTCGAGAGAAGATTGAAGAGGACCTGCTTGAGGCGGAGGGCATCGGACGTCATCAGCCCCGCGTCCGGATCGACGATCACGATAAAGCGGTTCCGGTTGGCCTCCACGAGCTGCCGCACGGTCCGCGCGGTCTCCTCGACCACGTCCGCAACCGCAAACGTCTCGGCGACGATCTCCATCCGGCCCGCCTCGATCTTCGAGAGGTCGAGGAGGTCCCCGATGAGCTGGAGGAGGTGGCCGCCCGCACCGCGAATCTTCCCGACGTCCTCGAGCGCCCTCGGGCTCTCTGCGACCTCCGGCTCGTCCGCCAGGAGCTCGGCGTAGCCGAGGATGGCGTTCAGCGGTGTCCGGAGCTCGTGGCTCATGTTCGCGAGGAACCGGCTCTTGGCCCGGTTCGCTTCGGCCGCCTCGCGCAGGGCTCCGTCCGACTGCCGCCTCAGCTCCTCGGCTCGCTGGATCTCCGCCACCAGGCTTCGGGTCCTCTCGTCGACGAGGCGCTGCAGTTCCGTCTGCCGGGCCCTCACGCCCCTCATTCGGAGCGCGTAGCCGGTCCCGGCGGCAACGAGGAGGAAGACGACAGCCGCGACCCGGAACCCGAGCCTCTGATGGAGGCCCGGCTTCAGGCGGAACGCGAAGCGGGCACCCGTCTCGTTCCAGACGCCGTCGTTGTTTGCGGCCACGACGCGGAAAACGAAGTCACCTGGCGGGAGGGCCGTGTAGAAGGCCGAGCGGCGGGTCCCCGCGTCGACCCATGACGCCTCGAACCCCTCCAGCCGGTACCGGAACCGGACCTTCTCCGGGGCCTGGAAGCTGAGACCGTCGTAGTGGATCTCGATCTTGCCGGTTCGGGGCGGCAGCTCGACGGGCGAGGCGCCCACCACGGGACGGCCGTCGACGAGCACACTGTGGATGACGACGGGAGGGGCCATCGTGTTCGACCGGAGCCGGGCCGGATCGACACCGACGAGTCCCTTCAGCGTCGGAAACCAGAGGAGTCCGTCGACGTCACGCAGGCCCGCGGGGGAGGAGGCGCCGTTGCACTGAGCGATCGGAAGACCGTCGGCACGGCCGAGGGAGAGGGCCGGGAAGGGCCCCCGCCGCCCGGCCATCCTCTCGATCACATCGAACCGCGAGACGCGGGAGATCCCCTTGTTCGAGCTCATCCAGAGGCCGTCGCCGCCCCCTTCGAGGATCTGGAAGACCTTGTCGTCGGGGAGCCCGTCGGCCTGGCGGACGGAGCGCAGGCTTCCGTCACCGCGGAGCAGGGAAAGGCCTCCCGAGGTGCCGATCCAGAGAAGCCCCTCGGCGTCCTCGTGGAGGGAGAAGACGACGTCGTTCGCGAGGCCATGCCGCGTGTCGAGGACGGTGAGGACACCGTCCTTCAGCCTCACGAGCCCCCCGCCGTCGGTGCCGATCCACATCGCTCTGTCGCGACCCGGGAGGAGACAGCGGATCACGTCTCGAGGGAGGCCGTGGGCGCGGTCAATGACGGTGAAGCCTTTTCCGTCGTACCGCGCCACGCCCGCTCCGTAGGTCCCGGCCCAGACGTTCCCGTTTGCGTCGAGCGCCACAGCGTAGACGACGTCGGAGGGAAGGCCGTCTCTCTTCGTGAAACGGGTCAGCTTTCCACCCGCGAGGCGGATGAGACCGGCTCCGTTCGTACCGATCCAGAGGACGTTCCCGGGTGCCGCCACGACGGAGCGGACCGGCACTCCGCGCAGAGGGGCGGCTTCGGGCGGGACGACGAACCGCTCCCCGCGAAGTGCCCAGATACCGCTCGAGTCGGTCCCGGCCCAGAGCGTCCCGTTGGTCGCGCGCGCCACCGAGCGGACGCTCTCGTCGGCAAGCCCCTCGCGCGCGCCGTAGACGAGGACCTTCCGGTCGCGGAAGCGGTTCAGGCCGCCGTTCGTCCCGATCCAGACGCTCCCCTCCCGATCCTCGCCGATCGAACGGACGAAGGGGTGCGAGAGACCGTCGGCGACGCTGAACCTCTCGATCCGCTCTTTCGAGATCCGCGCAAGCCCCGCCCCGTCGCTCCCGGCCCAGAGCGCCCCGTTCCGGTCGCGGTGGACCGACCAGAGGAGGTCGCTCGGGAGACCGTCCTCCTTCCCCCGGACCCGCACGGATCCGTCCTCGCCGGCCTCCACGAGGCCGAGACCGTAGAACGCCGCGGCGACTCCACCCGCGGAGGGCGCGAGGGAATAGACCGCACCGGGAGGGCGCCCGGCCTTCGGGTGGATCCGGCGAACCGTCTTCCCGTCCCAACGCAGGAGGCCATCCGTCGTGGTGCCGATCCAGAGTCCGCCCGCCTGGGCGCCCAGGAGGCTCCGGATCGAGGGCCGGTCGAGGGCCCCCGGAAGCGGAACCGCCCGGAAGGTCGTCCCGTCGAACCTTGCCAGTCCGCGGTCCGTGCCGGCCCACAGGGTACCGCCGGCATCCTCGCCGAGGGCCCACACATAGTCGGACGGAAGCCCCTCCCGTTCGCCGTAGCGCGTAAAGACCCCGCCGCGCGAGCGGACGACGCCGCCGCCGAGCGTCCCGACCCAGAGTGTGCCGAGCCGGTCTTCCAGGAGCGTCCACGCGCTGTTGCTCTTCAGGGCCGCCGTGTTCCTCGTGTCGTATACGACGAAGGAGATGCCGTTGAAGCGGACGAGCCCCTCGTACGTCCCGAACCAGAGGTACCCCTCGCGCGTCTGGAGAACCGCGTGGATGCTGTTCTGCGGAAGCCCGTCCTGCCAGACGTCGAGACCGTACTGGGAGAGGGGCGTCGAAGGGTCGAGCGCGGCCGCACCTCCCGCTCGAAGGAGCAGCACGACGAGGGCAACGTGCGCGAGGATCCTCCGGAAGGGCATCGTGGCGATTCTGACGCGGAGCGTCTCGCGAGGCGAGGAGGAGTCGCCAAAGGCGGAAAAGGGCCGGGCGACTTCAGGAGTCGCCCGGCCCTCTCGTGGAAGCTGACGGTCTCTTACTCGATCCCGAAGCCCAGCAACTCGACCGGGAGCTCGGCACCCGAGCTGCCGCCGGCCGCTCCCGGGGTGCAGACCGCAGCCGCGTTGGCGTTCGTCGCAGTGATCGCTGCACGAATCCAGAAGCCGCTGGCGGAGGTCCCGCCGTCTGCGACGGCGACAACGCCGCCCCAGTTGCCGTTGTTCGGATACGCGGAACCGACACGGTGGAAGGCGCCGTCGGCGGCAGGGTTGCCGGGGTCGGTCCCGGTGACCCAGTCGTAGGCGAACCCATCGACGACGGCGGTTCCGTTCCACAGCTGGTAGGAGTCGTCGCCGTTGTGGTTGACGTTGGAGTCGTACTGGTTCGCAGCCGCGGGAAGAGGCCAGATCGCATTGAAGTCGGTGGCATTGTTGGCGATGACGAAGAAGGCGCCCGCGGCGATCGTCCCCGTGAGGTTGATGTTCGTGGCCGTCGTCCCGCCGTTGGAGTAGCGCCGGAGCTGAGCGCCAGCGGTCGTGAGGTCGAAGGACGTCGCGCCGGTGTTGCGGATCTCGACGTACTTGAAGTTGGCGCCGTTGCCTTCCACGACTTCTGTGATCGCGAGCTGAGCATGCGCGGCGGGCGCAACAAGGAGCAGAGCCGCAGTAGCCACGAACCAGACTCTCGTTTTCATCTTCTCAAGCTCCTTACGCGAGTTCTCCCGCGAGACGCTCGGACGATAGCAGAACCACTTACGAGTGGCCAGCCGCGGGAATCGGGCGGATCCCTCGGTCGTTCGCGCGCTCACCCCTTCGCCGGCGGCCCCTCCGGCAGCTTCGGGCGCCGAACGTGGAAGTCGGTCGCCCGCTGAAAGAGATCGGCCACCGCGAGGAGGTCGTTCTCGCCCCGGAGCTTCCCCGTGAACGTGATGCTGGTCGGCGTACCGTCCGCCTGCCGGAAGCCATTCGGCAGGACGACGCACGGGTGTCCGGTCAGGTTCGTCAGGAGGAGGGAGCTCCCGCCGAACGTCGGCGCTATGAAGAGGTCGACGCCGGCGAGGCACTCGTCCATCTCGCGCATGAGCAGGGTCCGGGCCCTCTGGGCGCTCAGGTAGTCGACGGCGGGGATGAGCCGCCCCTGGCGGAAGACGTTCGGCCAGGCGTCCGCCGTCTGCCGCACCATCGTCTTCACGCGACCGTCTCGAACGAGAGCGCTGAAGGCCGTCGCCGCCTCGGCGGTCAGGATGAGTGACAGAGGGTCCACCGGGGTCTTCGCGGGGACCTTCAGCGGGACGAGCCGGGCCCCGAGCTGCCGAAGGATGTCCAGGCTCCGCTGATCAATCGCCCGCCACTCGACGGCACGGGCCTTCTCCTCCTCCGTCTTCGCCTCCTTGCCGCGGTCCTCCTCGAAGAGCTCCTCGACGAAGCCGATCGTCAGGTCCTTCAGGTCCCGGCGCGGCGGCCAGGCCGGAGGGCCGTCGGCGGAAGACGGATCGAGCGGATCCTTCCCCTCGATGGCCGAGAAGACGAGCGCACAGTCCTCCGCAGACCGGGCGATCGGGCCGACCTTGTCCATCGTCCAGGCGAGAGCCATCACGCCGTGCCGGCTGACGCGGCCGAACGTCGGCCGAAGACCCGTGACGCCGCAGCGGGTACAGGGAGAGACGATGCTTCCGAGCGTCTCGGTTCCGAGGGCGAAGCCGACGAGCCCGGCCGCCGTCGCCGACGCCGAGCCGGCCGAGGAGCCGCTCGAGCCCTGGTCCGGCTTCCAGGGGTTCTTCGTCGTGCCGCCGAACCAGACGTCGCCCCAGGCCAGCTCACCGACCGCCGTCTTGGCGACGAGGACGGCCCCCGCCTCGTCGAGCTTGCTATAGACGGTCGCCGTCTCGGGGCGCGTCTGGTTCTTGAACGGCACCGAGCCCCAGGTCGTTCGGTAGCCGGGAACGGCGATCAGGTCTTTCGCACCCCAGGGGATACCGTGGAGAGGGCCGCGATCCTTCCCGGTGGAAAGCTCCTCGTCAGCCCGCTTCGCCCGGGCGAGGGCGAGTTCCGAGGTGATGGTGACCGCGCACGAGAGGACCGGGTCGTACTTCGCCAGGCGCGAGAGGTAGAGCTTCGTGAGCTCCGTCGAAGAGACCTTCCGTGCCCGAAGGAGACGGCCGAGATCGCGGACGGTCGCGAAGGCGAGCTCCTCGTCCGACGACGGCCTCGAGACGGGGCGCTCGCGCCGAAGCGGCGGAGCCGCCGTGGCCGGCACCGGTTTCGGCTCTCCCGGGGTCGGTCCGAAGGTGAACGCGGGCGGGACGGCATTGTCGAGCGCGAGCGCGCGCAGCGCCTCGATCCCCTCGGCTGCCTCGTTCAGGTCCTCGAGCATGAGGGCCCGCTCCTCGTCGGAGAAGGCGACGCCTGCGACCCACTCGGCCTGCTTCACCATTTCGGCGGTCACTTTCGCTCCGCCTGCCGCGAGCGCCGACAGCGCCCGCCCGAAGACGGCCGCTCCCGCGCCTGCCCCCGCGAGCAGTCCCACGAGCTTCCGTCTCCCCTGGTCGATATCTTGAACGGCCTTCGTCATACACGCTCCCCAAGTGTTCCGCGAACGCTTCCGAGTCCGAATGCTAAAGTAGCGCCGATTCGCGCCTGGGCGCGCTTCCGATCGCCTGTTGGATACGAGGACGACTTTCGGGAATACCCATTGCCGGATTCGAAAAGGAGATTCTCATGCTCAAAGAATTCAAGGAATTTGCGATCAAAGGCAACGTGATCGACATGGCCGTCGGCGTCGTCATCGGCGGTGCTTTCGGCAAGATCGTGAACAGTCTCGTCACGGACGTCATCATGCCGCCCATCGGTCTCCTCCTCGGGAAGGTCGACTTCACGAATCTCTTCCTCAACCTTTCGGGAACGCCCGTCGCCTCTCTCGCCGAAGCGAAGGCGAAGGGGCTCGCGACGCTGAATTACGGCATCTTCATCAACACGACCTTCGAGTTCCTCATCATCGCCTTCGCGATCTTCATGGTCATCAAGCAGATCAACCGCCTGAAGCGCGAGGCGCCCGCGGCGCCCGCCGCCCCGCCCGCGCCGTCGAACGAGGAAAATCTCCTCACCGAGATCCGCGACCTGCTGAAGAAGCGGTAGTCAGGAGGACCTGCTTGAAGAGAAGCCTCGAGTTCCTCCTCCTCTCCGCCCTCCTCGCCACTTCCCTCGACGCCGCGGGAGCCGACGAGCCGAAGCCCGGCTGGCACGGCAGCTTCGGCGCCGGCCTCTCGATGAACTCCGGCAACAGCGACGCGAAGAGCTTCAATCTCGGCTTCGACCTGAAGTACGACCCGAAGACGAAGAACGTCCTCAAGCTCGGGGGCCTCTACCTCCGGAGCGACGCGAACGGTGTAACGACGTCCGACAAGCTCTCGGCCTTCGTGAGGGACGAGTACAGCTTCACCGACCGCTTCTTCGTCTACGGCGAGATCAGCTACCTGCACGACGAGATCGCCCAGCTCGATTCCCTCGTCGCCCCCGCCGCCGGCGCCGGTTACAAGGTCGTGAAGACCGAGGCGATGACGCTCGACCTCTCGGCCGGCTTTGGCGGCGCGTTCGAGAAGTACACGGGCCAGGAGGCGACGTCCAGCGGCGCCTTCCTGGCGGGAGAGTCTTTCGCCTGGAAGATCTCCCCGACCGTCTCCCTCATCCAGAAGGCGACCGGCCTCTGGAAGTCGAAAGACACCGGCGACGCCTACTATCACTTCGAGGCGGGCCTGACGACCTCCCTCTCGAAGCTCCTCGAGCTGAAGCTCGCTTATTTCCTCGACCACAAGACCCGGCCGGCCGTCCCGACGCTCGAAAAGACCGACACCTCCCTGATCGCGGCGCTCGTCGCCAGGTTCTAGCCCACCCAGGTCCCCGCCTCGCGGTTGCGATAGCAGCCACGGGGCGGGAATCCGCTCGCGCCCCGAACGGCCCTGCTGGAGCTAAGATGCCCCGTTCGCCGCGGGCCGGGTTCTCGCGCGCGGGAAGGGGGGCCGTTGTTCCCAACCCTCGACTACGCTGAGGTGGGCTTCGTCTGCGGACTCGAGGTCCATCAACAGCTCCTGACCCCGACGAAGCTCTTCTGCCGCTGCCCGGCAGGGCTCTACACCGAGACCCACGACGGGACCGTCCTCCGGCACATGCGGCCGACCCTCTCCGAGCTCGGCGAGTACGACGGCACCGCGCTGATGGAGTTCAAGACGAAAAAGAACATCGTCTACCTCCTCAACGTGAAGAACGTCTGTACCTACGAGATGGACGACACGCCGCCCTTTCTCGTGAACCAGCAGGCGATCGACATCGCCATCGAGCAGTGCCTCATGCTCGGTTGCGACATCGTCGACGAGGTCCACATCGCGCGGAAGCAGTACCTCGACGGGTCGATCCCGACCGGCTTCCAGCGCACCGCCGTCGTCGGCGTGAACGGGAAGATCCCATTTCGCGGTCGTACGCTCTCCGTCACCCAGGTCACGGTGGAGGAGGACTCCTGTCGCGAGGTGCGCGACCGCGGGCACTGCATCGTCTGGCGCGCCGACCGGCTCGGGATGCCGCTCATCGAGACCGTCACCGGGCCCGACCTGCGCACCCCGGACGAGGTCGAGGAGGCGATCCTCCTCGTCGGGCGGGTCTGCCGCTCGACCGGGCACGTCCGCACCGGCCTCGGCGCCTCGCGCCAGGACGTCAACGTCTCGGTCCGCGGCGGCCGCCGCGTCGAGATCAAGGGAGTGCCGAAGGCAGGCTGGGCGCCGCGTCTCGTTCACGGCGAGGCGTGGCGGCAGGTGAACCTCCTGAAGCTGCAGGGCGAGCTCCACCGCCGCGGCTTCACGGACGCGGCGTCCCTGCGCGTCGAGTCGCAGGACGTGACGCAGCTCTTCGCGGCGACCGAGATCCCGTACCTCAGCCCCGCGGCGTGGGAACGCTGGATCGAGGACGAGAAGATGCGCCCCGGCTTCGAGATCGGGAAAGGTCCGTACCGCGTCCGCGCCGTGCGGCTCCCGGGGCTCACCGGGACCCTCTCCTGGCCAACGCAGCCCGAGCACGTCTTCGCGCACGAGCTGGCGGGACGGGTCCGCGTCATCGCAGGTCTCGACCAGATCCCGAACCTTCTCCACTCCGAGGCATGGCCCGACGCGCGCGGGACACGCACCGAGCTCAAGCGGCTGCGCGGGCGCCTGCGCTGCGGGCCGGACGACGCGATCGTCGTCGTCTGGGGCCCTGAGGAAGACACCGTCACCGCCTGCGAGGAGATCCGCCTTCGCTACGTCGACGCCATCCTCGGGGTCCCAAACGAGACCCGCCAGCCGTTCGTCGACGGGTCGACCGACTTCGAGCGGATCCTCCCCGGTCCCGACCGGATGTACCCCGACACCGACAGCCCGCCGACCCGGATCACGCGGGACCGCGTCGCCCGCCTGAAGGCGACCCTCCCCGAGCGCCCCTGGGACCGCGAGCGGCGCTACACCGGGGCGGGCGTGCCCGTCTCGACGGCTCACTACCTCATTCGCCGCGGCGGCGCCGTCCTCGTCGACCGTCTCGCCCGCGAGACCGGCGCGAGAGTCCGCGACGTGGCGTTCCTCTTCGGCGAGAAGCTGAAGGGGCTGCGTCGGGCCTCAGTCCCCGTCGACGCGATCCCGGAGGAACGCTGGAGGGAGCTCCTCGAGGGCTTCGTCGCGACGCCCGTCCTGAAACAGGCCTGGGAGCCGATCGTCCTGGCGATCGCCGCCGACCCCGCACGCCCCGTGGGCGACCTCCTCGCCGAACGGGCGCTCGGGAAGGAGCCTCCGGCGTGGCGCGCCGGGATTCCCGCCGCCTTCGCCGCCGCAACCGAGAGGGCCTACCGGAAGGACGACGCGGAGCTGATTCGCCGCCTCGCCTTTGCGAGCCTGATGCCGGGCCTCTTGGGCCGGGTTCCAGCCGGCGAGGTCGAGTCGGCCGTCACGGCGGCTGCTCGCTCCGCCGCCGCGAACGCTTCGGAGGTGAGCGCGTGAGCGAGATGAACGACCCGCTCAAGGGCTACAAGGGTCACGCGCGCGAGGTCCTCCTGAAATTCGGCGTGAAGGTCTGGAGCGACGTCCGCGCGACGAACGACGCCGGCTCGGTCTTCGAGGGGGTCATCCTCCCGAGGAGCGAATCGTTCGACGACCTTCACGTCGTGATGAAGCTGAAGACCGGCTACAACGTCGGCCTCCACGTCGACCGCCTCGTGGACGTGGTCGAGGTCGGCTACAAGGAAGCAAAGTACAAGATCCCGGAGAAGGCGTTCCCCTCGCGGCCGATGCTGCCGAAGGTGACGCTTCTCGGGACGGGCGGGACGATCGCCTCGCGGCTCGACTACCGGACCGGCGCCGTCATCCCCGCCTTCACGCCGGGTGAGCTCTACGGCGCCGTCCCCGAGCTGGCCGACATCTGCAACCTGACGACGAAGAAGATCTTCGGGGTCTTCTCCGAAAACATGGCGATGGAGAACTACATCGTCCTGGCCAACGCCATCGGGGAGGAGATCGCCGCCGGCGCCGACGGCATCGTCATCGGCCACGGCACGGACACGATGGGGCACACGGCGGCAATCCTGTCGTTCATGGTCCAGAACAGCCCCGTGCCGATCGTCCTCGTCGGCTCGCAGCGCTCGTCCGACCGGCCGTCGTCCGACGCCGCGCTGAACCTGATTCACTCCGTGAGGACCGCGGCCTGGTCCGACATCGCCGAGGTCATGATCTGCATGTTCGGGCCGACGTCCGACCGCTACGGGCTGCTTCACCGGGGGACGCGCTGCCGGAAGATGCACAGCTCCTACCGCTCGACCTTCCGGACGATCGGCGACATCCCGCTCGCCATGGTGAGCCCCACCTCGTTCACCACCCTGAACGACGACTTCCGCCGCCGCGACAAAACGCGCGTCCCTCTGATCGACCCGGTCTACGACGATCGGACGACGATCCTCTACTACTACCCGGGCATGAAGCCCGACCTCGTCGACGCACTCGTCGAGAAGGGGTACCGCGGCATCGTCATAGCGGGGACCGGCCTCGGGCACGTCAACAAGCCGCTCTACCCGGCGCTGAAGAGGGCGGCCGCGGCGAACGTCCACGTCGTCATGGCCGTCCAGACGATCTGGGGCTTCGCCCAGATGTACGTCTACGACACCGGCCGCGACCTGATGGACCTCGGGATCGTCCCGCTCGACAACATGATCCCGGAAACCGCTCTCATGAAGCTCTCGTGGGTCCTCGGCCACACCGACGACCACGCCGAGGTGATGCGGATGATGACGACACCGATCGCCCACGAGATCACCCCGCGCGAGCCACACAACGGCTACCTCGTCATGCAGGGAGGGCTCCCCGAGACCGAGGAGTGGGTGCGGGGGCACTGGAAGTAAGCTCGCCGCCATGCGAGCCCTGACCTACGAGAAGCACGGCGATGCGCGCGACGGTGTCGTAAAGAAGGTTTTCGACCCGCGTCCCGGGCCAGGCCAGATCGTCGTCCGCGTCGTCGCGGCCGCGCTGAACCCGATCGACTGGAAGATCGTCGAGGGCAGGTTCCCCTTCCTCGTCTTTCCGAGGAAGCCGTTCGTCCCGGGATGGGAGGCTGCAGGCCTCATCGAGGCGATGGACTCCCGCGTCTCCGGCTTCCAGATCGGCGAGGAGGTTCTCGTCTCGACCGGTCCGGCCGCCGGGGCGGTTGCGGAAAAGCTGGTCGTCTCGGCGCTCCACGTCGCGAACAAGCCCGCGGGGCTCTCGTTCGAGGAAGCCGCCGCGGTGCCCATGGCGGGCCAGACCGCCCTCCAGGGGCTGCGCGACGTGGCGGGCCTGCGCGCAGGGCAGCGCCTCCTGGTGAACGGCGCCGGCGGGGGCGTGGGGACGTTCGCAGTCCAGATCGGGAAGATTCTCGGCGCCCACGTGACGGCCGTCGCGAGCGCGAGCAAGGACGAAATGCTCGCAGGCCTCGGTGCCGACACCCTTCTCGATTACCGGAAGACCGACTTCACGAAGGCTCGCGAGGAGTGGGACGTCGTCTTCGACGTCGTTCCGAACCGGAGCTTCGGGGAGTGCTCACGGGTCCTCTCCCACGAGGGGGTCTACGTGACCAGCCTCCCGGGCGCGGGCCCGTCCTTCGCCTCTCTCGGAGTCTCGTTCCGCGCCCCGTTCGGCTTCCGGAAGCGCTGCCAGTGGGTGATGCTCAAACCGCGCGGCGAGGACCTTGCGCAGCTCGTGAGCTGGGTGGAGGCGGGTAAGTTGAAACCCGTCGTGGGGAAGGTCGTCCCGCTCGATCAGGCCGCGTGGGCGCTCTCCGACCTCTCTGCGGGTCACGCGACGGGCAAAACCGTCATCCGGATCGCCTGAGCCGAGCCTGCCGTTCCCCCGTCCTTCCCGCCCCGGGTGCTACATTCCGCCCGCCGGGCCGGCCCCAGGGCCGCGCGGAAAACACCATGACTGACCCGAATCACACCCTCGCGGCCGAGATCGCCCGGCGTCGTACCTTTGCGATCATCAGCCACCCCGACGCTGGCAAGACGACGCTGACGGAGAAGCTCCTCCTGTACGGAGGCGCCATCCACCTCGCCGGGTCGGTGAAGTCGCGCAAGGCCAAGCGCCACGCCACGAGCGACTGGATGGAGGTCGAGCGCGAGCGAGGCATCTCCATCACGACGAGCGTCATGCAGTTCACGTACGCGGGCTGCCACGTGAACCTCCTCGACACGCCGGGCCACAACGACTTCAGCGAGGACACCTACCGGACCCTCGCCGCCGCCGACAGCGCCGTCATGCTCATCGACGCCGCCAAGGGGGTCGAGCCGCAGACCGTCAAGCTCTTCAAGGTCTGCCGCCTGCGCAAGATCCCTATCGTCACGTTCGTCAACAAGCTCGACCGGGCCGGGCGCGACCCGTTCGACCTGATGGACGAGGTGGAGAAGGTCCTCGGCATCCCCTGCTCCCCCGCCTCCTGGCCCATCGGCTCGGGGACGGACTTCCAGGGTGTCTACGACCGCTGGCACAAGCAGCTCCTCCGCTATGAGCGAGGCGAGACGAAGGGGGCGAAGCTCGCCGCCGAGACCTTCAACCTCGACGATCCCGCCCTCGCGGGCGAGCTCGGGGCCGAGGCCCACTCCCGGCTCGTCGAGGAGCTGGAGATGCTCGACGCGGCCGGAATGCCTTTCGATCAGGATCTCTTCCTGGCGGGCGAGCTGACCCCCGTCTTCTTCGGGAGCGCCCTGAACGACTTCGGCGTCGAGCCGTTCCTCGCCCGTTTCCTCGAGCTGGCGCCGGCTCCGGCGGCCCGCGACTCCTCCGTTGGGGTCGTCGAGCCCTCCCGGCCCTTCTTCTCCGGCTTCGTCTTCAAGATCCAGGCGAACATGGACCCTGCGCACCGCGACCGCGTCGCCTTCGTCCGCGTCTGCTCGGGGAAGTTCACGCGCGGCATGGAGGTGCAGAACGCGCGCACCGGCCGGCCGCTGAAGCTGAACAAGCCCCTCCAGTTCCTCGCCCAGGAGCGGACGCTTGTCGACGAGGCCTGGGCGGGCGACGTCCTCGGTCTCTGGGATTCGGGCACCCTCCGGATCGGCGACACGATCTGCGAGGGCCCTATCGTCGAATACGCCGGGATCCCCCGCTTCTCCCCCGAGCTCTTCTCCCGCGTCGTCCTCCTCGACCCGATGAAGCGCAAGCAGCTCAAGAAGGGGCTCGACCAGCTCTCGGAAGAAGGGGCCGTCCAGGTCTTCTACGACCCGATCCGCCTCGAGCGCGACCCGATCCTCGGTGCGGTCGGCGCACTCCAGTTCGAGGTGATCCAGCATCGGCTGCGCGCCGAGTACGCCGCGGAGGTCTCGTTCGTCCGCCTCCCGCATCAGATCGCCCGCTGGATCGAGACCGAGGGCTTCGTCCCGCGCGACTTCGACGACCCGGGCCACACGGAGCTCCTCGCCGACGGCGAGGGACGCCCCCTCGTCCTCTTCGAGAGCGAGTGGCACCTCGAACGGGCGAAGAAGACAAACCCGAAGCTCTCGTTCGCCGCTGCCGTCCAGCCGGCACGGGCGAAGTAGGGCACTCCCCCGGTTTTCGCCGGCCCCGGATCCGCCGGACGGCGTCAGTCGGGCCGGCGCCGCGCGAGCCGGCTGATGGATCCGACCAGAGACGCCAGGGAGACCGGCTTGGCGAGGTACTCGTCGACGCCCGCCTCCCGGCAGCGCTCCCGGTCGCCGGGCATGACGAGCGCGGTGAGCGCGAGGACCGGGGTCGCTTTCAGCGACGGCGTCGCCCGGAGCCGACGCGTCGCCTCGAGCCCGTCCATTCCGGGCATCTGGACGTCCATCACAATGAGATCCGGGTCGAACGCCTCGGCCTTCTCGAGCGCCTCGGCCCCGTTCCGGGCGACCTCCACCTCGAAGCCGCGGGCGACCAGGGCCTCCTCGAACAGCGACCTCTGCGTGTCGTTGTCCTCCACGAGGAGAACCTTCGTCCCGGCTGCAGGCACCTCTCTCTGGAGCACGGGAGGAGCTTCGAGCGAACCGGGCTTCCGGCCACCGGGAGCGGTGGCGTCCGCGTCTCGGCGCACCCAGGGGAGGACCACGGTGAAACGGCTCCCGTTTCCCGGCTCACTCTCGACGTCGACGTGGCCTCCGTGGAGCGCCACGAGCCGGTCCACGAGGGCCAGCCCAAGTCCGCTTCCCTCGTGCTCGCGAGCGAGGCGGGCATCGAGCTGGACGAACGGGTGGAAGAGCCGGGTCCTGGACTCCGCCGGGATGCCCGGCCCGTTGTCCTTCACGGCGATCCGCACCTCGCCTCGGGCCTCGTCGGCCACCGCTTCCACGTCGATCGACCCACCCGCGGGGGTGAACTTCACGGCATTACCGAGGAGGTTGACGAGGACCTGTTTCAGCCTTCGCTCGTCGGCCCGGAAGAATGTTCGTGTGGTCGGGGCCTCGAGCGAGAGCGCGTGCCGCTTCTGGACGGTGGAGGGCGTGACCAGGGAGAGGGCGGCCTCGCAAACGCCGCGGAGGTCCACCCATCCGAGGGCGAGGTCGAGGCGCCCGGCTCCGATCTTCGAGACGTCGAGGAGGTCGGAGATGAGGGCGAGAAGGTGGCGGCCGCTCTCCTGGATCATCCCGACGGCGCGGGCCTGTGGCTCGGCCAGAGGGCCACGTCCACCGGCGAGGAGGAGGTCCGAGAGCCCGAGGATCGCCGTGAGGGGTGTCCGCAGCTCGTGGCTCATGCTCGCGAGAAAGCCGTCCTTCAGGCGGGCGGCCTGTGCGAGCGCCTCGTTCGCCCGCGACAGCTCGGCGGTCCGCTCTGCGACGCGCTCGGCCAGCACCCTCCGCTCGTGCGCAAGCGCGGCTGCGGCGGCTTTCGCCTCGGTCACGTCGTGAAGGAAGCAGACGAGCTGCCCCCCTTCCGCCTCGAGCTGGCTGAGGCTCACCTCGACGTCGAGGAGCCGGCTGTCCGCAGCCTTCACTCGTGTATCGAACCGCAGGCCCCCCTCCGCAGCGGCCTTCGCCAGCCGCGCCTCGATCCGCCCGGGCGGGGCACCCACGACGAAATCTGACACCTGCCGCCCCACGACTTCCTCACGCGGCAGCCCGACCATCCGGCAGGTCGCCTCGTTGACCTCGAGAGCCCGCCCCTTGATGTCGAAGAGGAGGAACGGTGACAGGGTGGTTTCGATGATCGCCCGCGTCTTCGCCTCGCTCCGGCGGAGGGCCTCTTCCGCCTCGAGGCGTGCGGAGAGGTCCACGAAGGAGGCGAGCCAGCCGTTCCGCTCGCCTCCGACGATGAGAGGCGCCGTCATCATGTGGACCGTGCGGAGCGACCCGTCCTTGCACCGAAGCCAGATCTCGTACCCGCTCGGAGTGTCCGCACCGGCGACGACCTCCCGGTAGAGCTGCGCGACGGACTGGATCTCCTCCGGGGGCCAGAAGGAGAAGGGGGTCGTCTGCCCGACCAGCTCCTCCTCTTCCCAGCCCGCCATCTCGCAGAAAGCCGGGTTCACGAAAACGAGCCTGTGGGTGGCGTCCACGGCGGCCAGCCCCGATCCGAGGCAGTTGGCGAGGGCCTCCCGAAAGGCGATCTGCGCGCGCAGCTGGGCCTCGACTCCCCTGGTGGCCGTCACGTCGGTCGAATGGAGGACGACGGAGAGGACGGTACCGTCCTCGTCGCGAACCGGTTCTGCCCGGTTCAGCAGGAGCCGTTCCCCGCACTCGTCCTCGAACGTCTGTCCCTGCCCCGTCCGGAACACGTCGTCGGCGATGCGCAGGCGATGCTCCAGCAGCTCCCTCGGGACACGGTCCGCGAACTCCATCGTGTGCCGCCCGGCTGCCAGCTGGGGCGCCGTGCCGAACCGCTTCGCCATGGCCTCGTTCATGAGGACGACGCGACCGGACCGATCGAGGACGAGCGCGGCTCCCGGCACGGACTCCAGAAGGGCCTTCAGGACCGCCTCGGCCGTGCCCGGCCCACGACCGTCGGTAATCGCGGCATCACGCGAGTCCGTGCTCGCCTCGGACGACACAGCGCTCACGCGCGGTTCTTCAGGCCGCTCGTTCATTGCTCGAATCGATTATCAGCCCCCGGCTCCGTCCCGGGCGGGAATCCGGAACCCGCCCTCCCCGGCTTGCGTATAAATGGTTCGGAGGCCGTCATGAAGGGTCCGAAAGTTCGCGTCGAGGAAGTCGAGGTCACCGGAGAAAAGCTCCTCACCACGGTCAAGGAGCTCATCCACCAGGGGAACGTGCGGCGCATCGTCATCCGGAACGCAAAGGGGGTGACGCTCCTGGAGATCCCGCTCGTTCTGGGGATCGCCGGCGCGGTCTTCGTTCCCGTCTGGGCCGCGATCGGAGCGCTGGCGGCTCTCGTCGCAAAGCTGACACTCGTGATCGAAAGGGTCCAGGACGCGCCGGCCGCTCCAACGACCGCCGAGACGGCCGGGCCGGTATCGAAGCCGGCCCGCAAGGCGGCCGGCCGCAAACCCTCCCCGAAGGCCTGACCGGCCGAAGGGACCGCCGCGCCCCCGGACACGGTCGTCCACCTCTCGCGTCTGTCGCGGGTATCTGAGCCGTTCGGTCGCCGGCGAGGACGGGCTGCGTTACCATCCTTCGGTCCGACCGGGGTATCGAGATCAGTTCGCGACGATCGACCCGCCGCCTCGTGGTGCTGTTCCTTTTGATCGCGTCCTTCGGCGTGGCCGGAATGCCCGTTTGGTCCGCGCCGATTGACGAGTCTCCGCAGACGCCGCTCCTTGCAGGCTGCGAGAACGACTACCCGCCCTACTGCTTCGCTACGGGGAAAGACCACGCCAACGGGTTCTCCGTCGAGCTCCTCCGGGCCACCGCCCGCGCGGTGGGCCGCGCGGCGACGTTCCGGACCGGCATCTGGGACGACCTGAAGCAGGACCTGGCCCAGGGACGGATCCAGGCGCTGCCCCTCGTGGGCAGGACGCCGGAACGGGAAGCGCTCTACGACTTCACCTTCCCTTACCTCACGATGCACGGGACCATCGTCGTCCGCCGCGACGACGATCGGATTCTGGGGCCGGAGGACCTCTCGGGCAGGAAGGTGGCCGTCCTGAAGGGGGACAACGCGGAGGAGTACCTCCGCCGCACCCGGCCCGGAGCCGAGATCGCTGCCCTCCCCTCGTTCGAGACGGCCCTGGGTGAGCTTTCGGCGGGTAAGTACGACGCCGTGGTCATCCAGAAGCTCCTGGCTCTGAAGCTCATGAAGAGCGCCGGCATCGAGAACCTGAAGACGGTGGGAAAGCCTCTCGACGACTTCGCCCAGCGGTTCTGCTTCGCCGTGCGGAAGGGCGACAGTGAGCTTCTCTCTGCGCTGAACGAAGGCCTCTCCATCGTCATTGCCGACGGCACGTTCCGAAGGCTCCAGGCAAAGTGGTTCGGTCCCGACGAGGTCCGCGGGCAAGCCGGAAGGCGGATCGTCGTGGGAGGGGATGCCGAGTACCCCCCCTACGAGTTCCTGGACCGCCACGGTCAGCCCGCGGGCCTCAACGTCGACCTGACGCAGGCCATCGCTCGCCAGGCCGGAATCGAGGTCGAGATCCGCCTCGGCCCCTGGAAAGTGATCCGGAAGGGTCTGGATACCGGCGACATCGACCTCGTCGAGGGGATGTTCTACTCGGCCGCGAGAGCCGAGAGCTACGACTTCTCCCCGCCACACGCGACGGTCGCCCACACCATCGTGGCACGCGAAGGCTACCCCGTTCCCGCCGACCTGGAATCCCTCACCGGGAAAAGTATCCTCGTCATGGCGGGAGACGTCATGGAAGACCTGGCCGTCCATAAGGGGCTCGGCAGCCAGCTCGTTCCGGTTGCGACGCAGGAGGAGGCGCTCCGCCTCCTGGCCTCGGGCCGGTACGACTGCGCCCTCGTTGCGAAGATACCGGCCCTCTACTGGATCGAGAAGCACGGGTGGAGGAACCTCCGCCTGGCCGAGCGGCCGGTGCTCTCGGTGGAGTACTGCTACGCGTCCCTCCCCGGGAAAGAAAGCCTTCTCGCCACGGTGTCCGAAGGTCTGGCCGCCATCGAGAAGACGGGTGAATACCGGGCAATCCGAACGAAATGGCTTGGTCCGTACGAAGAGAAGTCTTCCCTCGCGAAGATCGCTCGATGGCTCGCGGCGGCGATCGTCCTCCTCGTCGTCCTCCTCTCCGGCTCGGCCCTCTGGACGCGCTCGTTGCGCCACCGGGTCGACGCGCGGACGCGGGAGCTCGCGGAGAAAGGCGCTCAGCTCGAGGCCGAGGCCGGAAAAGTCCGCGCGCTGAACGCCGGACTGGAGAACCGTGTAAAGGAGCGGACGGTCGAGCTCGAGGCGGCCGTGCGGGAGATGGAGGCCTTCTCGTACTCCGTCGCGCACGACCTGAGGGCCCCCATCCGGGCCATCGACGGTTTCACGGCGATCCTCCGAAAGAGCCATGGCGACATCCTCGACGCCGAGGGCAACCGGCTCCTCGACCGCGTGCGGGAGAGCTCCCGCCGGATGGGGCAGCTCATCGACGACCTCCTCGCCCTATCGCGGGCGGCCCGGGCCGACGTGAAGACGGCCAAGCTCGACCTGGACCGCCTCGTGCGGGGCGTCGTCGCGGACGAACAGGACGAAGCGACCCGCGCCGGCGTCGAGGTCCGCATTAGCGGCCTGCCACACGCTGTCGGGGACGAAGGTCTCGTGCGCATCGTCTTCGAGAACCTCATCGGGAACGCCATCAAGTTCAGCGCAGGGCGGCCCGGCGCGACCGTGGAGGTAGGTGCTCGCGCTGGGGAGAGCGGCCCCGAGCTCTTCGTGAAGGACAACGGGGTCGGATTCGAGCCGGAATATGCACACAAGCTCTTCGGCGTCTTCCAGAGGCTCCACACTGCAGACGAGTTCCAGGGTACGGGCATCGGTCTCGCGCTCGTGAAGAGGATCGTGGAGCGTCACGGCGGGATGGTCGGAGCCGAGGGCCGCCCGGGGCAGGGGGCGACCTTCTGGTTCACCCTCGGGCCAGCGCGGCCGTCGAGTCAGACTCTCGACCGCTGACGACCTTCGTTCAGCTCCCCTCCGCCGGCTCGGGCCTCCCCCAGAACCAGCCCTGGCCATACTCGACGCCGAGCCCGCGGAGGACGTCGGCTTCCGGCGCGGTCTCGACCATCTCGGCAACGACGGTTTTCCCCAGCGCGTGGGCGACCGCGACCATCGCTCCGACGAGGGCTCGGTTCGTAAAGTTGGTGTCAAGGCCTCTCACGAACGAGCCGTCGACCTTCACGAGATCGACGGGCAGCGCCTGGAGGTAGGCGAACGAGGAGAAGCCCGTCCCGAAATCGTCGAGGGCGAAACCGCAACCGAGCTCCTTCAGACGCCGAGCCCACCGTTGCAGCCCCTGGATGTCGGCGATCGCCGCCGTCTCCGTGATCTCGAAGGTGAGCGCGCCCGGCGGCAGGCCGCTCTGAGCGACGAGGGTCTCGATCTCCGAGAGGAGGGTTCGGTCGCCGAGGCTCGTCCCCGAGAGGTTCACGAAGAGCCGGCGCCCCGGCGTCGCCACGAGGAGCTCAATGGCGTGCGTGACGACCCAACGGTCGAGGGCGACCATCAGGCCGAATCGTTCGGCGGCGGGAAGGAACGCCCCCGGGGCGACGAGCCCGCCGGAGTCGTCGACGAGCCGCACGAGGACCTCCTCGTGCTCCGTCTCGCCGGTCCCGAGGCCGACGATGCTCTGGGTCAGGAGCCGGAGCCGGTCCAGCCGGAGGGCGTCCCTCACGCGCGCCGCCCACCGGCTGAGATCGTCCATTCCGCGTGAGGCCAAAGCGTCGTCCCCGAACGTGACGCAGCGGTTCCGCCCCTCGTCTTTGGCCTTGTGTACCGCCGAATCGGCGAGGGCGAGGGTCGCCGCGGCCGTCCTGGGGGCAGCAACCGGAACCACGCCGAAGCTCGCCGTCACGTCGAAGACGAACCCTTCCGAGCCGAATCGCATACCTTCTATGACGAGCCGGAGCGCTTCCGCGAGTCTCTCCGCGTCGGTCAGCTCCACTCCGTCGAGGAGAACGACAAATTCGTCCCCGCCGAAGCGGAAGAGGCGTCCGCCGGGAGGGAGCCAGGGTTGCAGGCGCTCCGAGAGCTCCGCGAGGAGGCGGTCGCCCGCAGGGTGCCCGAGCGCGCTGTTGAGGAGCGAGAAGCGGTCGATGTCGAGCATGATGAGGCTGCCGCCCTGCGACCCCGGACTCGCTTCCACCAGCCGCTCGACCTCTTCGAGAAGGACCGCCCGGTTCGGCAGGCCGGTTACGAAATCCCGCGTCGCCAGGTTCTGGATGACCTCTTCCTGCCGCCTGCGGGGCGTCACATCCTGCTTTACGGCGACGAAGTGGGTGATCGCACCGTCCTCGCCGAGGACCGGGTTGATCGTCATCTCCTCGATATAGAGGGAGCCGTCTTTCTTGCGGTTGTAGAGCTCGCCGCGCCAGACTCCACCGGCTCCGATCGTCTTCCACATCTTGCGGTAGAACGCATCGCGCTGGACGCCTGAGCGAAGGATCTTCGGATTCCGGCCGATCGCCTCCTCGGGCGTATACCCCGTCATCCGCGAGAACGCGGGGTTGACCCAGACGATGACGCCTCCGGGATCCGTGATGACGATCCCGTCTGCGGCCGCCTCGAGGGCGGAGTGGGTGAGCCGGAGCTCGGCCTGCGCCTTCCGGTGCGCCAGGCGAGAAGCCCAGACTTCGCGGGCGGCCCGGACCGCGTGGGGAAGCCGGGCGAGGCGTTCCTTCAGGACGTAGTCGTCGGCGCCGTTCTTGATGCATTCGGCCGCGGTCTCCTCGTCGATCGCCCCCGTCACGATGACGAACGGCAGGTCCGGCCGGAGCTCCCGGACGACCTTCAGCGCCTCTATCCCGTTCCAGGTGGGAAGCGAGTAGTCCGCGATGACGACCTCCGGCGCAAACTCGTCTAGCGCGACGCGGAACTCGGCCTCCGTCTCCACCCGTCGCCACTCGCTCACCATCCCGGCGCGGCGCAGCTCGCGGATCTCGAGCTCGGCATCCGAAGGGACGTCCTCGAGGATCAGGATACGGAGGGCCTCCGTAGCCGGCGGGACGGGAGTCGTCATCGGACTGTCACCCGGGCGGCTCGTTGAGGACGAGCCAGTAGAGGCCTACGTCTCCCACCGCGGCGACGAATTTCTCGAACTCCACCGGCTTGACGATGTAGCTGTTGGCTCCCAGCTCGTAGGCGCGCTTCACGTCGGGCTCCTCCCGCGAGGAGGTGAGGACGACGACCGGAAGCCGGCGCGTCGATTCCTCTCTCCGGATCCTCTCGAGGACCTCGAGCCCGCTCACGCGCGGGAGCTTCAGGTCGAGAAGGACGACCCTGGGCAGCCCGGGCCGCGGCCCCGCGCCAAAGAGGACCTCAAGCGCTTCCGCGCCGTCCCGGGCGATCCGGACGGGGTTCACGAGGTGCGCGCGTTTCAGGGCGCGAATGGTCAGCTCGAGGTCGTCCGGGTTGTCCTCGACGAGGAGGACGTCGAGGTTGTCCGTGGGGCTCATGAGCACGCTCCTTCGTCCGGTAGTGACACGGTGAACGTGGCACCCTGGCCGACCTCACCGCGGGCAGTGACGGTGCCCCCGTGCCGGGTCACGATCCGCTCGACGAGAGCGAGACCGACCCCCGTCCCCTCGAACTCGCGACCGTGAAGCCGCTGGAAAACCCCGAAGAGCTTGTTCGCGTATCGCATGTCGAAGCCTACCCCGTTGTCGGTCACTTCGTAGATTACACGTCCGCCGTCCCGCCATCCCGAGACTTCCAGGACCCTCCGCGGGCGGGTCGACGTGAACTTCACGGCGTTCGAGAGGAGGTTCACGAACACCTGCCGCAGGAGTGCCGGGTCCGCCTGCGCGGGCGGAAGGTCGCCGATCGTCACGTCGCTCGTTTCCCTTTCGGCCTCCGGGAGGACCTCCGCGAGGACCGCCGTCACGAGCGCGCCCATCTCGACCCGGCTTCGCCGAAGGCCCTGCCGGCCCGCCCGGGAGAAGGCGAGCAGGTCGTCAATGAGCTGGCCCATTCTCCGGGCGTTGGAGCGGACGATGCCGAGGAGGCGCATTCCCTCCTCGTCCAGGCGATCGGCGTGTTCCTCCTCGATCGCCCGCGAAAAGCCGTCGATGGCGCGCAGGGGCGCGCGCAGATCGTGGGAGATCGAGTAGGCGAAGCTCTCCAGCTCCCTCGATTTGGCGAGGAGCTCTTCGGTCCGGAGCTCCACGCGCTTCTCGAGCTCGGTGTTGAAACGCCGGGCCTCCTCTTCGGCCCGGAGTCGCTGCGTCACGTCGCTCGCGACAGCGAGCCGGGCGGCGCGCCCCTCGAAGTCGACGTCGTAGGTGAACACCTCGACCACGCGCTCGCTCCCGTCCTTGAGGAGACGACGCCAGGGGCCGGACTTCCGGATGCCCGCACGAGGGACCTGGACGTCCGCGTCCAGAAGGGGAACATCCTCGGGCGGGAGGATGTCGCGCAGGGCCCGCGTGAGAAGCTCCTCTCTCGACCAGCCGGAAATCTGCGTGGCCGACTCGTTGACGTCGAGAATGCGCAGCGTCTCGATGTCGAAGACCCACATCGGTGCGGGGTTCTCCTCGAAGAGCTTCCGGTATCGCGCCTCGCTCTCTGCCAGCGAAGACTCTGCCCTCGAACGCCCGCTTTCGGCCTCGACGAGGTCGAGCGCGTGCCCGAGATCGTGGGAGAGCACTTCGAGGAGGAGGACGGCGTCGGGAACGAAGACGCCCGGCTCGGAAGCGTACACGGAGAGGACGCCACACACGGTGCCGCCGCACCGGACGGGGCAGGCCACGCTCGAACGGTACCCGCGGCGCCGTCCCGGTTCGCACAGAGAGCCGAGGCGCGGGTCTGTCTCCCACTCTCCCGCGACGACGGACCTCTCCTCGACGAAGCAGGTCGCCTCGAGGCTCCGCTCCTGAAGTCCGGCACCGAGCGGCATCCGGACCTCCTCGAAGAAGCCCTCGATCCGCCCCGCGGAGGCCTCCGGCACGAGAAATCCCTCGTCGCTCGGCGCGCCGAACCACGCGGCCGTGAACTCTCCGGTGGCGACGAGCTCGTCGCACGTCCGCCGCAGGACGCTTTCCCGGTCCGTTCCCTTAACGAGCGCCAGTTCGACGGCACCGATCGTCCTGTGGATCCGGTTCATCAGCAGGACCCGGGCGAGCGCCGCGTCGCTCTCCGACGTGTCGCGGACGACCGAGACGAGGACCTCTTCGTCTCCGAGGTCGACGGTCCGCGACGAGACCTCGACGGGGATCACCGAGCCGTCCCGGCGACGGTGGCGGGCACGGAAGAGTGTTCCTTCGCTGCGCGCCTTCTCCATCTGACCCCGCGCAACCTCGGCCTCCTCGGGCGGACGGAGGTCGAGGACGGTCATCCCGAGGAGCTCGTCCCGGCCGTAGCCCCAGAGCGCCAGAGCCGCTCTGTTCGCCTCGAGGATTCGGCCGTCGCCAGGTCGAATCCAGAAGACCGCATCCCTGACCCGCTCGAGGATCAAACGGTACTTCTCGTCGCGCAGCCGCTGCTCATCGATGATCCTGAACCTCTCTCGCCCCCGGATCGCCCGGAGGAGAGCGACGAGGGCAAGCACGACGGCGAGAACGGTCGTGCCGGCCCAGACCCGTTCGCGGGCAACGCCCGCAAGCGCTTCGTCGGCGTCCACCTTCACGACGAGGCCCCAGCCGGGACCCGGGATGGACCGGACGGCCGCAAGGACCCTATTTCCGCGATAGTCGAGATACGAGCCGTCCCCCTCTCGCCCTTCGGCGGCGTCGCGGGCCGCGAGCTCGGCCGTGGCCAGCGGCAGCTCCAGCGGGGGTGACCCCGGGGCCCGGTACCGTAGCGGCGAAAGGAAGACGAGGCGGCCTCCCGACCGTCCGGCGAGGAGGACCTCCCCTGTCCGCGTCGCGACCGGCTCGCGGCGCAGGTGCGCAAAGAGCGTCGCGCCGGCATCGTCCACCAGGACGATCCAGCCTCCCGGAGTCCCGCCGGAAAGGTCGACGACGGGCGCCGCGAAGATGACCCTGGAGCCGAGCCTCGTCGAGTAGAGCGCGGACCAGGAGGACTTCGGAGCGGCGTGACGGAGGAGCTCGGAGGCCTCGGGCTCCAGAGCTTCGCCCGCACGAAGGCGTTCCGAGAAGTCCGGACCGAGGAACGCGAGCGTTCGGCTTTCCCAGCGAACCCTCCCCGCCTCGAAGACGGCCCGTAGGTGCTCGTCGAACTCCGTGAGGCCGCCGCCCACTGCCCCCGCGGTCATCTCGCGGATGCTCGGAAAGGCCGCGAAGACCTCCGCATCTCTGACCCTGTCTTCGAGGTAGTCGAGGATCGCGGCCTTCCTCTCCTCGGCGGTTCCGACGAGACGACCTCGCCATTCCTTCCTGACGGAGGCCTCTCGCCGGACGAGGACGACCGTGATCGCCGCTCCGACGAGCGCGAGGAGGAGCACGACACCAACGGACGCCGAGCGTGTGACCGCGCGGCTGCCCGGGATCGCTCCGGTCCGCCGGCGTTTCGTCGAGCCGGCGTTCATCCGCCGTTCTCCTGAAGGCGCGAGGTCTGCGTGATGCGATCTGCGCGGGAGGTGAGACCCGGGGCGGCGACGGCCGCGGGCAGGAGCTCGATCACGGAGAGGCTCCGACGGCGTGACGTCCGTTTCGACCGGCACCCCGTGCCGGGCCCTCCGTCAACCGGAACGAAACTCCGAGCAGCCCGGCCAGGCCGGACTCGTCGGGGGCCTCTCCCCACGCCAGAACCTCCAATTCGATTGTTGAGATTGAGGATAGTCCAGATCCCCAGCCGAGGACCGCCCCCGCATTGCGCCGCCTTCCCTCACTCTCCCTGCCGGCCCGGCAGATAGAGTGAGCGAGCCGTGAGGAGGCGGTGGTCGAGGCCGGCCGCCTTGTCGAGGAGTGTGACGACGGGAGGGAGCTTCACCGGGAAGCGCCAGAGGTCGTCTCGCCCACCCGCCTCGCCGAAAGCGGTCGCCCAAGCCGTCCACCAGGGCACCGGACGCGCCGCGATCGGCTCGACGACGAGGACACGCGCCCCGCGACGAGCCGCCTCGAGGAGGCGCGGCAGGAGCGCGCTCCGGCTCTCGTCGCCGAGCTCGTTGGCGACCCAGCCGAGGAGGACCCCGGCGCCCGCGCCCGGGAGCCGTTCACGGAGAAGGTCGCCGGAGACGGCGCGTCCGCTGAGACCGAGCACCGCGTACGTCTCCTGCGCCTCGGACGCCGCCCAGCCGCTCCGCTCGACGCCGGAAACCTTCGGTGTGCCTCCCGCGGCGAGCGCCCAGGCGGCCCCCGCGGCCCCGGTTCCGCAGCCGAGATCGAGAAGCCGCGACAGGGGCGGGGAGGCGGCCCCGACGGCGGAGACGATCTCTCTCACGGTGAGAAAGTGGAGCGGCCCGTAGAAGAGGGCGAACGCGGCGCGCTTCCCGGCCCCGTCGAAGACCGCCCCGGCGCCGAGCCGTTCACGCCGCTCGACGTAGAGCGACGAGAGCGCCTGCAGCCCTTTCCTCACCTCTGGGAACGAGAGCTCGGCGAGATGGCGCCGCTCGAGATCGGCGATCCACCTCTCGAAAGGGGCGACTGGCACCTCGTGCGACTCGGACCTGTGTTCGGTCGTCATCCGCGCCCGTCAGCGGTCAGGGCGCGGACGCCGTCCCTGTGACCTCGGCGACGGAGGCCTCGACGGCCCGCAAGGCGCGGACCGCCGCCGCCTCCGAGAGAGCCCTCACGCTCTCCCTGGAGGGAGTCGTCTTCTTCCAGGCGGCGCGTGCGGCGTCGACCTCGCGGAACGTCTCCTCTTCGGCCGCAAGCAGGAGGGGAAGCGCGCTCGTGAAGACCTCCGCGAGGGCAGGACGGGCCATGTAGCGCTTCTTCTCTCCCCGCTCGTCGGGGTAGAGGCGGCCCCTCAGGGAGAGCATCCCCCGCACGAGGGGAGTGACCTCGCCGGCCGCCGCCAGGCCTTCCGGTACGGCGCCGGCGGCCGGAAAGACCGGGATCGCCGCGCCCGACAGCGGCAGGCTCGGGACGACCCACATCGCGGCCGCCTCGGGCCTCTCGCCCGGGGCCGGCGCCTCGAGGATCACCGCGGCGACGGTGTCGATGCGGCAGATGCTGTCGGCCGTATAGACGAGCGGCGGGCCAGGCTCGGCTCCCGTCGAGCCGATGGCCGGGTTCGCCACGTCTCGGGCGGCTCGCAGGATCGCCCTCGGGTCGAGCCCGCCTGAACCTGCCGAAGAACCGAGGAGCTCGATGCCTCGCGCCTCGCGCAGGAATCCGGTGCCGGCAACCTCGCCGCCCGTCCGGCTGTAGTTCGTTCGAACGAGGAGCCCCCTGGCGCCGTCGCTGACCGACGCGGCGTCGATGCGGACGAACCCTTTCTTCGAGGTCTCGAACGAGGCCGCGCCCCCCTTTGCGTCGATGACGCCGAAGTTCGCGGAGACGTCGCGTCCCCCTCCATTGGAGCGGGTGAGAAGCGCCTCGAAGTCCTCGATCGTCGCGCACGACTGGAGGGCGAGCTTCATGAAGGTTCCCTCGCCGTTCGTGTCGCCGCTCTCGAGGTTGTACGAGGCGGAATTCATGATCCCGAAGCCCGCGGCGTTGATCCCCGCCCAGACCTGGAGCCCGGCGGCGTCGCGCCGGTTCACGAGGCCGACGTACGGGTAGCGCCCGTCGGAAAGAAAGACGACCTGGTTGTCGCTGCCGGAGGCGTCGCGGTTCTTCCAGAGCATCGCGCGGCCGCTCCTGGTGGCCGAGGGCGCCACCACCGCGGTCGTGCAGGCCAAGGCGGGCGGGGCGAAAAAGAGAGAAGAGACGGCGGCGGCGACGGCACAGGCTGCGAGCCGATGGCGGAAGAGATTCACAGGTCCTCCTCGAACCGGCATCCTAGCCGACCGGCAGGGGCTGGCCGGCCCGCAGTCACCGCCCGGCTCTCTCCGCCCGTCCTCTCCCTCCCGCCCCGGCTCCTCTCCGTGGCAGAGTACGTACATGCACGACCCTCCCCGCCGCGAGACCTTCCTCCCCTTCTCCCGTCCGATGATCGGCGAGGAGGAGATCGCCGAGGTCGCCGACACCCTTCGCTCCGGCTGGGTCACGACGGGGCCGAAGTCGGCGCGCTTCGAGGAAGAGCTGAAGGCGTTCAACGGCGTTCCCTTCTGCCTCGCCCTCCTGAGCGCGACGACCGGCCTCGAGCTATCGCTCGGGGCACTCGGCATCGGAGAGGGCGACGAGGTGATCACGACCGCGCACACCTTCGTCTGTACGGTCTCGAACGTCGTCCTCAGAGGGGCGGTGCCGATCCTCGTCGACATCGAGCCTTCCACGATGAACATCGACGCCGAGAGGATCGAAGAGAGGATCACACCCCGGACGAAAGCGATCATCCCGGTCCACTACGGCGGCCTCCCGTGCCGGATGGAGAGGATCTGGGAGATCGCCCAGAAGCACGGCCTTGCGGTGATCGAGGATGCCGCCCACACGATGGGGGCACGCTACGCGGGGCGTCGCATCGGCTCCGACCCCCGTTCCGTCTTCTCCGTCTACAGCTTCCACCCGAACAAGAACATGACGACGCTCGAAGGCGGAGCCGTCGCGTTTCACGACCCACGACACGCGGCCTACCTGAAGCTCCAGCGCTTCCACGGCATCGCCCGCGGCGAGGGGACCCCCTTTCCCGACGGATCGCCCCTATACGACGTCCCGATGCCGGGGCGGAAGTCGAATTTCATGGACGTTCAGGCCGCCGTCGGCCTCCAACAGCTGAAGAAGCTCGACGGCTTCGCTGCCCGCCGGGGCGAGCTCGCGAGGCTCTACCTCGCCCTCCTCGCCGACGTCCCCGAGGTGGAGCTCCCAGCGGACGGCGACTCCGAGCGGGAGCACTGCTGGAACCTTTTCGTGCTGCGCAACCGCCCCGAGGCGACCGGCCTCTCGCGAGAGGAGCTGATGGCCGCGCTGAAGGCCGAGAACGTCGGGACCGGCGTCCACTGGCAGGGACTCTTCGGCTTCTCGTTCTACCGCGACTACTTCGAAAAGCACCCCGAGGGGCTCCCGAAAGACGGCCTCCCCCACGCCACCCGGACGACGGACAACCTCATGTCGCTCCCCCTCTGGCCCGGAATGACCCGGGACGACGTCCTCGACGTCGTCGCCGCGGTTCGGCGCGTCGTCCGATTGAGAGGCGGGGTCAGGTCTTGATTATCTATTTTAGCCTTGAAGCCAGATCCCGAAAAGCTCGGTCCAGACGTTTGCACTACAGGAGACTCGGGACAGTGAAGTTGGTCCCGGCCTCGACAGAATAGAAAATCAAGACCTGACCCCGTGGGAGACGACCCCTCCGGAGGGCTTTGACAGGGAATGCGTTTCGTTGGGACACTCCGGAGTCGGGCTCTCTCCCTCGGCATCCGGGCGGAGGAGTGCCTCGTATTACCCAGAGCCGACAGGGACGCCCGACGAAGACCGGTGCGGGCCGTCCAAGGAGAAGCATGAGCACCGTCCTGGATTCGAAGATCGTTTCCCCCGCCGTGGCTGCCCGCCCGGCGTTCAAGGTCGCCGATCTCTCCCTCGCCGAAGCCGGCCGCAAGGAGATCCGCCTCGCCGAGCAGGAAATGCCCGGACTGATGGCGCTTCGCGCCCGATACCGCGCCGATAAGCCCCTCGCCGGCGAACGGGTCATGGGCAGCCTCCACATGACCGTTCAGACGGCCGTGCTCATCGAGACGCTCGTCGACCTCGGAGCCGACGTTCGCTGGGTCTCCTGCAACATCTTCTCGACCCAGGACCACGCAGCCGCGGCGGTCGTCGTCGGCCGTACCGAGGACGGGGGCACGCCCGAGAGCCCGAAGGGAACGCCCGTCTTCGCCTGGAAGGGCGAAACGCTCGACGAGTACTGGTGGTGCACGCGCGAAGCGATCGAGTGGCCCGATGGAAGCGGGCCGACGCTGATCGTCGACGACGGCGGTGACGCGACGCTGCTCGCCCACAAGGGGCTCGAGTTCGAGACCGCCGGGAAGGTGCCGGCTTTCGACGCGAAAAACGACCCCGAGGAGTGGGGCGTCATCCTCGACCTGATCCGCCGGGAGCTCGGCAAGGACGGCAAGACGTTCTCGCGCCTCTGCAAGGCCATCCACGGCGTCTCCGAGGAGACGACGACGGGCGTCCACCGCCTCTACCAGATGGAGAAGGACGGGACGCTCCTGTTCCCCGCCATCAACGTGAACGACTCCGTGACGAAGTCGAAGTTCGACAACGTCTACGGCTGCCGCCACTCCGT
>DIAY01000091.1:716-12894 GCA_002414905.1 Holophagales bacterium UBA5066 | reverse complement strand
CGAGATCGACCCGATCTGCGCCCTCCAGGCCGCCATGCAGGGCTACGAGGTGAACACGCTCGAGGCGGTGGTCGGAACGGCCGACGTCTTCGTCACCGCCACCGGCAATCTCGACGTCATCACGGCCGAGCACATGGCGAAGATGAAGGACAAGGCGATCGTCGGGAACATCGGCCACTTCGACAACGAGATCGACATGGCCGGACTGAAGAAGTTCCCGGGGCTGACGCGAATCAACATCAAGCCGCAGTACGACGAGTTCCGCTTTCCCGACGGGCACTCGGTGATGATCCTGGCCGAGGGGCGCCTCCTGAACCTCGGCTGCGCCACGGGCCACCCGAGCTTCGTCATGTCGTCCTCGTTCACGAACCAGGTCATGGCGCAGATCGCCCTCGCAAAGAACACAGGCGAGTACGGGAAGAAGGTTTACGTCCTCCCGAAGAAGCTCGACGAGGAGGTCGCCCGGCTTCACCTCGGCCACCTCGGCGTGAAGCTGACGACTCTGACGCCGAGGCAGGCGGAGTACCTCGGGATTCCGGCGGAGGGGCCGTACAAGCCCGACCTCTACAGGTACTGAAACCGGGGGGCGTCCCGACGCTCCGATCCGAGGCCCGGACCCGCGTCCGGGCCTTTTCACGTGCTGCGGGCGCATCGCGCGCCCCGGTCTTTCAGCGTGGGGCGCCGGGGGTGATCCGGCCGCCCGCCGGCGCCTGGGCCGGCCCGACCACTGAGAGGCGGCCCAGGTGGGCCGCGAGCGCGTCCGCGTCGAGCGGCGCGACCGCGGTCCCCGCGAGGCGCCTGCCCGCCGCGATCTCGACGTGCCCGTCACCTCCGGAGGCGAGGTGGCTCGACACGGCCACTCGGTAGAGCGCGTCGTCGCGCAGCGGGACGTCGCCGACGCGGACCTGAAGGAGCCTGTGCCCCTCGGCGGCCGAGAGGTCGGCCGCAAGCGTGAGACCCGACACCTGGAGCAGGCTGCCCGTCCGCCGCCCGACCGAGGAAAGGCTCCGTTCGAGGGCGGCGCGGAGCGCGGATCCCGTGAGCTCCACGGTGACGACACTGTTGCCGAACGGCAGGACGGCCATCGCGTGCCGGCGCGTGAGAAGGCCCGCGGGGAGCGATGCACGCAGGCTCGACCCGTGGACGAGGGCGACGTCGGCGAAGACCGCCTCGCGGAACGCATCGGCGACGAGGTCCCCGAGAGCCGTCTCCCGCTCGACACTCCCCAGAACGTCGAGCGGCTGGCCGAGGGAGCCGATCGGGACGGCGAGCCTCTCCTCGAGCGCGGCCATCCACCTCCGTTCCTCCCGTGCGAGGTCCGGGTCTGGGACGACGGAGCCGTCGACCGGGTGTGCCGCGACGCGCGCAGAGACCTTCTCTCCTCGACGCTCGAGGACGAGCTCGACGACCGAGCCGAGGTTTCCGCAGGGAGCGGCGATCGGCCGGCCACCGACCCAGCGAACGACGGAGACCGTCTCCGACTCCTCCTCCGTCAGGATCGCAGCGATGCCGGGGACCTCGAGGAGGATCCGCCGGTTCACGTCGAAGCCGGCCTGCGTCAGCGCCACGACGGCCCCGGCGCCTTCCCGGCTCAGCGCCAGGGCTTCGCGCGCGGCCGCCTCGACGAGGCCCGTCTGGAGGACGCGCCCCTCCTGCGTCGTCGTGCCGAAGTCGTCCGTCAGTCCCACGAACCCGACGGAGATCCCGCCGACGCGGACGATCCTGCGCGTCGGAAGGCCCGCGAACGGGGCACCCGCGCGGTCGACGAGGTTCGAGGTGACGTACGGGAAGCCGGCGCGCGCGACGAGCGCTCTCGCGTGGGCAGCGCCGAAGTCGAAGTCGTGCTGGCCGAAGGTCGCGAGAACGACGCCGGCGCGCCCGAGAGCATCGACCATCGGCTCGCCGCGGAAGACGCCGCCAAAGAGGGTCCCGCCCGCGAGGTCTCCGCCGAAGACGAGCACCGCTCCGGGGCTCCTCTCCTTCAACTGGTCGACGGCCGTCTTCAGCCGCGCCACGCCCCCGCGGTCACCGGACCGGTCGACGACGGGTGCGATCTCGTGGGCATCGGTGACGTAGAGGATCGTCGCCCGGGGCACGGCGACGCAACCCATGAGGAGCAGGGCCGTCAGAGGAAGGAGCGACAGGGCGAGGCGTCTCGGAATCACCAACCGCCATTCTGCCCGACTCGGCGGCCGCGACACCGGGGCCGGGCGGCGACCCGTCCGGTCGTCGCCCGGCTATCCGTTCAACCCTTCCCGGGCCAGTACTCCGTCTCGACGGCGTCCTTCACGACCGTCGTTCCCGCCTCTCCGCGAAGCATCCGCGCCGTGTCCTCGAGCGCGCCGATGCAGGCGTCCTTCCCGGTCGTCTCCGCGAACTCGCAGGCGGCCTGGACCTTCGGCCCCATCGAGCCGGCCGGGAAGGAGTACTTCCTCAGCTCCGACACCGAGACCGTCTTCAGCGCCCGCGCTTCGGGGGTCCCCCAGCCGACGTAGACGGCGTCGGCATCGGTCGCCATGACGAAGGCATCGGCTTCCACCTCGCGTGCCAGGAGCGAGGAGGCGAGGTCTTTGTCGATGACGGCCTCGATGCCGCAGAGCTTGCGGTCGGGTCCGTACATCGTCGGGATGCCGCCGCCGCCGGCGAAGATGACGACGGTCCCCTTCTCCAGGAGCCACTTCACCGGGCGGATCTCGAAGATCCGCTTCGGCCGCGGCGAGGGGACGACGCGGCGGAAGCCGTCGCCGTCGGCCTTGAAGGTCCAGCCTTTCTCGACCGCCATCCGGTCGGCGTCGACCTTCGTGTAGACGGGGCCGATCGGTTTCGTCGGATTGCCGAAGGCCGGATCCGCGGGGTCGACCTCGGTCATCGAGAGGATCGTGGCGAACGGGCGCTCGAACGGGAGGAGGTTCCCCATCTCCTGCTCGATGACGTAGCCGATCATCCCTTCGGTCTGGGCGCCGAGGACGTCGAGCGGGTAGGGCTCGACGCCCGCGTAGGCCGACTGCTGGAGCGCTATGAGCCCCACCTGCGGTCCGTTCCCGTGCGAGATGACGATCTCGTTGTCGTTTGCGACCGGCGCGAGCGCTTCGCAGGCCCGCTTCACGTTGGCCCGCTGGTTCTCGGCCGTCATCGGCTCTCCACGCTTCAGGAGGGCGTTCCCCCCCAGGGCGACGACGACGCGCATCTCTTTTTCTCCTAGTTTTCCACCGAGCTGCGCCCCCCGCGGTGACGACGAGCCGGGGGCACGGGGGCTTTGCTGATCATGTTCTTGGGGAACCCGGACGCCGGGTTGACTTCGTCTTCGTACCGGTCCCCAAACCCCTCCGCGCGGGTTTTCTCTTAGGCGAGCGTCGCCACGAGGACGGCCTTGATGGTGTGGAGGCGGTTCTCGGCCTGGTCGAAGGCGACGGAGGCCGGCGATTCGAAGACGTCGTCGGACACCTCCATCGCCTCGATCCCGAACTTCTTGAAGATGTCCTCTCCGATCCTCGTCTCGCGGTTGTGGAAGGCCGGGAGGCAGTGGAGGAACTTCGCCTTCGGGTTCCCCGTCGCGGCCATGAGCGCCGCGTTCACCTGGTACGGCAGGAGGAGCTTGATCCGCTCGGCCCAGACCGAGTCGGGCTCACCCATCGAGACCCAGACGTCGGTATGGACGAAGTCGACTCCGCGGACGGCGGCCTTCGGGTCCTCGGTCAGGGTCACCTTCCCACCGGAGGCGGTGGCCAGCTCGTTCGCCTTCGCGACGAGCTCGTCAACCGGCCAGAGGTGCTTGGGCGCGCCGAGCCGCACGTCCATCCCCATGAGAGCGCCGGCGAGCATCAGGGTGTTCCCCATGTTGTTCCGCGCGTCTCCGAGGTAGGCGTAGGAGACCTGCGAGAGCGGTTTTTCGCTGTGCTCGCGCATCGTCAGGAGGTCCGCGAGGATCTGGGTCGGGTGGAATTCTTCTGTCAGGCCGTTGTAGACGGGGACGCCCGCCCACTTCGCCAGCTCCTCGACGATCGCCTGCCCGTAGCCGCGGTACTCGATGCCGTCGTACATCCGGCCGAGGACCCGCGCCGTGTCCTTCATCGACTCCTTCTTGCCGATCTGGGAGCCGGAGGGGCCGAGGTAGGTGACGTTCGCCCCCTGGTCGTGGCAGGCGACCTCGAACGCGCAGCGGGTGCGGGTCGAGTCTTTCTCGAAGATGAGGGCGACGTTCTTCCCGCGGAGGCGCTGCGTCTCGAGCCCGGCGTACTTGGCCCGCTTCAGGTCCCGCGCCAGGTCGAGAAGGTAGAGGACTTCCTTGGGGGAGAAGTCGTGGATCGTCAGGAAGTGACGGTTCTTCAGGTTGAACGACATGAGTCCTCCGGCGACGGCTTTCCCCTGGCGGCGGCGGGACCGCTCCGGGCACCTCCCACGAGGCTCCTTCCGGACGTCCTTCGAGCGCGTGCCGCCCTTCCTCGGGGGCGAAATTCGGATTTTAGAACGGATCGGCGTTTGACCAGCCCCCCCCTCCGGAAATACGCTTCCCGGCTATGAAGCGGGATTTTGCGTTCAGAGCGTCGACTTTCCTCCTCGCCGGAACCCTTGGCGGCGTGCTCCTCACCCAACCTGCCTGCAAGAAGAGCGGGCCCGACATCAAGATCGGCGTGATCGCCGAGCTGTCCGGGAACATCCCCGCCGTGGGCGACTCTTGCAAGAAGGCGGCGGAGCTCGCGGTCGCCGAGATCAACGACGACGGCGGCGTCGAAGTGGCCGGAACGAGGCACCTCCTGCGCCTCGTCATCGAGGACAGCGAGGGACAAGCCGAGCCGGCCGCCGAGGCCGCCCGGCGCCTCATCGATCACGAGAAGGTCCTTGCGATCATCGGCCCGAACGCGAGCCTCGGCGCCGTCCCGGCCGCGCAGGTGGCGGAGGAGAAGAAGACGCTTCTCATCACTCCCTGGGGATCGGCCCCACGGATCACGCTGGATGACACCGGCGCGCCGCGGAAATGGGTCTACCGGGCCTGCTTCACCGACGGGTTCCAGGGGTGGGCCCTCGCGAAATTCGCGACGGGCTACATCAAGGCGACGAAGATCGCCATTCTCTTCAACTCGTCTTCCGAGGCACCCAAGAGCCAGGCCGAGCTGTTCAAGAAGGAGATCGAGGCACGCGGAGGCCAGGTCGTCGCCTTCGAGTCCTACACCGCTGGGGAGAAGGACCTCTCCGCCCAGTGGAAAATAATTGCCGAAGCCGCGCCCGACCTCATCTTTCTCCCGAGCTACTACACCGAAGTCCCGGAGCAGGTCCGTCAGGCGCGCGCCGCCGGCGTGAAGGCGACGTTCCTCGGAAGTGACATCTGGGGAAACCCCGAGCTCCTCAAGAACGCCCCCGAGCTCGAAGGAGCGTACTTCGGCGCCCACTACAACCCCGACGCCATGGAGGACAAGGTCGGAATCTTCCGCGCCGCCTTCGAGCACCGGTACGCCAAGGAGGTGCCGGACGACGGCGCCGCGCTGACCTACGACACGATGAAGCTGCTCAAGCAGGCGCTCGAGACGTCCCTGGGGAATAACCGCAAATCCTTGCGAGAGGCCTTCTCGAAGATCACCTCGTTCAGTGGCGTCACCGGAAAGATCGTCTTCAAGGCCGGCTCGCCCGACCCGCGCAAGAGCGTCGTCCTGAAGCAGTTCAAGGGTGGGAAGGTCTCCTTCGTGACCATCATCGACCCCGACTGAGGGCCGGCGTCCTGCGCCTCCACTCAGTGCCCACCCGGGCCTGCGGCCCTGCCCCGCATCGACCCCGACTGAGGGCCGGCGTCCTGCGCCTCCCCTCAGTGCCCACCCGGGCCTGCGGCCCTGCCCCGCATCGACCCCGACTGAGGGCCGGCGGTTGAAGTACACGACCCTCGGTCGGACCGGGCTCGTCGTCTCGCGACTGGCGTTGGGGTGCATGAGCTACGGTGATCCCAGGTGGCGGCCGTGGGTCCTGCCCGAGGAGGAGGCGCGCCCGTTCTTCCGACGCGCCCTCGAAGCCGGAATCAACCTCTTCGACACGGCCGACATGTACTCGCTGGGTGTCAGCGAGGAGATCACCGGCCGCCTGCTCGCCGGGATGGGCCGCCGTGAGGAGCTCGTCATCGCCACCAAGGTTCACTTCCCGATGGGCCCCGGTCCGAACATGGGAGGCCTTTCGAGGAAACACGTCGTCCAGGCGTGCGAGGCAAGCCTGAAGAGGCTCGGTGTTGAGACGATCGACCTCTACCAGATCCATCGCTTCGACCCGTTTACGCCCCTCGCCGAGACGCTCGAGGCGCTCGACCTCCTCGTGAAGCAGGGCAAGATCCGCTATCTGGGCGCGAGCTCCGGAGAGGCGTGGCGCTTCTACAAGGCGCTCGCGACCGCCGACCTGACGGGCCTGACGCGGTTTTCCTCGATGCAGAACCACTACAACCTCCTCTACCGGGAGGAGGAGCGCGAGATGCTCCCCCTCTGCCTCGAGGAAGGGATCGGGGTCCTTCCGTGGTCTCCCCTGGCGCGCGGGCTCCTCGCCGGGACGCGTACGACGCCCTCCGACCGCGAGTCGACTCCGCGCGCCGCTTCCGACGACTTCGCGCGACAGCTCTACGATCACCCGGCGGACGCCGACGTCATCGAGGCGACCCGGCAGGTCGCCGCCGCAAGGAACGTCCCGATGGCCCGCGTCGCCCTCGCGTGGCTCCTCTCGCGGCCCGGCGTGACGGCGCCGATCGTCGGAGCGACGAAGATGGCCCACCTCGAGGAGGCCCTCGCCGCGCTGGACCTCACCCTGACCGCCGAGGAGACCGCCCTCCTCGAGGCCCCGTACCGGCCGCACGCCACCCGCGGTTTCGCCGGCCCCGCCGCCTCCACCCGCTGACGCGGGGCGCGGCCTATTATCCAAGGCGTCCCCGGAGGAGGTCTCCATGAAAGTCTTCGTCACCGGAGCCACGGGTTTCATCGGTTCGGCGGTCGCCGCCGCCTTCGCACGCGCGGGACACGAGACGTACGGGCTCTTTCGGACCCCCGGCACGGACCGCCCCCTCGAGATCGCCGAAGTCGTCCCGGTTCAGGGGACGATGGAAGAGCCCGACGGCTGGCGCCTCGCCGCCGAACGCTGCTCGGTTCTCGTCCACTGCGCGGTCGAGTACTCCGACCGGTCCTGGGACCTCCACCGCGGCGCCCTCGGCGCGCTTCGCGACGCCGGGCGCGACCGGTCCGGCCGCGTGCTCCTCTCCACCAGCGGCGTCTGGGTCTACGGAGACACCGGCGACGGTGCGATCGACGAGTCGGCTCCGCTCGATCCGCCAACGTTCGTGGCGCCTCGGCCAGCGGTCGATGCGGCCGTCCTCTCCTGGAACGGCGGCGGCTTTCGGACCATCGTGATCCGCCCGGGGTGCGTCTACGGAAGATCAGGGAGCCTGACGGCGTCCTGGTTCGAGAGCGCCGAAAAAGGCGGTGCCGCCCGGGTCGTGGGCGACGGGACGAACCGCTGGGCCATGGTCCACCGCGACGACCTGGCCGACCTCTACGTGCGGACCGCGGAATCCGGCCTCGGCGGAGAGGTGCTCAACGCGACCGACAGGAGCCGCGCCACCGTCAACGAGTGCGCCGCGGCAGCCAGTTCCGCGGCAGGCGCCGAGGGGCGCGTCGAGCGTATCCCGGTCGAGCAGGCCGTCGCTTCGATGGGCCCTTTCGCTACCTGCCTCGCGCTCGACCAGCACGTCGACTCGTGGAAGGCCGTCCGCCGCCTGGGCTGGACGCCGCGACACGCGGGCTTCGTCGACGCAGCCCCGCAGCTCTACGCCGCGTGGAAGGCCTCGAGAGGGAGCGCCGTCTGAGCGTGCTGGCGGACGGGAGGCTGATTCGCATGAGGACCACGGGGAACCCAGGCGCGGGTCCTCGACGCGCTCCGGGAGGCCGGAGGGGCCGTACAATGCGCGAAACGGTTACGACTTGAGCGTTCTCCTTCGGCCCCCCGAATTCGATCACTTCGTGATCTCGCGCGTTCTCGGCGAAGGAGGGATGGGCATCGTCTTCCTCGCGGAGGACCGCCGGACGCACCTGCCCGTCGCGGCCAAGGTGATGTCGAGGAGCCTCGCCGATCCAGAGCTCCAGGCCCGGTTCATGAAGGAGAACCAGATCCTGGCCTCGCTCAACCACCGTAACATCGTCCGCTGCTACGAGATCACCCGCTCGCGCGAGGGGCTCCCGACGATCGTCATGGAGTACCTCAAGGGCGTCGACTTCGGCGCCTTCGAAGGGCGCCCATTTTACGAGCTCCTCCCGATGATGGTGCAGGCCGCGATGGGTCTCGCCTACCTGAAGGAGCGGAACATCCTGCACCGCGACCTCTCGCCGAACAACATCTTCGTCACGATCCAGGACGACCGCCGGCTGGTGAAGATCCTCGACTTCGGGGTGGCGAAGATCCTGCAGGAAGGGAGCGGCGGCGAGCTGACGCAGACGGGCGAGTTCCTCGGCAAGCTCGCCTATGCCTCTCACGAGCTGCTCACGTTCGGGCACATCGACTTCCGGAGCGACATCTACTCGCTCGGCGTCATCTTCTTCCGCCTCCTGACGAAGCGACGCCCGATCAACGTCCAGAACTCGCGGAACTACCTCGAGTGGGTCATGGCGCAGGAGAATAGAGTCCCGCTCGACTTCTCCGTTCCCGAGGGAAGTCCTCCCATCCCCGCACCGCTCCAGGCGCTCATCTCAAAGATGCTCGCCAAGAAATCCGACGACCGGCCGCAGGGCTACGAGGAGATCATCGACGCCCTCGTCGCGGCACAGGCCGAGACCGAGAAAGCCGGCCTCGTGCCGGACCCCGAGGTCGTCTCCACGCTCCCCTCCACCGAGACGAAGAAGTCGACCTCGGGCTCTGCCGGGTCGCCCGCAGACCTCGGCGGGACGCCCTCACCCTCGGGTAGCCAGCCCGGCGGAGCCACGGCTGCCACCGGGCTCTTCGACGATGCAGCGTATCCGTTCACGGAGGCCGAGACGAAGGCCCCGTCGTCCGCGTCGCGCGTCGGCGCCGACGGAATGATGAGCGGCTCTTCCGCCTCGGCCCCGGCACCCGCGCCGGTCCGCCGCGCCGCTCCCGCCTCCCAGGTTCCCGACTGGCTCGAACAGGCCGGGTACGACGAGCAGATCCAGGTCATGAACGAGAGCCGGCAGGGGATCTCCCGGTCCCCCGTGCATCCGGTGTTCGGCTCGGAGAACCGCTCGAGGTCCGTGAAGCGCGACACGGAGTCGATCCGAACGAAGCAGCGCGACGCGGCCCGGCGGAAGCGCAATACCGTGCTCATCACGCTTCTCGTCCTGGCGATTCTCGGGGGAGGGGCGTGGGCCGGGTGGGAGTTCTACGTCAAGCCCAACCTTCCTGCGAACGCTCCGGCCACGCTGGAGCCCGTTCGTCGCGTCCCCCCCGTCGCCTCCGGTTCGCTCGCGTCCGGGTCCGGAGCCCAGGCCACCCTTCCCACCGCCATCCCCGAGCCGAGAAGCGCGGCCAGCCGCTCCGCGAAGCTCGGCGTCGAAGAGCGGCGCCTCGTCGACTCGAACGTCCTCGGCTTCTTCCCGACCTCCGACACGCAGGGTCTGAACATCCTTCTGATTTTCCGGATGCCCGTGAACCTGTCCGGTTTTCGGGCTGCGCAGATCCTCCGTGCCGCGGACGGCTCGGGCCAGTCGTTGCCGGCTCTCTCCGGCGCCGACGCCGAGATTCGCCTGACCGATGACCCGACCGGCGCCATGCGGATCCGGCTGTTCATCCGGGGAGTCGCTGCAGCCGAGACTTCCGAATTGCTCCGGTCAATCGTCGTTCAGATCGGTCCCGCGACGATCCGCGCAAGGTACGACAAGGCGCTCCTCTCGAGATAGAGAGCGCCCGCCCCGTGCCCGTCTCCTTCCGCGCCGCATCGGTCTCGGATATGGCGACTCTCCTCCCGATGATGGAGGCGCTCTGGGCCCACGAGAGGATCCGGTTCGACGCGGACGCGATTCGCGCGGCCCTCGAGGATCTCTTTGCCGATCCAGGCCTTGGCCGGGTCTGGCTCGCATCCATCGAAGAGACCGTCACCGGCTACGCGATGGGGACCTGGGGCTTCAGCACCGAGCAGGGCGGACGCTTCCTGCTGCTGGACGAGCTCTTCGTCCTGCCGCCATATCGCGGGCAGGGCGTGGCGGGCGCAACGCTCGCGTTCGTCGAGAGCGAGGCGGGCCGGGAGGGTGCCCGCGCCGTGCGGATCGAGGTCTCTGAGGAGAACGGTCCCGCGCGGGAGCTCTACCGCACAGCCGGCTACACCGACCCTCGGCGCCTGTTCCTGGCCAAGCGGCTTGCTTCGGCAGCCGCGCCCGGCCCCATGCCGTCAGGCCTGACGGGCGAAACCCCCGCCTCGGTGTCGGAGCAGGCGTCTCCGCACGTTCCGGCCTGACCGGCCTGGCCCGGAACGCGCCCGGCACCCTACACTTCCCCGGAGGGACGTTCGAGACCGTGCCACTGCGCCGCATCGAGATCGAGGGCTTCAGGGGGATCCGGCGCATGGCGTTGGACCTGGACGACACGACGGCCCTCATCGGCGAGAACTCCTGCGGGAAGACGAGTGTCCTCGACGCGCTCGAGATCGCGCTCGCTCACCGCGCGACCGTCCCGTTCTTCGGACCGCTCGACTTCCACGTCCCGACCGGTCCGGGCGCTACGCCCGTCGAGAGGATTTCCCTGCGCTTCACCTTCGCCGAGAGCCCTGGACGGGAGACGACAGCCGAGATCTCCGCCTCGCGGACACCCGACGGCTCACTGGCCCCCGCGGTCGGCCGCCTTCTGGATCGCGAGGGCCGCGAGCTTCATCCGGACGACCCCGGGATCTTCGAGGCGTTCCGGCACCGGCACCCGGTCCTGCGGGTCCGCTTCGGCCGGCCTGCGAGGCCCGTCCCCGCGGACATGACGAGCGAGGTCGGGCCTGGCCCCGCACTGGTTATGAGTGAACCGCGCGACGCCGGTGCACCAATGGAAGGAGAGGTCACACGCCAGCTGCGGCGGACCGTCGAGACCGCGTACCGAAAGTTCTCGGGCTCGTGGCGGCCGCACCCCGACGAGCTGCGCGAGCCCCTCGAGGCGGCTCGCGCGCTCGCGGGACGGTGGAGCGAAAGGCTGATGCTCCCGGCGAAACTGCCGGGCCGGGCCTCGGAGCAGCGGGCAGAGACGCCCGTCGGTCTCGCCGCGACCGATCCTCTCCGGGCGGAGGCGCGGGAGGGGACGGGGATGCAAAGCCTGGCGCTGCTCATGCTCCTCGGCGCGGTCCTCGACGCCGAGAACGGATCGCCGGTCGATCGCGGCGCCGAGCCCCTCGTCCTGATCGAGGAGGCCGAAGCGCATCTCCACCCCATCCTGGCCGCACGGATCTTCCGGCTCATCGACCGCGTCCCGGGTCAGAAGGTCCTGACGACGAACTCCGGGGACCTCCTCGCCTCGGTACCGCTCCACGCGATCCGCCGGCTCGTGCGCAGCGCCGCGGGAGTCGCCGTGCACGGTCTCCCCGCCGGCGCACTCACCGTCGACGAAATGCGGCGCGTGGGCTATCACATCCGCGTCAACCGGGCCTCCTCCGTCTTCGCGCGCTGCTGGCTCCTCGTCGAAGGGGAGACGGAATCGTGGCTCCTGCCTGAGGTGGCACGGCTCGCCGGGTTCGACTTCCCGGCCGAGGGAATCCGGTGCGTCGAGTTCGCGCAGTGCGGCATCGCACCTCTTGTGAAGATGGCTCGAGGTCTCGGCATCCAGTGGCACCTCCTCGCGGACGGAGACGACGCCGGGCGACACTACGTCCGCGCCGCCCGGTCGTTCCTCGCCGGAGAGCCCGACCGCGAGCGGGTCACCGGCTTTCGCGAGCGCGACGTGGAGCACCACCTGTGGGCCTCCGGCTACGCCCACGTCTACCGGGCCGCAGCGGCGCGGGCCGGGGTCCTGCCGTCGCTCTTCGGGCGGCGGCGGATTCCGCCCGGCGCCATCATCGACCGCGCTCTGAAGGCCCACGGCAAGCCGCGAATGGCGCTCGAGGTCGCTGAAGCGATGTCGGCGCCAGGGTCTCCCGGCGTGCCCCGCCTCCTCGCGTCCGTCGTCGAGAGGGTCGTCTCTCTGGCGCGCTCGGGCAGCTGAGGCGCGGGCCGGCGACCGGTGCGCTACTCGAGGAGCGGGATGG
>DIAY01000091.1:0-437 GCA_002414905.1 Holophagales bacterium UBA5066 | reverse complement strand
CCCCACCTCGCCCAGCTGGGCCGCTGCGGCGAGGAGCTCTTCGGCTCCATCGTTCAGTCTCCACGCCCGTTGGTACCGTTCGAGGTAGGCCGTGCCGACCTCCTCTGCCGCTCCCCGGTCGAGGCCAAACGCTGCGAGCGGGTCGGCAAACCGTCGCCGATGCAGCTCCTCGCGGTCGATCTCGGCCCGCCCGTACGCCGCCCAGAGGCTGGCATTCGACGTCCGGTACGCCGCGAGCCAGTCCGCGAAGGCCACGCCACCGAAGAACCCGTCGAACGCCGAGAACGTCTCCCGCTGGGCCTGCGCCTCGGCCCCCGTATGGTCGAGCAGCGTGTCGTCCAGGTCGAAGAACAGCAGGTTCCTCACCCACCGATCCTCTCATACCGACCGTAGCCAGCCATCGTCCGACCCCTCTTCGTGCCAGGCGTGAAATCGTG
>DIAY01000017.1 GCA_002414905.1 Holophagales bacterium UBA5066 | reverse complement strand
ATCCGTGCCCGCTTCAGCGTCACCCAGCTGCCGGTCGTCATGGCGAGCGCGCTCGGCGAGAGCCGGGACCTCGTCGAGGCGCTGCGCCTCGGGGCGAACGACTACGTCACCAAGCCGTTCGACATGCAGGTCGTCCTCGCCCGCGTCGGGACCCAGCTCGCGCTGCGCCGTGCGAGCGAGGACGTGTCGCGTCTCGCGGCGCAGCTGGCGGCGGCGCAGGAGCAGATCTCGACCCTCCTGTCGACCGGGGGCGAGGCCTTCCTCGATTTCGGCCGCTGGGCGCGGTCGATGGCCGAAGGAATCGCCGGCACCCTCGGCGCCCGCGAGGTGGCCGTCTGGCTCCTTCAGGAGGAGGCCTTCGTCGCGGTCGCCGCCTCGTCCGCCCTCCCTCCCGCCCCCGTAGCCGTCGCCCTGCTGCCGGCCGGGGAGAGCCACCTCGTCTCCGCCGACCGTGCCGTCGCGCCGATCCGCGGCCCCCGGGGCGACCTATTCGGCGTCCTCGTCGCCGACGGAAAGGCAGAGTGGGACGACGTCGAGCGGGGCCTGCTTCTCGGGTTCGCGCACCAGCTCGGCGGGGCCCTCGAGCTCCAGCGGATGAAGGAGCAGCTCGCGGCGGCCCGGCAGAAGTCCTCGCGCCTCCCGGGTGCGACCTCGACGCTCGAGATCCTCTACGTCTGCCCGACCTGCGCCCGCTGCTACGGACCTCGGGTGAGGCAGTGCGAGGACGACGGCACGCCCCTCTCGGAGCCGCGCAACCTTCCCCACCGCGTTCTCGACCGCTACCAGCTCGTGCGGGTCCTGGGCGAAGGGGGGATGGGGACCGTCTTCGAGGCGCACGACGAGAAGCTCGACCGCGTCGTGGCGGTGAAGGTCGTCAAGCCGGAGCACTTCCAGAACGTAACGGTGAGGCGGCGGTTCATCCAGGAAGCGCTCGCCATCGCCGCCATCCGGCACCCGAACGTCGTCGAGCTCTTCGACTCGGGCGACCTCGGCGACGGGTCCATGTACCTCGTCATGGAACGGCTCTACGGCCGCGACCTCGCCGACCTCGTCCGGTTCTCCGGCTGCGGCACCCCGGCCCAGGTCGCCTCCCTTCTGCGCCAGGGGGCGGCGGCGCTCGGAGCGGCCCACCGGAAGGGGATCGTCCATCGCGACATCAAGCCCGAGAACGTTTTTCTCTGTCCGGAGGGCGGAGGGTTCCGCGTGAGGCTGCTCGACTTCGGCCTCGCCAAGCGGGTCGACGGAGACCGCAAGCTCACCCAGAGCGGTCTCATCGTCGGGACGCCCGCCTGGATGCCCCCGGAGCAGATCTCGGGCCGGGAGGTGGACGCGCGGACCGACGTCTATTCGTTCGCGGCCGTCTGCTACCAGGCGCTCGTGGGCCGGGGGGTGACAATGGAGACCGACCTCGACCGGGTCTTCGTCGACGTCGTGAGAAACCCTCCCCCACTCGTCTCCACCCTGCTTTCGGCGATGCCACCGCAGGTGGACGAGGCGTTCCGCTCCGCCCTCGCCAAGCACCCCGGCTTACGTCCGCCCGACGTGGAGGTGTGGGCCGAAGGGCTCGCCGCGGTGCTCGAGGGGCTTCCCGCTGGCGGTGGGGGCTGGGTCTTTCCGCCACCGGGCGCTCCGCCGGGGCGTTCGACGGCCACGACCGTCATTACGGCCCGTCCCCCCGCTTGACCACCACCCCTGCGCTCGCCGGGGGGCGCTGTTCGCGGCCCCCCGGACCCCCCGGACCTGGAAAGGGACCACAGCGCACCCCAGGGGCTGCTAGGATCAGGCCACCATGCACGTCGAGGTTCGAAAGAAGGGTGACGTCGTCGTCGCCGACCTGACCGGAAGGCTCGTTGGCGGTGTCGGGGACGAGATCCTGCGCGAGGTCGTGAACGAGCTTCTCGCCGAGGGGTGGAAAAAGATCCTCCTCAACCTCTCGGGGGTCCAGGTCGTCGACAGCGCGGGGATCGGCGAGCTCGTCGCGAGCCACAAGCTCTGCGGCACGTTCGGAGCGCAGCTGCGGCTCCTCAGACTTCCGAAGAGGGTCAAGGAGACGCTCCATCTGGCCGCGCTCCTCCCCGTCTTCCACGTCTTCGAGGACGAGAAGGACGCCCTGCACGACCTGGCCGTCCCGCCGACGGCCTGACGACCCGGAGCCCTTCCCCTACCGCACCTTCGGGCCGAGCGGCTCGACCGGCGACACGCCGGCGACGGCCAGTTCGGCGTTGAAACCGGCCACACCGCCAGCGAGGGCCTCCCTCGCCTCCGCCTCGACCGCCGAGAGAGTGCCCTTCAGCTCCGTCCAGTAGGCGATTTCGGCGGCGGTCGGCCCGGCGTCCGCGCTCGACACGGCGCTGACCAGCCCGACGATCTGGTGGTCGAGGGCCGGGGGGAAGTTCAGGACGTCCTGCGAGCTCTTCAGCTTCGGGTTCACGAGTTTCGACTCGACGGCCAGGAGCCTGTTCTCGAGCGCCCGGGCCTTCTCGGAGACAGTTCCCGGCGCGCCGGACTTTTTTGCCCGCGCGGCGATCGCCACGACCTGGGCACGCACGTCGCGCAACGCGCGGACCGTCTCGTGCGTCCGGGAGAGGGCGGTATTCAGCTCCCCGAGGAGCGAGGCCTGCC
>DIAY01000235.1 GCA_002414905.1 Holophagales bacterium UBA5066 | reverse complement strand
GAAGTCGTGCGCCTTCATCCGCTCCACGTAGTGGGCCCGGTCGGGGGTGTAGATCCCGAGGCGCCCGCCCGGCTTCAGGATCCTCGCGCACTCGCCCAGCATCGCCGCGAGGGTCGGGTCGTCGATGTGCTCGACGAGGTCGATCGCCGCCACGGCGTCGATGCTCCGGTCGGCGACCGGCGAGAGGTCGGCGACGTCCGTCCCGAGCCAGCGCACGTTCGAGATCCCGAGCCGCGCGCGCGCCGCCTCGGCCAGCGCGAGGGCCTCCGGGGCGGCGTCGACCCCGACGACCTCCCGGGCATGCCGGGCGAGGAGGAACGTGACGTCGCCGCGGGCCGACCCGAGCTCGACGACGAGGTCCGTCGGCCGCGGCGCGACGACGCGCAGGACGTCCCGGTCGCGCTCGGTGTACTTGCGCGGCGGGTTCTTGAACCAGTGGTGCGGGTGGAGGCTCTTCCAGTACGCCTCGTCGTAGAGTTCCCGCTCGAACGTCACGCTGCGAGTCTAACGGCCGGAGGGCGCGCGCCGGGCCGGTGCCGGGCGTCACGAGCCCGCGGAAGGGAGGAGTGCCTACAATCAGCCTTCGATGAAAGCTCCGGGAGTGACGGTGATCGGAGGCGGCTTCGCCGGTGTCGAGTGCGCGAACGTGCTGGCCCGGCGGGGGCACCGCGTCCGTCTCGTCGAGATGCGTCCCGCCAGGAAGACCGAGGCCCACGAGACGGACTGGCTCGCCGAGATGGTCTGCTCGAATTCCTTGCGGTCGAACAACCCCGGCAACGCCGTCGGTCTTCTCAAGCGTGAGATGGAGCTCCTCGGATCGCTCGTCATGGAGGAGGCCCGTCGCGCGGCCGTCCCGGCCGGCGACGCCCTCGCGGTGGACCGCGAGCTCTTCGCCCGCGCCGTCACGGCGCGGATCGCGGCTCACCCGCTCGTCGAGCTCGTGCGGGAGGAGGTCACCGCCCTTCCGGACCCGGGAGACGGCTACGTCGTCGTGGCGACCGGTCCGCTCACGTCGCCCGACCTCTCCGCGGCCATCCTCTCGGCCCTGGGAGGGAGTCAGCTCTACTTCTACGATTCGGTGGCGCCGATCGTAGAGGCCTCCTCGATCGACATGTCGGTCCTCTACGCGGCGAGTCGATGGGGAAAAGGGGGCGCGGCCGACTACCTGAACGTGCCGCTCTCGCGCGAGGAGTACGAGGCGTTCGTCGCCCAGCTTCTCGCGGGAGAGAAGGTCCCGTTCCACGACTTCGAGGAGGCCGTCTTCTTCGAGGGGTGCCTCCCCATCGAGGCGATGGCCGAACGGGGGGTCGAAACGCTTCGGCACGGGCCGATGAAGCCGTTCGGCCTGCCCGATCCCCGGACCGGACGAGAGCCGTACGCCGCGGTGCAGCTCCGCCAGGACAACCTCGCGCGGAGCCACTTCAACCTCGTCGGCTTCCAGACCAAGCTGAAGGTCAGGGAGCAGCAGAGGGTTTTCCGGATGCTCCCCGGACTCGCCAGCGCCGAGTTCGTCCGCTACGGGATGCTCCACCGCAACACGTTTCTCAACGGCCCGGCGCACCTCGACCGGCTCTTCCGCTGGAAGAAGGACCCGCGCGTCTTTTTCGCGGGGCAGATCACGGGCGTCGAGGGATACCTCGAGTCGGCCGCCACGGGGCTGATGGCCGGCGCCACGATCGCGCAGCTCCTCGAGGGACGCGACCCGCAGCCGCTCACCTTCTCGACGGCGATGGGTGCCCTTTGCCGCCACGTCTCGGAGAGCGAGGAAGCGCACTACGCCCCGATGAACATCACGTTCGGCCTGATCGACGACTCGGACGTCCCGCCGATCCGGGACCGGACGAAACGGCGGGAGGAGATCGTTCGCCGCGCACTGACCGCCGTCGCGGCGTGGCGCGACGCGGCCTTCGGTGTCCCCGTGCCGGACGACCACGGCCCCGAGGGACCCTGAAGACGCAGGCCGGAGAAGCGATGAAAAGAGCCACCATCCTCACCGTCCGCGCTCCGTGCGCGCGGCCGAGGCAGGACTCCTGACTGCGCCGGGGACGCCGTGAGCCTCGCGAGTGGCCTTGCTCAGTTCGAGCGGTACCTGGCCGACGAGCGGGCGGTCTCGCCCCACACCCGGAAGGCCTATCTCGACGACGTCGGCCGGTTCCTCGCGTTTTTCGGGCGTTTCAGCGGGACGGAGGTCTCGGAGACGAAAACCGGAGACGTCGACGCTCTTGCAGTCCGCTCGTGGCTCGCGTCCCTTCGCGCAGACGGCCTCGCCCGGACGTCGATCGTGCGGCGCCTCTCGGCGCTCCGGAGCTTCTTCGCGTTCCTCGAGCGGGAGGGGCTCCTCGAAGGAAACCCCGCACGCGGCGTCGCCACCCCGAGGACCGACAAGCCTCTCCCGGTCACGCTCTCCGTCTCAGAGGCGGCGGCCGTCGTGGAGGCTCCGTCCGCCGGGACCGACCTCGGCCTGCGGGACCGGGCGCTCCTCGAGCTCCTCTACGCCACCGGCCTGCGCGTCTCCGAGCTCGTCGGTCTCTCCCTCACCGACGTCGACCTCCCCGGTCGGCAGGTGCGGACGATCGGCAAAGGACGCAAGGAACGGATCGTCCCGTTCGGCGAGAAGGCGGCCGGGGCGCTCGCGGCCTGGCTCCCGGCGCGGCTCGCGGTTCTGAAGGGGCGCCGGGTGCGGGGTGAGCCCCTCTTCCTCAACGCCCGCGGCTCACGTCTGACGGACCGGAGCGTGCGGCGAGTTCTCCTCCACGCCCTCTCCACCGCCGAGGTTTCACGCCACGCCTCGCCCCATGCCCTGCGGCACTCCTTCGCGACGCATCTCCTCTCCGCGGGGGCCGACCTCAGGACGATCCAGGAGCTCCTCGGGCATGCCTCGCTCGCAACGACGCAGAAGTACACCCACCTCGACGTCGAGCGGCTGATGGAGGTCTACAGGAAGGCCCACCCGAAAGCGGAGGAAAAGGGCTGAGGGCGAAGGGAGCTTCCGCGGCACGAGCGCGAGCCCTGCGCCGACGGGGTCACCTCGGCGACAGCCGGATTCCCCAGAGATATTCCTTACCCTGCGAGAGCAGGCGGGTTTCGAAGCGGCCGTCCACCGGAATCAGCGGGGCGAACGCCGCCCCGGAGGGTTTGAGCCCCACGACGAAGTCGCGGATCCCGAAGCTCAGGCCCTCCGGGTCGAAATAGACCGTTCCCTGGTAGTCCACGTCCTGAAGCCCGGGCGCGAGCGGGGGAAGGGCGAACCGGAAAGGCTTGCCGAGCGTGACGTCCTGCTCTCCTGCCGAAACGACCGCAGAAGGGGAACGCACCTCTATCCTCAGCCGCAGCAGACCCGGGATGCGCCCGGCCGGGTCGTCCCCGAGCCATTGGCCCAGCAGGAGCTTCACCCCGAGCGGCATGTCCGGAGAGCTCTCCCAGGCGCGCAGCGCCTTCGGGCCGAGCCGCGCCTTGAACAGGACCAGCATCTGATCGGCGGCCCCGGGGATGGAATCCCAGTACGAGGCGGGCCGCGGCGAGGCGGGGCCGTACAGGCCCCTCACCGAACCAAAGCCGTACCGATATCCGGCCGCCTCCTCGAGCAGGCGGCGCAGCGGGACCAGCTGCCGCTCCTGGTCGAGCCTCAGAAACAGGTTCTGGACCAGGCAGGCCCGCCGGGACTCGCGGGTCGCAAAGACGTTCCACCAGAACGGCACGTTCAGGGTGGTGGCATCCGGCTTCCCTCCGGCCAGGGGCCCGGAGCAGAGTTGACCGAAGGCCTTCTCGACCGGGACGCGCCCGCCCTGAACCAGCCGGATCAGCTCGTTGTATCTCCACCCGTTCCGCCCGGCCTCCCCGGAGACCTGCTCGAGCAGGGACAGCAGGAAATCCGGATCCGTTTCGCTCTCGAGCAGGGTCTCCAGACTCTTCTGAAAGTCGCCGGGAGCGCAGTTGCGCCGGCAGACGCCGAGAGCGGCAGAGCGAACCCGGAACACCGGATCGGAGAGCGCCTCCACAAGGACGCCCCTCGGACACGGCCGCGGATCGACGCGCAGCAGGAGATAGAGGGCATTCTCCTTCTTCGCGGCGTCCAGCTCACCGAAGCCGTCCAGAAGCGCCTGTACGGCCGGCGCCCCGAAGACGACGATGAAGTCCTCCACCTCCTGCAGGGTCAGTCCGTCCCGGCACCCCCGAGGGCCGCAGGAGATGAAGAGCAACCTCAACCGCGAAGGAAGGCGCACGGCCTCCTCCTGCTCCACGACCGCCAGGAAAGCGCTCAACGCGGTCCGATGCCGGATCGCCGCGCCGAGAGAGTTTCGCCGGCGCTCCTCCGGATCGAGGGCGTACGGCCCCGAACCCGAGCCCGGGATCCCTCCGCCCTTCCGAGGGGGTGCGCGCAGCTCGTCGATGCCCTTCTCGTCGTCCCGGATGCGGGCTTTCAGCCTTTCGACGAGTCGTGTCTTGCCCGCCCGTACCGCCAGGGATTCCGGATTCTGGGGAGCGAGGCCGGAGACCGCGAGCACGAGGAGAGCGACCTGTGCCAGAAACACGAGGCGCATTTTCTCACCAGGTCTTACCCCGAGGCCGGAGGGGGGCGCGGGTAGACTCTGCGCCGTGAACGAAACGCCTGTATTCCGGCACACGACCGTCCTCGCCGTCCGCCGGGACGGCGCCGTCGCTCTCGGGAGCGACGGGCAGGTGACGCTCGGGACGACGATCCTCAAGCAGGGGGCCTCGAAGATCCGCCGGCTCGCCGGCGGAACGGTCCTCGCCGGCTTTGCCGGCTCGACAGCCGACGCCTTCACCCTCTTCACCCGCTTCGAGCGCAAGCTCGAGGAGTTCAGCGGACAGCTGGAGCGAGCCGCCATCGAGCTCGCGACCGACTGGCGGACGGAGAAGATGCTCCGGACCCTCGAGGCGCTCCTCGTCGTCGCCGACCGCGAGAAGACGCTCCTTCTCTCCGGCACGGGCGACGTCATCTCTCCCGATGAGGGAATCCTCGCCGTCGGCTCCGGCGGCCCCTACGCCACCGCCGCCGCACGGGCTCTCTACCGGAACACGCCGATGACCGCCGCCGAGATCGTGAAGGCCTCGCTGAAGATCGCCTCCGAGATCGACATCTACACCAACGACGCGATCGTGGTGGAGACCCTCCCGTGAGCCCCCTCACCTCCCCGCGCGACGCGCACCTGAGGGACCTTTCGCCACGGCGCATCGTCGCCGAGCTCGACCGGCACGTCGTCGGCCAGGGCAAAGCCAAGCGGGCCGTCGCCATCGCCCTACGCGACCGGTGGCGGCGGCAGCAGCTCCCGCCGGAGGTCGCCCGCGAGATCACCCCGAAAAATATCCTGATGGTCGGGCCGACGGGGGTCGGCAAGACCGAGATCGCTCGCCGGATGGCGAGGCTCGTCGACGCGCCGTTCGTGAAAGTGGAGGCGTCGAAGTTCACCGAGGTCGGCTACGTCGGGCGCGACGTCGAGTCGATCGCCCGCGATCTCGTCGAGGCGGCAATCCGTCTCGTGAAGGACGAACGGCGTGAGCGCGTGCGGGACCGGGCGCAGGCCGCGACCGAGGAGAAGCTCGTCGACCTCCTCGCGACGCAGGTCGATCCGGCGGGTTTCGTCCCGGGGCCCGACGGCAAGGAGCGGCTCCGCCGCGAGCTGCGAGAGGGAAAGCACGAGGCCCGCGAGGTGGAGGTCGAGGTCACCGACGAGCGGGTGCCGCAGATCTCCGTCATGACGCCCCAGGGAGTCGAGGAGATGGGGATCGACCTCCCCGGGATGCTCCCGAACATCTTCGGCGGCCCGAAGAAAAAGAAGACGCGCCTTCCGGTTTCCGAGGCGCGAGCGATCCTTTTCGACCACGAGGCCGACCTCCTGTCCGACGAGGCGTCGGTGCCGCAGGAGGCGATCCGGCGGGCGGAAGAGACGGGGATCGTCTTCCTCGACGAGATCGACAAGATCGCCGGGCGCGAGGGGAAGACCGGCGGTCCCGACGTCTCGCGCGAGGGAGTCCAGCGCGACCTCCTCCCGCTCGTCGAGGGGACGACCGTCAAGACCAAGCACGGAAACGTGAGGACCGACCACGTCCTTTTCGTTGCGGCCGGGGCCTTCCACGTCGCGCGCCCCTCGGACCTGATCCCCGAGCTGCAGGGGCGATTCCCGATCCGCGTCGAGCTCGACGCACTCACCGAGGCCGATTTCCTCCGGATCCTCACCGAGCCGGAGCATTCCCTCCCGAAGCAGGCGCAGGCTCTCCTCTCGACCGAGGCGATCGACCTCGTCTTCGCCGAGGACGGCCTGGCCGACATCGCCAAGGCGGCGGCCGAGACCAACAGGAGCCTGGAGAACATCGGCGCGCGACGCCTCCACACGATCCTCGAAAGGGTCCTGTCGGACGTGAGCTTCGCCGGCCCCGACGCCGCCGGTGCGCGCATCGTGGTCGACCGCGCGGCCGTGACGCGCGCAATGGCCGACCTCGTCGCCAGCCGCGACCTCTCCCGCTTCGTCCTCTGAGCCCTTGAGAGCCCGCCGCACCGTCCCGCTCCTCCTCGCCCTCGTCCTCGCCGCGGGGTGCGGGCGGAAGATCGTCCCGGAGCCACCGCTACTCGTCATCCCGGCACGCCCGGAACCGCTGCGCGTGTCGCAGGAAGGGGGTGACGTCGTCCTGCGCTTCCCCTTCCCGACGAAGACCGTACAGGGGACGCCGCTGACGAACCTGACGAGGGTGACGGTCCTGCGCGAGGTCGTCCCGGCGCCGGCCGGAGCGCGCGCGCCCGAACCGGCGAAAGCGGCGGCGGACCGGGAGCGGGAAGAGAAGCTCTTCCGACAGCGCGCCGAGGTCGTCAGGGAGCTCGACCGCGCCGGCCTCGACGAGGTGACCGTCGGGAGCGAGATCCTCATCCGCGACTCGATGCTGCCGCTCTTCATCGAGAAACGCCTCGGGAGGGTGTTCCTGCGCTACGGCGTCACCGCGACCCGCGACCGCAAGCGCGTCTCGCCCCTCTCCCCGCTCGTCTCGATCGTCCCGCGCGTCCCGCCGGCGGAGCCGCTCGCTCTCGTGGCGACCGTCGAGGAGGGACGGGTCTGCCTGGAGTGGCTCGAGCCCGCGACCATGGTCGACGGGACGAGCCCGGCGACCGTCGAGGCCTACGCGGTCTACCGCCGGGAGGAGGCCGAGGAGGCCTATGACGCCTGGATCGGGGTCTCCCCGGGGTCCCCGTACGTCGACCAGACCGTCCTTCCCGGAAAGAGATACCTCTACACGGTCCGCGCTGCGCCGTCCCGGGACCTGCCGCCGGTCCTCGGGCCGGCGGGCGATGAGGTCGTCGCCGACACCCGCGACGTCTTCCCGCCGAAGGCGCCGGACGGTCTCATCGTCCTCGCGGAAGAGGCCGGGAACCGCCTCGTCTGGAATCCCGTCCTCTCGCGGGATCTGACGGGGTACCGGGTCTGGGCGCGGGACGGTGCGGGGGCCTGGCGGCTGCTGGCCGACGGCCTGCCCGAACCCTCGTATTACGACGCGGGAGCGCCGCGCGGGCGGCGTTACGGCGTCACGGCGGTCGACGCGGCGGGGAACGAAAGCCCGAGGGAGGAGAAATGACGATCGGTACGGTCGGGGGGCTCTCGAGGACGTTCTGGAAGATGGCCGGCGCCGGAAACGATTTCCTCGTCTTCGCCGGAGTCGCGTCGGTCGGCGGACGGGAGGCCGAGACGATCCGGCGGCTCTGTCGCCGGGGAACGGGAGTCGGCGCCGACGGGGTCCTCTTCGTCTCCGAGATGGAGCCTCGGGCCGGGGCGCGGCCGGAGGTCCGGGTCGACTACTTCAACGCGGACGGCGGCCCGGCGCGGTTCTGTGCGAACGGGACGCGCTGCGCGGCCCGCTTCGCGGTTCTGACGGGCCTCGCCGAAGAGGAGCTCGTGGCGCACACGGGCTGGGGGTCGATCGGGGCGACGGTGCGGCCCGACGGGAACGTGACCCTGCGCCTGCCGGAGCCGATCGCGCTCGGCTCCTGGGTGGCGACGTTCGACCCCGGAGGGAGAGAGGTCGAGCCGCGTGCGGCGAGCCTGACCGTCGGCGTGCCGCATCTCGTCGTTTTCTGCGCGGCCGGCGTGGAGGTCGAGACGCTCGACGTGGCGGCGCTGGGGCCGCCACTGCGCCGCCACCCGGAGCTGCCCCAGGGAGCGAATGTCAACTTCGTCTCCGTGCGGGGCGGCTCGCGCATCTCGGTGCGCAGCTACGAGCGGGGCGTCGAGGCGGAGACCCTCTCGTGCGGCTCCGGTGTCGTCGCGTCGGCAGTCGTGGCGGGGGCCGAGCGTGGCCAGCTGTCGCCCGTATCCGTGGCGACGCGCTCCGGGAGCGCCCTCGTCGTCGGATTCCGCCTCGAGGGGAGCCTCGCGCACGACGTGACCCTGACCGGCGACGCGCGCGTCGTCTTCGAAGGGCTTCTCAAGGAAGAGGCGCTGTGAGGTTCCTGCGATTCGACGACGGCGGACTTCCTCGCTTCGGGCGGCTCGAAGACGGCGTCGTGACCCCGCTCGACGCGGCCCCGTGGGCCGGAGGTCGGGACGCCGGGGAGGCTCGTCCTTACGAGACGCTGGTCCTCCTGCCGCCCGTGCCGCCGGGGGGAAAGATCCTCTGCATCGGGAGGAACTACCTCGCGCACGTGAAGGAGCTCGGAAACGAAGTCCCCGCCGAGCCGCTCGTCTTTCTCAAGCCCTCCACCTCCCTGCTCGCGCACGGCGGGACGGTTCTCCTGCCGCCCGAGTCGGAACGGGTCGACTTCGAGGGAGAGCTCGCGCTCGTCATCGGCCGAAGGGCCCGGAGGGTGGGGCGTGAGGCGTACGCAGAAGTCGTCTTCGGCGTCACGCCGGCGCTCGACATCTCCGCGCGGGACCTCCAGAAAAAAGACGGCCAGTGGTGGCGGGCCAAGGGGTTCGATACGTTCTGCCCGTGCGGCCCGGTCATCGAGAGCGGTGTGAACGCCTCGGACCTCTCGCTCCGGACGTTCCTCGACGGCGAGGCGAAGCAGGACGGCCGGACGTCGCGGATGATTTTCGATCTTCCGACGCTCGTCTCGTGGGTCTCGCAGGCGATGACGCTCGAGCCGGGCGACCTCCTCCTGACCGGGACCCCGGAAGGGGTCGGGCCGCTCGCCGCCGGCCAGCTCCTCGAGCTCGAGATCGAGGGGCTGGCGCGCCTCTCTGTCCGCGTCGAGCAGGAAGCCTAGGCCGACACCGCCTCGCGGGCCGCAAGCCCTTCGACGAGCTTCCCGCAGAGACCCCCGAACGCGCCGGAGGACATGACGACGACGACGTCACCCTCCACGAGACGCGGCAGCAGGGCTTCGCCGAGGGCCGCCGGGTCGGGAGCCGAGAACGCCTCGTGCCCCCCTGCACAGAGGCGGGAAACGAGCGCCCCGACGTCGAGAGCGCCGGGAGCGCCGGGGCGCGAGAGGCGCGTCGCGTGGTACGGAGCAGCGAGCGCGACGGCGTCCGCCTCGCACAGCGCCGCGAAGTAAGGCTCGAGGAAGTCGGCCCGGCCGGCCGTCAGGGAGCGAGGCTCGAAGACACCCCAGATCCGGCGTCCCGGCCAGTGCTTCCGCGCGCCGGCCAGGGTCGTGGCGACGGCGGTCGGATGGTGGGCGAAGTCGTCGACGATCGTGATGCCCGCCGCGGTGGCGCGCACCTCCAGCCGGCGCTTCACGCCGAGAAAGCCCGGCAGGCCCGTGGCGAGCCTCTCCGCGGAAACCCCGAGATTCTCGCCGGCCGCGAGCGCTGCGAGGACGTTGGCGACGTTGTGGCGTCCCGAAAGCGGGGAGAGGACGGGAAACGGAGAGCGCCCCCGCGGGTGGACGGTGAAACGGGTCCCGGCGGGGCCTTCCTCGATCTCGTCGGCGAAAAAGTCCAGGTCCGCGCCGGCGCCGAGGCCGTAGAGCACCACCCGCGCACGCGCCGGCGACAGGACGTCCCGGACGTTCGGATCGTCGCCGCAGGCGACGATCCTCCCCCCTCGCGGCACGAGGGCGACGCCGGCGCGGAAAGCCGCCTTCACCGCGTCGAGGTCGGCGTAGAGGTCGGCGTGATCGAACTCGACCGACGTCACGACGAACGTCTCCGGGGCGTAGTGGAGGAACTTCGGCCCCTTGTCCTCCCAGGAGGTGGAGTACTCGTCCCCCTCGATGACGAACGCCGGCCCGGTGCCGGCGGCCGACGGGGACGGGAAGTTCTGTGGCTCGCCCGCGACAAGATAGCCGGGCGCCTGGCCGGCCGCCGTCAGAAGCCAGGCCGTCAGGGCCGTCGTCGTCGTCTTGCCGTGGGTCCCGGCGATGACGACCGGATGCCGCCCCGCGAGGAACTCCGTCCGCAGGGTCTCCGGCATGGAGGCGACCGGCAGGCCGAGGGAGAGGGCCGCGACGAGCTCGGGGTTGTCTTTCCCCGCGAGATTCCCGACGACGACCCGGTCGATGCCGGCGGCGAGGTTCCGGGCGTCGAACCCGGGAAGGACGTCGAGTCCGAGGGCCACGAGGCGATCGGACATCGGGGGATAGAGGGGGAGGTCCGAGCCGAGGACCCGGTCTCCCTTCTCGATCAGGAGTGCTGCGAGGGGGGTCATGGCGGTTCCGCCGATGGCGATCAGGTAGAAGGTTCGCGGCATCGGCGCGGAGTTTGCTTTCAAGCTCCTGCCAGCGTCAACCGCGCCGGGATGGCTTCGGTGGCGGCAGCTATAATTTAGAGTTTCGTGTGGCGGCGTTTCGCCGTCACGACAGGAGGACCCCTCGATGACGTTTCCCGTTTTCCACGACCGGCTCGGCCGGACCGGCACTGCGCTCGCGGCGGCTCTCCTCGTGATCGCACCCTCCGTTGCCCTCGCTCAGGCACCGAAGGCGGTGTCCTCGGCGCCGGCCCCGAAGCTCGTTCTCGTCGACGAGAAGAAGGATGTCGGGACGGTCCCGAAGGGGGAGGTCGTCCACGCGACGTTCATCCTCAAGAACGAAGGGAAGGCCGACCTCCACATCACGGACGTGAAGCCCTCCTGCGGCTGTACCGCCCCCGAGTACGACAAGACGATCAAGCCGGGCGGCGAGGGCAAGATCGTCCTCAACGTCGACACGAAGACGTTTCAGGGCCCGATCTCCAAGTCCGCGCTCATCCTGACCGACGATCCCGAGAAGCCCCAGATCACGGTCTTCGTCCTGGCGAATGTGAAGCCGTTTATCGAGACGCATCCGGTCGGCTTCTTCCGCCTTCAGGGGCTCACCGGCGAGGCCGCGACGTCGGAGATCATCCTCTTTTCCGGCGAGGCCGACTTCAAGCCAACGAAGGTCGAGCCGCCGAACAGCTACCTCAAGGCGACGCTCGCTCCTGCCACCGAGGCCGAAAAGGTGGCCGGCAAGGGCGCCAACCAGTGGAAAGTCACCCTGACGACGACCGCCGACGCCCCCGAGGGGCTCCTCGGCGGGTACGTGAAGGTGATGACGGGCGCGGCCAAGCAGCCCGAGCTGAACCTCGCCGTCTCCGGCTACATCAAGCCCACCCTCTCGATCACGCCGCTCACGGTCAACTTCGGCAACTTCGAGCCGAAGGCCGATCCCGTGAAGCGGACGGTCACGATCATCAACAACAACCTCAAGAACGAGGCCTTCCAGGTGACGAAGGCCGAGTCGACCGTGCCGGGTGTGACGGCCGAGGTCGTCATGACCGACAAGAGCCGCGCGCAGGTCATCATCTCGGTCAACGACAAGGTGAAGAAGGGGGTCTTCGACGGATTCGTCACGGTCTCGACGACCGATCCCGCGAAGAAGGAGATCAAGATCCCGCTCAAGGGCGTCATCCTCTAGACGACCCCTTCGGAGCAGAGACCCCTCGCGGGCCGGGTGGACGAGAGTCTTCCCGGCCCGCTTGCCGTTTCCGGGCCGGCGCGCTACCGGTTGCGAGGCCCCCCGGCGCCGACCGGGAGGATCTCGATCCAGTCGAAGGCGGCCGCAAGCGTCCGGGTGTCGGCGGCGTCGGGGATTCGGTCCTTCGGGGCCTCGGCCCAGGCGAAATCGAACCGAAGGACGTTCACGCCGCTCTTCCAGGCCGGGCCGGGCGAGGCCGTCGAGTAGACCCGCGGACCCTCCCAGACCGTCATGGTCTCCAGCCGCACGTCGTTCACCCAGACCGTGACGGTCTGCGGCGGTGCCTCGGCCCATCCGAACGGCCACGCCCGAAAGCGGATGAGGCGATCGGCGGGGCCGTCAGCCGTGACGGCCACAGACGCTTCGCGAGCCTGTGCCCAGGCGAACGAATCTCCCGCGGCGGTCTTCTCGAAGCCGGACCAGCCGGAGATCAGGGAGCCGGTGGAACTTTCGGCGTCGAAGTTGAGGAAGACGGTCCGGGGCTCCGGCCGGCTGCAGGCCGCGGCCGCGAGGGCGAGGGTGAGGGTGAGGAAGGATGCCGCACCGGGGCGGAGCGGGCTCCTCACGGCGTCCCTCCGAAGCCGAAAGCTCTCGAGCCGGCGAGCTCGTAGCCCTTCGTCACTGAGGGGCAGCGGGCCGTGGCGAGCGTCGTGAAGGTCACCGAACCGTAGAGAGATCCGTCGACCCAGGGGAGGATCGTTCCGGACCAGGCTCCGGATTCGGGAGAGCTTCCCGCGAAGCTCCATCCTCCCCCGGCCAGCGGCGTGAACGCCGTGTTCGGCGTGACCCCGGAATCGACCCCGTAGGCGAGGACGGTCTGGAGAAACGAGCCGGCGGAGCAGTCGACGACGAGGAGGCCGCTCAGGAAGTTCGGAACACCGTGGAAGATATCGAGCCGTCCCGCCGAGGCGAGGGCCGCGTCGCCCTGCGTGACGACCCAGCCGTAGGCGCCGTCGCCCGGCTCGTCGACCTTGGCGGGCGGGAGGTACGCGATGGAGGAGATCGCGTTGTCGATGAGCGAGGCGCCGATCGCCAGCGGGCCGCCGCTCTTCACCGTGACGACGATCCGGAGGTTCGTCTCGGAGCCCGGGACGCCGAACGCCGCGCCGACGTCGGTCTGCTGCGCCGCTGAAGCGCGGCCGAGCGTGTAGTCGCGCGCGGGGGCGGCGGGTGTCCCGTCTCCTCTCACGAGCGCGACGGTGGCGACCGTGACCGCCGTAGCGGTGTTCAGGAGGATGAGGTTCGTCCTGAAACCGCTCGAAGCGGACGGCGAGGAGGAGACGTAAGTGAGCCACGCGGTCTCGCCGGCCGAAACCGTCTGCTCCGGCCCCTGCGCGGGAATCGAGAAGCCGAAGGTCCCGGGAACCCCGCCGGCGCTTCGTGCGTTCGCGACGAACGTCCGGGAAAGGACCGAGACCGGTTGATCGGAATCGACCCGGATGCCGCCGGCCGAAATCCCGAAAGGTGCGGCCAGCCCGGCAAACGTCGTTCCGAGGACGTCTTCGATCGCGAGCGTCTCTCCCGGGCCGACCGTGACGCGGACCTTCGGCGCGGCGCCGTTGTCGCCGCTCGCCAAGAAGGTCGCGTCGATCGGGCTCTGGGCGAGGTAGGTCAGGTCGACGTTCGCGGTCTGGGCGAGAGGGTTCACGATCCGCAGGGAGCTGACGAACTCCTCGCCGCCCCGGCCCGTGGCCTTCGCCGTGGCGAGGACCCACTGGGTCGTCGCGGGAGTATCGGCAACCGCCGGGCCTCGCAGGAGGAAAAAGGCGAGGCCGACGAGATATACGCGTCTCATCGCAGGGCTCCTTTCCGAGAGAAGCCGGAATCTTAGCCCGCGGGCGGAAAGGACTCGGGTGATGGAATCCGAAACCCGGTACGCTGCGGAAAGCGAACGATGGAAAAGAAGGGTGTCGGACGACCACGGGACGGCAATCCGGAGGAGACCCGGCAGGGAATTCTTCGAGCCGCGGGGGATGCGTTCGCCGCGTGTGGCTTCGTCGGTGCCACGACCCGGGCCGTGGCCGCCCGGGCGGGCGTGAACGTTGCGACCCTCCACTACCATTTCGGCAGCAAGGAGGGACTCTACCGGGTCGTCCTTGGAAACGCGTTCCGGGGCCCGCTTCCCGCTGTCCCTTCCGGAACGCTGGCCGAGACGGTCGCGGGACTCGTCGAAGGCCTCTTCGCCTTCGGGGCCGAACGGCCGATCCTTGCACGCCTCGCGCTCCTGGACGCCCTCGCGGGGCCGGGGTCCGGGGGAGCGGGACGGCCCGACGACAGGGTCCGCTGGTTCGCCGAGGCGCTCCGCCCGCTCCTGGTCACGAAGAACGGGCAGACGGCCCCGAACGCCGAGGAGACCGCGCGCGCCATCGTCGCTCTCGTCGACGCGACGTTCGTCGCCGCAACCTCACGACCGGCGCCCGCGGTAGCGCCCGGGCTTTCCGCGACCGACGCAGCCGCCCCCGAGGCGCCGCCACCGATGCCGACCGAGGCCGTACGCGGCGCCGTGGTGGCCGCGGCGCTTCGTCTCAGCGGTTCCGGCTGAGCGCGGGCCCACCGTCCGGGTTTCGGCGCAGGCCGGCCAGCAGGACGAAGGCGTTCACCGCGGTTCCCGTGAGGACCGGGTCGGGGCCCCACCCCGAGAGCCTTGCCGCAACCGCCGCGCCTCCCCCGAGGAGCATCGCGGCCCCGGCGACCCCGGAGCGCACCCGGAGACGGGGAACGAAGGCCAGCAGCGTCGGCAGGATCAGCCCTGACGCGAAGATCGTGTAGCCGAGGCGGAAGGTCTCGAGGACGTCGCGCATCGCGAGCGCGACGACGAGCCCGAGCGCCCCATAGGCCACCACGAGGAGTCGCGAGGTCCGGGCCGGCGCACCGCCGAGCAGGTCGTGCGACGTCGCCGCGGCCGCCGAGAGGAGGACCGAGTCAGCCGACGACTGCATCGTCGCGACGAGCGCGACGAGCAGGAGCGGCGAGAGGAGAGGTCCCGCCAGCACGTAAACCGTGGCCGGGAAGAGAGCCTGGGGCGAGCCGCCGACTCCGAGGCCGACCCCGGCGAGCGCGACGACCGTGACGGCGGCGCCGAAACCGAGCTTGGCGGCCGCAGCGCCGAGAGTGGCGCGGCGAGCCGTCGCCGCGTCGCGGGCCGAGAGGAGCTTGGCCCACACGTCGCTCCCCACCGCGTGCGGCAGGCCGACGAGGACCAGGAGCGCTCCTGCGTCGAGCCAGCCGAATCGCGGTCCGACCGGGAACATGAGCAGCTCCTTCGGCCAGCCGGTCCTCGCCAGCGAGGCGAGCGCGAGCGGAAGGGCGACGCCGACGATCCCCGCCAGCATCAGTGCGAGCTGGAGGACGTCGGTCCTCACGACGGCACGCTGTCCCCCGAGACTCGTGTAGGCCACGAAGAGCGCGGCGGTGGCGACGAGGACCACGGTGGCGTTCCAGTCGGTCAGCGCGGTCACGACCGTCTCGGTCGCCTGCGCGAGGAGGGCGAACCAGACGATTTCGGCGAGGATGACGAGGAGTGCGGCGACCTTCCTCACGCGCTCGCCGTAGAAGCGTCCGACGACGGCTGCGAGAGTCACCTCTCCCGTCTCCCGGACCTTGCGGGCGAGGAAGAGGCCGAGGGCCAGAAGCCCGAGCGTCCCCGAGAGGTCGAGCCAGAAGCCCGGGAGGCCGCGGGCGGCCACGAGAGCGGCCAGGACGAGCGTCGTCGACCCGCCGATCGTCGTGGAGGTGAGCGCAGCCCAGGTGGCCAGCAGGCCGAAGGAGCGGTCGCCGAGAAGGAACGCGTCGGACGAACGCGAGGCCCGGCGGGCGGCGAGCAGCCCGACGAGCAGGACGGCGGCCCCGTAGGCCAGGAGCGCCGGAATCACGCGGGACCCTCGCGGGTTACGATCCCTTCGTGAAGAGGACGTTCACGTTCGAGGAGGCCTGCAAGCTTCTCCCCGCGGTAAGGGAGCGGACGCGGCGCGCCCTCTCGAAGATCGAAGGTCTCGGCGAGAGCGCGGCGGAGCCGGACGGACCCGAGGCGCGAGAAATCCTCGTCGCGTGGGCGCGGGAGATGAACGAGCTCGGGATCGACGTCAAGGGACCCTGGCTGGTCGACTTCGATTCCGGCGACGGGTACTGGTGCTGGCGGTGGCCCGAGGAGACGCTCGACTACTACCACGGGTACGACGAGGGGTTCTCGGGGCGCGTCAGGATCCAGTAGCCGGATGCGCGGGGCGTAGCGGACCCCTGGACGTGCCGGCCTGGAACGCCTCGACCCGCCTCTTCAGGTCCTCGGGGACGGGGATCTTCGTACCGGAAAGCCAGTCCCACGTGACCTGAACGGTCCGGCCCTCGGCCACGAGGCGGACCTCGGCGTCGACCGACCCTCCGGCCACGACGATCCGGTAGTCGAGCGGGAAAGAGGAGGTGCCGAAGTCCCCGGCACGGCAGCCGACGAGAAGCCGCTCGCCGAGCCGCACGGGCGAGGCGTAGTCGCACTCGGCCCGGGCCACGACGAAGCCGATCTGCGCGGGGTCGATCGGCGCGTCCGGAGTGCCGCCGGGGTGGAGCGCCATCCAGAAGGCGAGGCGGGCCTGCTCGAAGAACGTGAGATAGACCGCGTTGTTCACGTGCCCCATCGCATCGAGATCGCGGAAACGGACCTCCACCCCGACGACGCACGGGAACTCGGGAAGACGGACGTCGCGCATCCAGATCGACTCTAGCACCCCGGTTCGGGTGAGAATACGGATCCGGTGGCACGCACTCCGAATCTCGATGACGATCTCGACTCCCTCCTCGACCGTGCGTTGCGCGGCGAAGGGGACGTGACCGACGAGCAGCTTCGCGCGCGTCTCTCCCAGGCCTTCCCGGCGCTGAGGCCTCCCGTCGGCTCTCCCGGAGGCCGGCAACCGGCGCCACCCGCAAAGCCGGCGTCCTCGCCCCAGCCGGCGGCGAGGGGCCCCGCGCCCGCGGAGGCTACGGGGCCGATCGAGCCGCACTCCCCCCTGCCTCCGGGGGTTTCGGGGCTGAGCCTGGTCGACGCGCTCCCGATCGGCATCATCCTCTCCGATGCCTCCGGCCTCGTGAGGAGCGCGAACGCGATGGCCAGGAGGCTTTTTGGAGCCGAAGGGAATGCCCTCGAGGGGCGCCGGGTCATCGAGCTCTTCGACTCCGTCGAGCGGGGCCAGCTGGCGGGCCTTCTCGAGGACGCGTTCCGGGCACGAGCGACGCGGGAGGTTTCCCTCAACGCCGCGAATCCGGCGGGTGCCGTAGCGGTCCGGGTGTCGGCTGCGGGCCGGTTCGGCTCGGACCGGAAGCTGGTGCAGGTCGTCTGGACGGTCCGGGAAGCGGGCGTGAATCCGGCCGCCCTCGAGGTCCAGGTCCACAGCGGAAAGCAGGAGGCGATCGCCGAGCTCGGGGTGGAGCTCGGACGCGAGGTGAGTCCGCTGCTCGTGCGCCTCACGGAGGCGCTCGTCGCCGTGCAGCGGGTCCTCTCCTCCGGCGGTGACGAGACCCCGGCGGAACGGGAGGCGATCCGGATCAAGATCGCCGACGCGCTGTCGGGGCTCCTGCGCCTCTCCGAGGTCGTTACCGAGCTCGAACGCTTCGCCGCGACGGCGCCGCTCAAGCTCGAGACCGTCGATCCGTCCGAAATCCTCGAGCGCGCGCAGAAGCTCCTGGCACGGACCCTGAAAGGGGCGAAGGTCAGGGTCCGAAACGACATGGACGAGCCCGCGCCCCGGGTGCTCGCCGACGCGCCGAGGATGGCGGAGATCTTCGTGAACCTTCTGCGGAACGCGCGAAAGGCCATCGTCCGCCGATTCGAGGAAGGCGATCCCGACGCCAGCGTCGGGACGAAGCGCCTCGTCGTCATCGAGGCTTTCGTGAAGGACCCCTACGTCGCTCTCGTTTTCACGAACAACGGGCTGCCCGTTCCCGTCTCCGACCAGGAGAAGATTTTCCTCCCGTCGTTCCAGTCCCGCGACCCCCAGAAGAGCGGCCTCGGGCTCCCCGAGACCGCCGCACTCCTGAAGCAGATGGGTGGCGCTATCCGCTGCGAGTCGCTCGGAGACAGGGGAACGCGTTTCATCCTGACCCTCCCCAACGCGTCCTAGCAACCGGCGTGGTCCGGGTTCCCCCGGAACACGGTCGATGGCGGCTGGTCCGCCCCGCGCGGAGGGGGCCCGGGGGAACCCGGCGGTCCGGGTTCCCCCGGAACACTTCAGAGTCCCAGGATTTTCCGTCCCTGCGGGGTCGTCATTTCCGCGCTCCAGGGCGGGTCCCAGACGAGCTGGACGTCCGCAGACGCGACCCCGGGGAGCGCGAGGATCCGTCCACGCGCGTCGGCCGCGATGGCCGGGCCCATGCCGCAACCGGGCGCCGTCAGGGTCATCTTCACCGTGACGTGGGCCGCGTCTCCCCGCGGGGAGGATCCGTCCCTCCTGGAGGACGGGGACGCGGACAGGGTCAGGTCGTAGACGAGGCCGAGGTCGACGATGTTCACCGGGATTTCCGGGTCGTAGCACTCCTTCAGCGCCGACCAGACGTCCTCCTCGGTCGCCGGTCCCTTTGCGACCGGCACCGGCTCGGCGGAGGCAACGGGTGCATCGAGGCCGAGGGCGTCGGCGTCCCTGGCGGCGATCCGGAAGAGGCCGCCGACCGTCGGAGCCTGAACAGTGAACGAGCCGCCGAGCGACTGGACGAGGTAGACCGGAATCCCTTCGGGCAGGAGGGCTCCCTCTCCGCTCGGAACCCGCACCGCTGGGCAGTCGCGGCCGAGGAGAATCGCCGGAGTCCGGGTCACGCCGCGCTCCGCACCGGTGACGCAACCAGCCGCAGGCCGACGAGGACGACGAGGACGGTGACGACCTCGAGGAGCGCGCCCGTTCCGTATGGGCCCGCGGCGCCCCACTTGAACCAGGCGTGCTCGCCCCAGAACGGGCCGATGATCCTTCCGAGCGAGGAGAGGGACTGCGCGGCGCCGAGGATCTCCCCCTGCTCGGCGGCGTCCGTCGACCGGGACAGGAGGCCGGAGAGGGCGGGATTCACGAGGCCGCTCCCGGCCGCGGTCGTCACGACGAGCGCGATCAGCCACGCGTGCTGGGTGACGAGGACGAGTCCGGCGAAGGAAAGCGCGAGCAGGGTCGTACCGATTCCGATGAGGCGCGCCTCGCCGAGGAGCGGAACGAGCCGGCGGATGAGCCCTCCCTGCACGACGGCCGCCGTGATGCCGATCAGGACGAAGAGCCACGACACCGTCGAAGGATCGTGTCCGAAGCGGCTCCGGGCGAACTGCGCGAACGTCGCCTCGAAGTTCGAGAACGCCGTCGTGTTCAGGAGCGTGATCAAAAGGAGGGGCCCGAGGATCGGGCGGCGGAAGGCGTGGAGCACCGCTCGAAGCGGGAAGGCATGCCGCCGGGGGCGGGTCGCAGCGCTCTCGGGGCGGGTCTCGGGGAGGCCGAAGAAGGCCCAGCCGAAAGCGGTGAGCGACAGGCCGGCGGCGATGAGGCCGGGGAGGGCCGGACTCACCTTCACGGAGAAGCCGCCGATGGCCGGCCCGAAGACGAAGCCGAGACCGAAGGCCATTCCGACGAGGCCCATCCCACGAGCCCGGTCGCCCTGGGGCGTCACGTCGGCGATGACGGCCTGAGCCGTTCCGATGTTTGCGCCCATCAGCCCGGCCAGAAGCCGTGAGGCCAGGAGGGCCGCGAAGGACCCCGCAAAAGCGAAAAGCAGGTAGCTGAGAAAGCTTCCGAAGAGTGAGAACAGCAGCACCGGGCGCCGACCGATCCGGTCCGAGAGGCGTCCGAGGATCGGGGCGAAGAGGAACTGCATCGCCGAGAAGCTCGCCATGAGGACCCCGAAGGCGAGCGGCGAGGGGTGGTAGGCCTCGGCGTAGAGCGGGACGAGCGGGATGACGATGCCGAATCCGACGAGGTCGATGAAGACCGTCAGGAAGACGACGACGAGGGGGGAGAGGCGCCGGCTCACGCTGTGCGTTTCGCCCGGACCCCGGAGACGGCGACGGCCCCCTTCCGGAGGCCGTCGTCGTCACGCGGGGCGATCCGGCTCAGGCGAAGCTCTTGCCGCAGCCGCAGCCGCCGCCGCTGGCGTTGGGGTTCTCGACGGAGAAGCCCGCGCCGCGGAAGTCCTCGATCCAGTCGACGGTTGCGCCGTTCAGCTTCATCGCGCTCGTCTTGTCGACGAGGACCTGGATGCCGCTCACGGAGAGAACGTGGTCCGTCTCCTTGGCGTCGTCGAAGGTGAAGCCGTACTGGAGTCCGGAGCAGCCGCCGGCCTGGACGAAGACCCGGAGAGCCTTGCCGCCCGCGTCGGGCATCTTGGCGGCAAAGTCCTTGACCTTGTTGACGGCACTGTCCGTGAGGCTGAGAGCGAACGTCTCCTGGACGGAGACGGTGGCGGTGTTGAGAGTCGTGGTCGCCATCGGTTCCTCCTCGCGGCTCCGCCAAGCGGAAGGCATGGAGCCACGAACCTTTCATTCTCGCTCCGTATTCCCCCTGACGTCAACGCGCCTGTCAAACCCGGGACAGCAAGATTCGGACCAGTTTTCGGGCGTTCGCACAAAATCTAGTGGTCCTTAATACAACAACCACGATATGTTGCGTTCAGCCCCACGACTCTCATAGAATTCCTCATCCCGCATTATGGAATTCCACAAGGGAGTAAGGGAGTCTGCCGTGACCGCTTCTGCCGATCACTCCGCCGCCCAGACCGCCACCCAGACCGGCTCGGAGCCAGCCACCCCCCGCACCGGGCTGCGAGGGCTGACGTTCCGCCGTCTCTTCTCCGACGGCGTCACGCATCCCTTCGACGCGATCGACTGGGAGCTTCGGACCGCCGCGATCACGAACGACAAGGGTGAGGTCTTTTTCGAGCAGAAGGACGTCGAGGTCCCGAAGGTCTGGTCGATGACCGCGACGAACATCGTCACGCAGAAGTACTTTCACGGGAGGGTCGGAACGCCCGAGCGGGAGCGTTCCGTGAGGCAGCTCATCGGTCGGGTCGTCGAGACGATCACGGGCTACGGCTCGAAAGGCGGCTACTTCCGGACGGCGGCCGACAGGGACACCTTCAGCGACGAGCTGACGGCGATCCTCGTGAACCAGGCGGCGAGCTTCAATTCCCCCGTCTGGTTCAACGTCGGCGTCGAGGAGAGGCCCCAGGCCTCCGCGTGCTTCATCAACGCGGTCGGCGATTCGATGGGCTCAATCCTCGACCTGGCCAAGACCGAGGGAATGCTCTTCAAGTTCGGCTCCGGCACCGGCTCGAACCTCTCCTCGCTGCGCTCCTCGACCGAGTGCCTCTCCTCCGGCGGCATCGCCTCCGGCCCCGTCTCGTTCATGAAGGGCTTCGACAGCTTCGCCGGTGCCATCAAGTCGGGCGGCAAGACCCGCCGGGCCGCGAAGATGGTCATCCTGAACGTCGACCACCCCGACGTTCTCGAGTTCATCGACTGCAAGGCGAAGGAGGAGCGCAAGGCGTGGGACCTCATCGAGGCAGGCTGGGACGGCTCCTTCGGCGGCGAGGTCTACAACAACGTCCTTTTCCAGAACGCGAACCACACGGTCCGGGTGACGGACGAGTTCATGCAGGCCGTGGAGGCGGGCCGCGGCTACGCCTGCCACGCCGTGACGACCGGCGAGCCGCTCACCACCCACGACGCCCGCGCGGTCCTGCGCCGCATGGCCGAGGCCGCCTGGATCTGCGGTGACCCCGGGATCCAGTACGACACGACGATCAACCGCTGGAACCCGTGCAAGTCGACGCACCGGATCAACGCGTCGAACCCCTGCTCGGAGTACATGTTCGTCGACGACTCCGCGTGCAATCTCGCCTCCCTGAACCTGATGAAGTTCGCGAAGGAAGACGGCGGATTCGACGTGGAGCGCTTCCGGCACGCCGTCGACGTCGTTTTCACCGCGCAGGAAATGCTCGTTGACGAGGCTTCCTATCCGACGCCCGCCATCGAGAAGAACTCGCACGACTTCCGCCCGCTCGGTCTCGGCTACGCAAACCTCGGAGCGCTCCTCATGTACAACGGCCTCCCCTACGACGGCGACTCGGGGCGCGCCTGGGCGGCGGCCGTCACGAGCCTCATGCACGGGCAGGCCTGCCTCACCTCCTCGCGTATCGCGTCGGAGGTCGGGACCTTCCGGATGTACGAGCCCAACCGGGAGGCCTTCCTCGGCGTCATGGGGATGCACCGTGACGCGGCTGCCGGAATCTCCCGCGCGGGGGTCCCGAAGGAGCTCTACGAGGCCCAGCTCGGAGTCTGGGACCTGACGCTCGAGTCGGGCCGCCAGCACGGCTTCCGCAACGCGCAGTCCACCGTCCTCGCCCCCACCGGGACCATCGGCTTCATGATGGACTGCGACACGACGGGGGTGGAGCCCGACCTCGCCCTCGTCAAGTACAAGAAGCTCGTCGGCGGCGGGACGATCAAGATCGTCAACAACACCGTCCCGCACGCGCTCCAGCGCCTCGGCTACACGGAAGCCCAGGTGAACGCGATCGTGGCGCACGTCGACGAGAAGGGGACGATCGAGGGGGCGCCGGATCTCGACCCCGACCACCTTCCGGTGTTCGACTGTGCTTTCAAGGCCCTCAGCGGCACGCGTTCCATCAGCGCGACGGGGCACGTGCGGATGATGGCAGCGGTGCAGCCGTTCCTCTCCGGGGCGATCTCCAAGACGGTCAACCTCCCGCCCGACGCGACCGTCGAGGATTTCGAGAACGTCTACCTCGAGGGCTGGAAGCTCGGCCTCAAGGCGATCGCCGTCTACCGGGATGGCTGCAAGAAGACCCAGCCGCTCAACACCGCGGCGAGCCGGAGCGACGAAGGCGTGAAGGGGACGAGGAGCCTCTCCTCGCCGACCGCCGCGGCCCCGGCCCCGGTCCTGGCGCCCGGCCAGGGTCCCCGCCGCAAGAAGCTGCCCGACGAGCGGCGGGCGCTGACCCACAAGTTCTCCGTCGGCGGGCACGAGGGGTACATCACAGTCGGCCTCTACGAAGACGGCACGCCGGGTGAAATCTTCCTGACGATGGCCAAGGAGGGCTCGACGATCTCGGGCCTCATGGACGCCTTCGCGACGGCCATCTCGCTGACGCTCCAGTACGGCGTGCCGATCGAAGCGCTCGTGGAGAAGTTCAGCCACATGCGCTTCGAGCCGGCGGGATACACGAAAAACCCCGAGGTCCCGATCGCCAAGAGCCTCATCGATTACATCTTCCGGTACCTCGCCTCCCGCTTCCTGACGGCCGACCTGCGGGCGAAGGCGGGGGTCATCGCACGGGAGGAGAACGGAGACGGTAACGGCGGGCCCTGGGCCCGGATGGCGCCGCTCCAGCGCCCCGCGGCGGCCCCGGCGATGCCGACGCTGGCCTTCGAGAACAGCACGGACGCCCCGAGCTGCCATCAGTGCGGCCACCTCATGGTGCGGAACGGGGCCTGCTACAAGTGCCTGAACTGCGGAGAGACGAGCGGCTGCAGCTGAAGTGATCCTGGGGAACCCGGATTCCGCCCGGGTTCCCCAG
>DIAY01000005.1:13694-18553 GCA_002414905.1 Holophagales bacterium UBA5066 | reverse complement strand
AGATGTGTATAAGAGACAGGCTCCGGCGAGCCTGAGCCGGGCTAGACGCAGCGACGCAGCCAACCGCTCACAGCGACGCCTTCCCGAGCAGGAGGCCCCTTGCAGCACCTCCCCGAACCGGAGGAACGAGACTGGATCCTCGACGGCCTGGCCGAGCTCGTCCGGAAGGCAGGCCTCCCGCCGTTTGTCGCGTCACCCATCATCGACACGACGCGGCGGTTCCTTCCCGAGCCCTACTCCCCCACCCTTCCGTCCGTCGACCGGCTTACCCGGCGGCTCATGCAGTATGCCGGCCTCGGTGACCTCGAGACCCACCTCGAGCCATTCGAGCCGGACGACTCCGATGACCGCCACACGCTCGCGTACTTCCAGGGCATCGAGAAGGGCGTCGCCACCTTCGGCCTGAACGTCGGCCAGGTCGCCGACCTCGAGCCGATCGCGGGAGTCATGGCTCACGAGGTCGCGCACGCCTTCCGTCACCGCCGCGGTCTCGTGGTCGAAGACCACGAGGAGGAAGAGCTCTTGACAGACCTGACGACGATCTACCTCGGCTTCGGCGTCCTGACCGCGAACGCCCGTTGGCGCTACCGAAGCGGGGGCGAGCAGCAGGGCTCATCCGCCGTAACCGCGTGGATCACGACGGCGGCCGGGTATCTCCCGCCACAAGCGTTCTCCTTTGCCCTCGCCGTTCAGCTCGTGGCGCGGAATCTCGCGCCCCGGGAGTGGAAGCGGGTGCTCGCCTCCCTCGAGACGAACCAGCGGGCGTTCGCCAAAAGCGCCCTCGAAACGATGTCATCGGACCCGGAGAACCTCTCACGGCGGCTCGCCCTCCCCGATCGCTCGGGATGGCCGCCGCCCCTGGCTCCGGATTCGATCCTTCGACCCCTTCCTCCTTCACCCGAGTTCCCGGACTGGGGTGACACGGAGGAAGAGGAGGACACGACCTGGAACGCCGGGCATCCCGTCTTTCGCGTCCGCGAAAGCCACGTCGTCCTGTCCACGGTCTTACCGGGGATGATCGCGGGCATCGCCGGCATGGTCGTCTCCGGAGTCCTCTACGACTCGCAGGCCGGCTTCCTTGCCGGAATCGCGGGAGGCGCCGTCGGCCTTCGAATGGGGCTGAAGGGCCGATGCGACATCTGCTCCGATCCGGAGTGCCGGGCGAAGATCCCCGCGGCCGACGTCACCTGCCCGGGATGCGGCGGGACCGTCGCCGGACGGATCCGGTCGGCGGACGATAGGCTCGAGGCGGAGGAGAGGCTCGGCGGAAAGCAGAGCCCTGGGCTCGACGCTGGCTGACGACGAACGAGGGTTAGTCCTGCTATAGGCGGGCATTCGAGATCGTCCTCGAGAGGCGCGCCGCCGACCCCTCCCCCGTCCTCGGCTGGGCCGGCTGGGACCACCTCCAGCGCGCCCGCGCCCTCGCCGCCTGCTACCTCCGCATGAAGACCGACGAGGGCTGGTCCCCCGACCGCCTCATCCCCCTCCTCGCCGGCCTCGCCGAGCTGGTCCCCTGGCTGAAGCAGTGGCACGACGACCTCGACCCCGCCACCGGCGAACGCCTCGGCACCTGGTTCGCCGGCTTCGTCGCCGACGAAGCGCATGCACTGGGCACGACGACGGAGGCGCTGGGACGGCAGCCGACGGCCGAGGGGCCCGGACGTAAAGACCGGCGGCACAGGGAGTACGGCGGACTCGACCGCCTTCTTCCCTCTGCGCGCCTTGCCTGATGGGCCTGCTTTCCCTGGGCGAAGGACTCCATCTTCACGGGCTCGCTATTCAAGCTCTGATGGATCAGAGACCTCCGAGCCCCTTTCGCGAGGGGCCCTTTGTCTTCCCGCCTCCGCGAGGCCGAACGGCTTCGCTCGCGACCAGCAGCGCATAATCTGGGAGGAGGTTCGTGTGCATCAGATCGACGTGGAGGAAGCTGCGGGGCGGCTCAGGAGCCTCCTCGAGGCGGCGCTCAAGGGAGAGAAGGTCGTGATCGTCGAGGAGGCAGGGGCAGTGGAGCTCGTGCCAGTCAAGGCCCCGAGCCACCGCCGGCAGTTCGGAAGCGCGCGGGGTGTCTTCGACATCCCCGACGACTTCGACGCGCCGCTGACCGACTTCGACGCCTACCGCTCTTGAGGATCCTTCTCGACACCCACGCCCTCCTCTGGTTCCTGGCGGGGAATGCGAAGCTGAGCGGGCAGGCGAGGGAGCTCATCGAGACAGAGGAGAACGAGGTCCTCGTGAGCGCCGGCAGCTTGTGGGAGATCGCCATCAAGGTCAGCCTCGGTTAGTGAGCAGGGACCAGGCGCTCGACGCCTACGGAATGCGGCGCGTCTGGTAGGGAAAGGGTGCTGCCATCGGTGTTCGGCCTGAACGTCGAACAGGTTGCGGCGGGACCGTCGCCGGACGGATCCGGTCGGCGGACGATAGGCTCGAGGCGGAGGAGAGGCTCGGCGGAGAGCAGGGCCCCGGGCTCGACACTGGCTGATGCCGAACGGGAATGAGGGTATGACGAAAGCTGACACTCACAAGTGGGAGTTCAAGGCGCGATTCCGGCGCCACGCCTTCGGGTGGAAGTCGCAGCCGGCGATCACGCGGGTGAAGCAGGCGGTAACGGAGATTCGGAAGGTCGCACGGAAGGAGCCGGTCGTCGCGGCCGAGGGCGCGGTCACCTTCTTCGAACGCCTCTCGCCCGCCCTCGAGCAGATCGACAGCTCGTCGGGAGCGATCGGGACGGCCGTGGGCCACGCCATCGAGGAGCTCGTGCCCGTCATCGGCGGCGCTCCGGCGAGCCGGGAGGTACGGGAGGCCTGGCTCGAACGCCTGTTCGAGGCTCACGAAAGCGACGACATCCCGTACATCGAGCGCCTCGCCGACTACTGGGGCGACCTCTGCGCGTCGGAGGAGATCGCGTCTACCTGGGCGGACCGGCTCCTGCCGATCACACGCATGGCGATTGGAGAGGACCCGAGCCTTCGCGGTCACTTCCACGGCACCACGGCCTGCCTTTCCGCGCTCTACGCCGCCGGCCGGTTCGACGAGATCGTCGCGCTCGTGCGCGACGACCTCATCTGGCCGTACCGAAGCTGGGTCGTGAAGGCGCTGGCAGCCATGGGCCAGAAAGCGGAGGCGCTCCGTTACGCGGAGTCGTGCCGAAGCCCCTGGACGAACGACTTCGAGGTCGACTCGATCTGCGAGGAGATCTTTCTGTCGTCCGGGTTAATCGAGGAAGCCTGGTCGCGCTATGGCCTTCGCGCGAACCGGCGGAGCACGTACCTCGCGACGTTCCGGGCCGTCGCCTCGAAGTACCCGCACAAGACGGCGGGCGAGATCCTCGCCGGCCTCGTCGCGACGACGCCAGGTGACGAGGGGAAGTGGTTCGCGGCGGCGAAAGAGGCCGGCCTCTTCGACGAGGCGCTCGCGCTGGCGCGCCGGACGCCCTGCGACCCGAGGACGCTCGCGCGCGCGACTCGCGACCACGTGGAGAAGAGACCCGAGTTCGCCGTCAACGCAGGCTTCCTCGCGCTCCACTGGCTCGCAGAGGGGTACGGCTACGACATCACGAGCGTCGACGTCCTGGAGGCGTACCGGCCGACCATGGAGGCCGCGGCACGGCTGGGCGTCGCGGCAGAAGTGAAAGAACGTATCCGTGCGCTTACGACCTCGCCGGGGCTGGGCGTCCGCTTCCTCTCGCAGATCCTCCGAAGGGAGCTCGAATGAGAAACCGTTCGCTGGTCCTGGTGGCCGGTCCCGCCAGCGCGGGAAAGACGATGTTCGTGGAGCGGCTTCTCGGGGCCGAGGTGGCGCTTGCCATCTGTATCCGCGCAGTACGCGACTCGAAGCTGAAGAGGGAACGGGAGTCTGATCCGAAGAGCCACCCCGAGCTCTGCCGCTACCGGCGGGCCGGGGCGACCGCCGCGGCGCTCTACCATTTTCCGCGGCCGGATCCGGTGGCTTTCTTCACGAGCCACACCTTGGACGACTACTCCGAAGCCGTGTTCATCGAAGGCGACGACCCCACGGGATTCGTCGACCTGTCGGTCTACGTCGTGGCGCCCCTTCCGGCCGGCCGCCCGCTCCTCCGGCGCTTGACTCGCAATCGTGCGGCCGAGCGAAGGGCCTCCGCAGAGCAGCTCGCTCGGGCGCTCGAGGACCCTGACGCGATGGCACGTCTGCTCGTCGCCGGACTCGGCGAGCAGCTCGCGTCAATCGCTCTCCGTGATTCGGGAGTCCTCGATGAGGCTCGCCGCTCGATCACTGCCAGGCTGGACGAGCGTCGCCGCGAGCCGCCCCCGGCCCCCACCGAACACTGGGCACTCGAGACGGGTTACGAAGGAATCGCGCACGCACAGCTCGTCGTGGTCAACGTCCGCTCCGATGCGGAGCGGACGTCGGCTCTGGAGGTCGTCGAAGCCGTGATGCGCCTGCGCAAGGACGAGGCGGTCTTTCGCGACGTTATGGGGATCGGCGGGAGCAAGGTGCCCATCTCTGTCGTCGTCGCGGACCTCTCGAACCCGAAGGATCCAGGGCTGAAGAAGGCGCTCGCCCGCGTGAAGCGGGTGACGAGGCGAACATCGGAGTAACGCCGAGCTGCGATGGAATGGCATCGTTCTGGTTCTAGAATGGTTCGGGAGGCCATCACGACCGCGCGGCGTCAGCCGTCCGTCGACGTCATCGTCGACAGGCTTCGAAAAGTTGAAGCCGTTCGCCCTGCTCGCCGGCCCGCACCTAAAGCGACTCGCTGACGGAGGATCCGTGACCCTTCTCAAGGACCTGATCAACGTCCCCGAACGCGTCCACCAGGGCGACTTCGTCCTGAAGCTGACCGACGGGGTCGAGCGGCCGAAAGAGACTCTCGCGAGCTACGT
>DIAY01000005.1:9389-13548 GCA_002414905.1 Holophagales bacterium UBA5066 | reverse complement strand
CACGGGAGCTTCGGGAGCGGCAAGAGCCACTTCATGGCGGTCCTCTACCAGCTTCTCCGCCACGATGCCGACGCCCGATCGATCCCCGAGCTGGCGCCGGTGGTGGCCGGGCACGACCCCTGGCTCGCCGGAAAGAAGTTCCTCCTGGTGCCGTATCACATGATCGGCGCCAAGAACCTCGAGTCGGCCCTCTTCGACGGGTACGTCAGCAGGGTGAAGAAGCTCCATCCCGAGGCGCCGATCCCCGAGGTCTACCTTTCCGACCGCTTGTTCGAGGATGCGAAACGGTTCCGGGAAGACCTCGGCGAGGCGGCCTTCTTTTCTCGCCTCAATGCAGGGAAAACGGCCTCTGGCGGGTGGGGAGCCATCGGGGCGGCCTGGGATGCGTCGTCGTTCACGGCTGCCCTGGCGGCGCCGCACGGGTCCGACGCGCGGGGCCGGCTCATCTCCGACCTGACCCGGACGTTCTTCACGGCCTACCAGGAAGTCCTCTCCGGCTCGGGAGAGGGCTACGTGCCGATCGACCTCGGGCTCTCGAACATCTCCCGTCATGCGAAGTCCCTCGGGTACGACGGTCTCGTCCTTTTCCTCGACGAGCTGATCCTCTGGCTCCTGACCCAGATCGCCGACGCGGCCTTCGTCGAGCGGGAGGGCGCCAAGCTCGTGAAGCTCGTGGAGTCGGGCAGCCACGAGCGGCCTGTTCCCATCGTCTCCTTCGTCGCCCGACAGCGCGACCTGAAGGAGCTCGTGGGCGACTTCATCCCGGGTGCACAGAAGCTGAGTCTGGCCGACGCCCTGAGGTACATGAACGACCGCTTCTCGGTGATCAAGCTCGAGGACCGCAACCTCCCGGCGATCGTCGAGAAGCGCCTTCTGGCCCCGAAGGACGAGGCGGCCCGGCAGCTCCTGGAGCAGGCCTTCTCCGAAACAGATCGGCTGAGGCCCGAGGTCATGGCGGCGCTCCTCGGCCGAAAGGGCGACCGGAACGCCTTCCGTTCCGTCTACCCCTTCTCCCCGGCGCTCATCGATACGCTCGTCGCCGTTTCGTCGCTCCTCCAGCGGGAACGGACGGCCCTGAAGCTCCTCTCGCAGCTGCTCGTCCGCCAGAGGGACCACCTGAAGCTGGGAGACATCGTCCCGGTGGGCGACCTCTACGACGTCCTGGCCGAAGGGGACGAGCCGTTCTCGCAGGAGATGAAGGCGCACTTCGAGGAGTCGAGGCGGCTCCTCTCGACGAAGTTCCTGCCGATCCTCGAGGAGAGCCACGGGATGAGGCGCGAGGAGGCCCATTCGCGCCCGATGGAGGACCCCGCGGCAAGGAGGTTCCGGGCGGACGAGCGAATCCTGAAGACACTTCTCCTCGCGGCGCTCGCCCCCGAAGTGGAGGCGCTTCGAGAGCTTTCCGCCGTGAGGCTGAATGCCCTGAACCATGGCTCGATGACGGCCCCCATCGCCGGAGGCGAGGTGCAGCTGGTGGCGCGCAAGTGCCGCGAGTGGGCGTCGCAGGCCGGGGCGCTCAGGGTGTCCGACGAACCCGCGAACCCCGTCGTTTCGGTGAAGCTGACGGGTGTCGAGGTGGACGCCATCCTCGAGAAGGCCCTCGCCGAGGACAAGCCGGGGAATCGCCGCCAGAAGCTGAGGGAGCTCCTCTTCTCCTCGCTCGGAATCGAAGACACCGGCGAGATGTTCGTGAGACACGAGTTCCCCTGGCGAGGGACCCGGCGGTCGATCCTCGTCGACTTCCAGAACGTCCGCGAGGTGGCCGACGACGTCCTCAGGGTGAAGGGGGACGACTGGAAGCTGATCCTCGATTTCCCCTTCGACGAAGCGGGGCGTTCCCCCGCCGACGACCTCGCCCGGCTCGAGCTGTTCCGGCAGAAGGGCGAGTCGTCTCAGGTTTTCTGCTGGATCCCCCGGTTCTTCAGCCGCGAGGCGCAGGCCGACCTCGGACGTCTCGTCATCCTCGACCATCTCCTCAAGGGAGACCGGCTCCGCCAGCACACGCCCGACCTCTCCGACGTCGACCGGGCGGCAGCCCGCGCAGAGATGGAGAACCTCCAGGCGCAGCTGAAGACGCGCATCAAGAACGACCTCGAGCTGGCCTACGGGCTGCGCGTCGAGCCCGGCTCACGGCGAATCGACGGCACGCACGACCTCGAGCAGCTCCTCGTCTCGCTCGACGAATCGTTCACGCCGCGTCCTCCCGTGGCCGCCGATCTCGAGGAGGGGCTCCGGAAGGTCGTCGACCAGCTCTTCGGACACCTCTTCCCCGCTCATCCTGATTTCGGCGAAGAGGTGAAAGGCGCGCTCGTCCGCAAGGTCGCCGACGAGCTGCGGAAGGCGGCCGAGGCCCCGAACAACCGCCTCGTCGTCGAAAAGCCGATGCGCGATCCGCTCCGGAAGGTGGCGATGCCGCTGAAGCTCGGAACGATGTACGACGACGCATTCGTCCTCGAGCGGCATTGGCCAAATCACTTCGAACGGAGAATCGCCGAGGCAGAGGGGGAGCTGACGGTCGCGCAGCTCCGGCGGTGGCTCGACGAACCGAAGGCGATGGGCCTGCCGAGAGACCTCCAGGACCTCGTCCTCCTCACGTTCGCCGATCAGACGCAGCGGACGTTCTTCCTCGGCAACGCTCCGTTCTCGGTGCAGGTCGGGTCGATTCGAGACGAGCTGATCCTGCGCTCTCAGCAGCTTCCTGCGGAGGAGGTCTGGAAGAAGGCGTCGGATCGCGCGAACGTCCTCTTCGGCTGGGCCGGCGGAAGCCACAGAACGGCAGCCAACGTGGCCAGCCTGATCGGAACGCTGAGAGAGAGCGAGCTGAAGCACCGCCAGACCGCCCGAGACCTTCGCGACGTCCTCCTCGGCCGGCTCCAGGCGCAGGGAATCCCGGAGGGAGACTCCGCGCGTCTCGCCATGGCCCGGGCCGGGGTCGAGCTTCTCGAAGCCATCCACAAGGCCCCCGACTCCGATCTTTGCGCCGCGTTCGCCGGGGCGCCCGTTCCGAACCCGGAGCAGGCGCTGGCACGGTCCTTAAGCTCGGCGGCCGAGGTGACCCAGGCCCTTCGCGAGACCCGCTGGGAGGTCTTCGAGTCGGCCCTCACGCTCCCGGGCGACTACGGGATGGCGGCGACGGCCTGCGTCGACGAGGTCGGCGATGCACTCCGGAAGTACGAGCTCGCCGTGGCCCTCGGGCCAGTCCTCGTGGCCGCCGAAAAGAAGGCGCTGAAGCTGACGAGTGACTACCTGAAGGCTGCGCAGGCGGTGACGCCCGAACACATATCGCTGAAACCGGAAGACACGCTGCCCCCATCAAAACCCGGGCCGGCCTCCCGGGTCCTGGTGGAGGAGGACTCGCGGGAGATCGGCGATGCGGCGTCGGCACACACGCTCTTCGGCGAGCTCGAAGGCAAGCTCGCGAAGGAGCCCGGTCGTCGCCTGCGTCTGAGCTGGAGGATCGAGCGGGAGGACAAGGGTCGGTGACTTCGACACCCAGCCCGACGCATCTGGCACGTCTCGTGTCGAGCGTGAGGATGAAGCTCCCGTCGGCCCGGCGAATCGGTGTGCGCTACGAAGGCACCTGGAATGGCCCGGAGACTCTGAATGCGGGACCGGACCCTGTCCGGGTCGCCTGGTGCCCGTCGGCCCTGGCCGTAAGGGAAGCCCTGACCGACGCGCGCGCTGACGAGACCGTCGTCGTTCTGACGGATCGGGCGCCCGACGATCTCGGGGCCGACGTGATGGCCCGTCTCGCCAAGTGCAAGCTCTTCGCGGTCATCCCGTGGGAGATCCTGAAGGACCTGTTCGGCGCCACGGAGCTCGATCGGCGGCTTCTCCACGAGCCGTGGCTTGCGGAGGCGCTTCTCGAGGTGGCCCCCTTAGACGGTTACGCTCCGGCGGCCACCGGCTTCCTCGATGCCGGAACGGCCTGGGAAGCCTTCCTGCGTCACGGACTCGGCTTCCCCTCGGTTCCCCTCGACTCCAGAGTCCTCCTCGATTGGGCCTCCGATCCGGAGCGTGTGGCTCGGTTCCGGGCGGCGCCGCCGGAAGTACGGCTGGCTGTGACGCGGCGGATGACGGAGACGTTGGGGCCCCTCGCGGGACCGATCCTCCTCGCCGTCGAGCACGCCTCTCCCCCGGCCGATGCCCTCACGATCGG
>DIAY01000005.1:0-9252 GCA_002414905.1 Holophagales bacterium UBA5066 | reverse complement strand
GCCGTCCGCCTGGAACCGATGCTCGGCGGGAACAGCCTGACACCTGTGCTCGGGCTCCAGTGGGCAGATGAATCCGAGGCTCTCGTGCTTTCGCGCTGGAAGGCGCTTCCCGAGGCCTCGCGCTACGGCGCAATCCGAGGCGCCCTCGAACGAGCCGATGTGCTCCTCGCGGCGCTGAAGGCGTCGGCGGGCGCCTTCCTGAGCGACTTCCTCCCCTCCTCGCTCGAGCAGCGCCTCCGACGGTTCGGGGTCGAGCTGAAGCGGGGGCTCGAGACCGGGAGCCCTGACCCGGGAATCCTCGAAGAGCTGAAGAGATCCGCGGCACGGCACCTCTTCGCAAACCGGAATCCCGAGCGGCTCGAAGCGGTGGAGATGGCCTGCCGGCTTTCGCGGTGGCTCCAGTCCCGTCCGTCAGGAAAACCAGGAGCGACGTTCTTCAGCCTCTGCCAGGAGTTCGTCGACTCGGGCAGCTTCGTCGACTCCGCACGCGAGCACCTCACCGTGGCAGAGAGCCTTTCCGACCTCGCGGAGGGCCTCCGCGCACTTCTCGTGCGTGTGACGGAAACGCGCGAGGAGATGAACCACAGGTTCGGAGCAGAGCTGGCGAAGTGGTGTACCGCGCCGGGACCGAGCACGACCCAGATCCCTCTCGAAGCCGTCGTACCCGCCTTCCTCACACCGCTCGCGGTGAGTCGCCCCGTTCTCTTCGTCGTCCTCGACGGGTTGAGCTACGGAGTCTTCCGTTCGCTCGGTTCAGAGCTGACCGCGGCGGGCTGGAGAGAGCTCGCACCGGTCTCTGCCGGCCGAAGGCTCTCCGGCCTCTCCGTGGTGCCCTCGGTAACCGAGGTCTCGAGGACGAGCCTTCTGTGCGGCACGCTGAAGGCCGGGGGAAGCGCCGACGAGAAGTCCGGCTTCGCGAAGCACCCCGGGCTCCTGTCGGCCTGCCGCGCGGGCCGGCCGCCAGTTCTCTTCCACAAGGCAGACCTCGCAGGCCCGGGCGGCGCCGGCCTCTCCCCTGCCGTCCTCGAGAAGGTGGAGAAGGCCGAGAACCGGGTCGTGGGCGTCGTCCTGAATGCCGTGGACGATCACCTCCTGAAGGGCGACCAGCTGCGCGTGACGTGGACCCTCGCAAACCTTCAGCCGCTGAGGACGCTCCTGGAGGCGGCGGCCGCCGCCGGCCGGCTGGTGGTTCTGACCTCCGACCACGGCCACATCAGTGAGAGAGAGCTCGCGACGAGGAGCTATGCAGACGCGGGAGAACGCACCCGGCCTGCGACCTCTTCCCCACAGGCAGACGAGGTCGTTCTCCAAGGGCCCCGGGTCCTTTCCCCGTTCGGCGAGAAACTCATCGCGCCCTGGAGCGAGCGAGTCCGGTACGGAATGAAGAAGAACGGATACCACGGAGGCGCTTCGCCACAGGAAATGGTCGTGCCTCTCGCGGTGTGGACCGGAAACGAGGACGTCCCCGCAGGCTGGAGCCTCCTCCCGGCGGATACCCCGGCGTGGTGGGACACGGATGCGACGCAGACCGCGGTTCCGGGCATTCTTCCGGCGCCCGTCATCTCCCCTGCCGCGAAGAAGAGCACGGTTGGGAAGGCAGTGGCTCACGGGCAGCTCGAGCTGGCGGTCGTCTCGAACGGTGACTGGATAGGTCGCCTCCTCACGTCCCCGGCCTACGAGGACCAGAAGGGGGCGCACGGGCGGCTCCAGGGAATGGACGACCAGGTCCGTTCGTTCCTTTCGGCCCTTTCCGAACAGGGGGGTCAGGCGACGAAGGCCGCTCTCGAGCGGAAGATGGCGATGCCGGCCTTCCGCCTGGCAAGCCTTCTCTCGGCGGTAAGGCGGCTCCTGAACGTCGACGGCTATCCGGTGATCGCCGTCGACGAGGCCTCCGGCACGATCTCCCTGAACAAGGACCTCCTCGAGAAACAGTTCGGTCTGGTGTGACGGGAAGGATGACGGGAAGGGTGACGACGTGATCAGCCCCCAGAGACGAGCAGACATCCTCGATGCCCTCCGCCGGGGGACCGTGCCGAAGAGTGGCCTCGACATCCTGGCCGTGGGCCTCGGTCGATTCGAGACCGTTCTCGAGGAGGAGCTCGCCCGCGTGCGCTCGGGCGGGACCGGCTTCAAGGCCGTCCGCGGCGACTACGGCAGCGGAAAGACCTTCTTCGGTCGCTGGCTCCAGGAGCGGTCTCGAAAGCTCGGCTTCGCGACGACCGAGGTGCAGGTCTCGGAAACGGAGACGCCCCTTCACCAGCTCGGCACCGTCTACCGCCGGCTCGTGGAGCGCCTCTCGACGAGCGATGTCCCCTCGAATGCGTTTCGGGCCGTCCTCGACGGTTGGTTCTTCGCTCTCGAGCAGGACGTCCTCGCAGGCGGGAGTCTTCGCTCGGACGATCACGAAGGCATCCTCGAGGCGACGGCGGCTCTCATGGAGAAGCGCCTGAACGGAATCAGCAGCACCGCCCCGGCCTTTGCCGCGGCGCTCCGCGCCTATCGGAAGGCCCTCGCAGACGGCGAGACGGAGATGGCCGAAGGGCTCGTCGCCTGGCTTGCCGGGCAGCCGAATGTCGCCGCGAAAGTGAAGCGATACGCCTTCGTGAAGGGCGAGGTCGACCACTTCACGGCGATGGCCTTCCTCCAGGGGCTCCTCATCGTCCTTCGCGACTCGGGCTTCGCCGGCCTCGTCTTCGTCCTCGACGAGGTGGAGACGCTCCAGAGGATGCGCGGCGACGTGAGGGACAAGGCCCTCAACGCTCTACGCCAGCTCATCGACGAGGTGGACAGCGGGCGATTCCCGGGGCTCTACCTCGTCATCACCGGGACCCCTGCTTTCTTCGATGGCCCGATGGGTGCGCATCGCCTGGCCCCTCTCGCCCAGAGGCTCCACGTCGATTTCACGGGCGAAACGCGCTTCGACAATCCGCGTGCCGTCCAGGTGCGGCTCCAGGGCTTCTCGCGGCCGCTCCTCGAGGAGGTGGGCCGAAAGGTGCGGGACCTTTTCGCCGAGGGTGCAGACGGTCGAACGCGGGTAATGGCCCTCGCGGACGACGGCTACGTCGGCCTGCTGGCCTCGGCCGTGACCGGCGAGCTGGGCGGAAAAGTGGGCGTCGTCCCGAGGCTCTTCCTGAAGAAGCTCGTTGCCGAGGTGCTCGACCGGATCGACCAGTTCACCGACTTCGATCCCCGGAAGGACTACCGGCTGACCGTGGCCGAGGCGGAGCTGACCCGGCAGGAGAGGAGCGCTCGCGCCGCTCGGGACCCGGACGAGATCGAGCTTCCCGCGTGACGGACGAAGGCGTTCCCTTCGACCGGCTGCACCCGGCCGTTCAGCACCACATCGTGAACTCCCTCGGCTGGAGGAGCCTCCGGCCGCTCCAGACGCAGGCGATCGATCCGGTTCTCGCCGGCCAACACGCGCTCCTCCTCGCACCGACGGCGCAGGGAAAGACGGAGGCGGCCTTCTTTCCCCTCCTCTCGAAGATGCTGAAGGAGGAGTGGCGAGGACTCTCGCTCCTCCACGTCTGCCCGCTCCGCGCCCTCCTGAACAACCTGCATCCTCGGCTCGAGCGGTACGCGGGATTCGTCGGGAGAAGGTGCGGCCTCTGGCACGGAGACGTCCCGGATTCCGTGAGGCGGAAGATCCTCTCCGATCCACCCGATGTTCTCCTGACGACCCCCGAGTCGATCGAGGTGATGCTCACGTCGCGGCGGGTGGATCGCCCGTTTCTCTTCGGGAACCTCCGGGCCGTCGTCATCGACGAGCTGCACGCGTTCGCGGGGGACGACCGAGGATGGCATCTGCTGTCGGTCCTCGAACGAGTCAGTCGCCTCGCCGGCCGGGATCTCCAGCGCGTCGGACTCTCCGCGACCATCGGCAACCCCGAGGCGCTCCTCGAGTGGCTCGCCGGGTCGAGTGCCGGCCCCCGACAGGTCGTATCGGCCACTCAGTCGGCTCAGGGGTCGACGGCCGATGCCGACGTGAAGATCGACCACGTGGGGAGCATCGAGAACGCGGCCCATGTCGTCTCGAGGCTCTTTCCCGACGAGAAGCGCCTGGTCTTCTGCGACAGCCGATCGCGCGTCGAGGAGATCACCTACTTCCTGCGCGAGAACCAGGTCGAGGCCTACGCCTCACACAGCTCTCTCTCTGCTCCCGAGAGACGACAGGCGGAGGCGGCCTTTGCCGAAGGCGGGAGCGCCGTCATCGTGGCGACGAGCACGCTGGAGCTCGGCATCGACATCGGCGACCTCGACCGGGTGATCCAGGTCGACGCCCCCGGAACCGTTTCGTCTTTCCTTCAGCGAATGGGAAGGACAGGACGAAGGCCTGGGACGCGCCGGAACTATCTCTTCCTGACGACGAGCCGCGATTCGCACCTTCTCGCCTGTGGCCTCGTGCGCCTCTGGGCTCAGGGGTACGTGGAACCCGTCTCCCCGCCTCCCGCACCGTGGCACATCCTCGCCCAGCAGATCCTCGCCCTCACGCTCCAGAACGGCGGACTCTCGCGTACGGGATGGCGAGAGTGGGTCTCCGGGATGCCCGGCTTTCGGGCACTCCCCGCTGCTTCGCTCGATCGCATCGAGGCGCACCTCCTCGAGGCCGGGTTCCTTTTCGACGACGGAGGCATCCTCTCCTTCGGCCCCGAAGCCGAGGAGAGCTTCGGGGGCCGGAAGTTCCTCGAGCTCCTTTCGGTCTTCTCCTCCGATCCGCTCTTTTCCGTACGGTACGGCTCGACCGACGTCGGCAGGGTCGACCCGGCGACCTTCCAGCTCGCCCGGGAAGGCGCTCCCGTCCTCCTCCTCGGTGGCCGACCCTGGCGAGTCACGCAACTCGACTGGAAGGAGCGGATCGCATACGTGGAGCCGGCACGCGAGGAAGGACGCTCGCTCTGGCTCGGTTCGGGAGCGCCCCTTTCCTTCGCCGTCTGCCAGTCGATCCGGGACGCGATCGTCGACCCAACGAGTGTCCCGGGTCTCACGAAGAGAGGCACAGAGGCCCTTCAGAGCGCCGTCGACCTGTTCCCCACGCTCTCCTCGGACGCAACGACCCTTGTGCAGGATGCTCCGGAGAAGGCCCGCTGGTGGACCTTCGCCGGCCTTCGTGCGAACGCGGCGCTCGCCGAGAGGCTCACCGAACAGGGTCTCTCAGTCCTCTCCCGCGACAACTTCGGGGTCACTCTTCGCGAGCGAAGCACGATCCCGGTAGCACAGGCCATCGAGAGGCTCCGCCTGGCTCCGGTCGATCCCGCCCCGTCCGGCCTCGCCCTCGAGGCCCTCGACGGGCTGAAGTTCTCCGCCTGCGTCCCGAGGGACCTCGCGCTGGAGATGCTCAGGACTCGCCTCGCCGACCCGGGAGGATTTGAAGCCGCACTCGGCAGTTCGTTGGGCGTTTCTCCAGATCCCTGACCCTTTCCGAGGACCGGTTTTCCGCCCGGATCATCGCGAAATGGCGACGCTCACCTTTCGCAAGGGCGTTCTGATGCATTTGCATTAGGACGCATCAGTTACCGACGGATGAGGTGCGCGGGCGAGAATCACGCAAGTCGTTCGTTTTCAGAGTCTTTCGAATCCGCTGTGAGCTCGAACAGATCCCGGGGAGCGGGAACCATCCGAACTGAGATGGTCCTGATCTGGGGTCTTTGCAGGATGGTGCTGCAACGCAGTGAGACGGAACATCCCCCTCGGTAGCGAGATCGGGGATCTCGGTTCGAGGGGGCCGCTTGCCAGGCTGTTCTTACGGTACCTCGGGAGTCTCCTGTGCACTCGGGCGCTCTCTTCTTGAGGTAACCGAAGCGACCCTCCCGGCAGGTCTTCCGGCTCCCCCCACGTGCGGCCCCGGCGGCCGGGCTCGCGACGGCTCGCGTTCCCGGGCAACTCAGCGAAACAGGATGGGAGATCGATGAGCAACACCGTGCGCTATGACGATCGAACCCCGCGGCTCTTCTTCCTCGCCGCGATTGTCTGGGCCGTCGTCGGAATGCTCGTGGGGGTCCTGGCCGCGGCCATGCTCTTCAGGCCGGAGCTGAACCTCGCGCCGTACTTCACGTTCGGCAGGCTCCGGCCGCTGCACACGAACGCCGTCATCTTCGCGTTCGTCGGCAACATGATCTTCGGCGGCACCTACCACTCGATGCAGCGCCTCCTGAAGACGCGCCTCTTCAGCGACACGCTCTCGAAGATCCACTTCTGGGGCTGGCAGCTCCTCATCGCCGCGGGAGCCGTCGCGCTCGTGGCGGGCCACACGCAGGCCAAGGAATATGCCGAGCTCCCCTGGATCCTCGACGTCGTCATCGCCGTCCTCTGGGTGACGTTCGCCGTCAACTTCTTCGGGACGATCGCGATCCGGCGCGAGAAGCACCTCTACGTCGCAATCTGGTTCTACATCGCCACGATCGTGGCCGTCGCCATCCTGCACATCGGCAACAGCGCGGCGATCCCCTACTCGTGGATCGGGAGCTACTCGGCCTACGCGGGCGTCAAGGACGCCCTGATGCAGTGGTGGTACGGGCACAACGCCGTCGCCTTCTTCCTGACGACGCCCTACCTCGGCCTCATGTACTACTACCTGCCGAAGGCGGCCGAGCGCCCGGTCTTCAGCTACCGGCTCTCGATCATGCATTTCTGGTCGCTCGTCTTCGTCTACATCTGGGCGGGGCCGCACCACCTCCACTACACGGCCCTCCCCGAGTGGGCCTCCACCGTCGGGATGCTCTTCTCGCTCGTCCTCTGGATGCCCTCCTGGGGCGGCATGGTCAACGGCCTCCTCACCCTGCGGGGGGCGTGGGACAAGCTGCGCGAGGATCCCGTCCTGAAGTTCCTCGTCGTCGCCGTCACCTACTACGGCATGTCGACGTTCGAGGGGCCGATGATGTCGATCAAGTCGGTGAACGCGGTCTCGCACTACACCGACTGGACGATCGGCCACGTTCACGCCGGGACGCTCGGCTGGAACTCGTTCCTGTCGTTCGGCATCCTCTACTGGGTCGTCCCCCGCCTCTGGAAGACGAAGCTCTTCAGCAAGCCGCTCGCGACCGTCCACTTCTGGATCGGAACGATCGGGCTGATCCTCTACCAGGTCTCGCTGTGGGTCGCCGGAATCACCCAGTGGGCGATGTGGCGTGCCTTCGAGCCCGATGGCCGCCTCGTCTACCCCGACTTCATCGAGACCGTCATCCGGATCGTGCCGATGTACTGGGTCCGGCTCATCGGCGGCACCCTCTTCTTCGGCGGCCTGCTCATCATGGTCTACAACCTCGTGAAGACGATGCGCAGCGCCCCGGCCGACTACGCCGTCGAGCCCGAGGTGAACGCGCCTCCCCTCGTTTCCGACTTCTCGGCACCCGGCGCGACGACCCCCGCGAACACCTACGACCACGCCTTCTACCGCTTCCAGCATGCGATGCGGCACGGCTTCCACCGGATCCTCGAGGGGCGCGTCGTCCTCTTCACGGTCTTGACCGCCCTCGCCCTTTCGGTCGGCTCGCTCGTCGAAGCCCTCCCGATGTTCCTGGACAAGGACAACGTGAAGACGATTGCGAGCGTGAAGCCCTACACGCCGCTCGAGCTCCTGGGACGCGACATCTACCTACGGGAGGGCTGCTACAACTGCCACTCGCAGATGGTCCGGCCCTTCCTGCACGAGACCGAGCGCTACGGCGAGTATTCCAAGGGGGGCGAGTTCGTCTACGACCACCCGTTCCAGTGGGGCTCCAAACGGACGGGACCGGACCTGCACCGGGTGGGCGGGAAGTACCCGTCCCTCTGGCACGTGAGGCACATGCCGGACCCGCGCTCGACGACACCCGGCTCGGTCATGCCCCGCTACCCGCACCTCCTGAAGGACCCTCTCGACACGAGTGAGATCGGCGCCAAGCTGCGCGCGATGCGCACCGTCGGCGTCCCTTACACCGACGGCGAGATCGAGACGGCGAAGGCGTCGATCGACGGTCAGGCGCACCGGATCGCGGCCGAGGTCGAGGCCCAGCAGGGACCGACGGGCCTCGCGGACAGGGAGATCACGGCCCTGACGGCCTATCTGCAGAGGCTCGGCACCGACATCAGCTGGAAGAAGACCCAGGAACAGGCACCGCTGCCCGCGGCCGCAGCCGCCGAGGCGAGGTAGCCATGCTGCAGCAGCTCGCCACCGAGACCAGCGCAACCGGCTGGGCGATCGCCTCGATGCTCTTTTTCCTCGGCGTCTGGATCTTCGTGGCGGTGAGGGTCGCGCGCAGCCGCCCGGAGGATCTCGCGGCCCGGGCGAACCTGCCGCTGGCGGACGACGGCGAGGCGCCGCGGACTCTCTCCACCGGCGTGACTCCGGCGGCTTGACGGGAGGGGAAGATGGCTGAGTACGAAGACAAGGTCCTGCACGAGCTCGACGGAATCAAGGAATACGACAATCCCCTCCCCGGCTGGCTCATGGCCATCTGGTGGGGCGCACTCATCTTCGGTGCCCTGTACCTCGGCTTCTACGCCCTGAGCTTCGGCGAGAACTCGATGGATTCCGAGTACCGGGCCGAGACCGCGAACGCCGTCGCCGGCGTTCAGGCGTACTTCGACGCGAATCCGCTCGTCCCGCCGAATGCGGCCGAGCTTCTTGCCGGCGTGAAGGACCCCGTCGTTCTCGAGAAGGGCGCAGTGCGTTTCGAGAAATCGTGCGCTCCCTGCCATGGTGCTCAGGCGCAGGGCCTGATCGGACCGAACCTCACCGACGACCGCTGGATTCACGGCGGGCAGGTCGAGCAGGTCTTCCAGTCGATCTCGAAGGGGTGGCCAGCGAAGGGAATGCCCCCCTGGGGCCGGGCGCTCCCGCCCGACGAGCTTTCGGCCCTCGTCTCGTACGTGAGGAGCCTGCAAGGTTCGAACCCGCCGAAACCCAAGCCCGCGGAGGGCGACCCGTTCACGCCAGAGCCGATTCCGGGAAGTTGACGTGACTCCCGCCGACGGGAACGAGACCGCTGAGCGAGCCGAGACCCCGCGCGGACGCGAACGGATCTTCGACGTCGCGCCCGAGGAGGACCTCCTTTACAGCATGTCGGCGGACGGGAAGCGGAAGTTCATCCGCCCCCTCGTCCACCGCGGCCGGTACTGGAAGGCGCGGCGCGCGATGGCGTGGTCGCTCTTCGTCCTCTTCTTCGCGCTGCCGCTGATCCCCGTCGGCGGCCACCCGGCCGTCCTCCTCGACCTCGAGGCGCGACTCTTCCACGTCTTCGGCGCCACGTTCCACCCCACCGACAACCTCCTCCT
>DIAY01000008.1:5923-11337 GCA_002414905.1 Holophagales bacterium UBA5066 | reverse complement strand
AAGACCGTCATCGCCACGGTCCGCGGGATCGGGGTCGCCGTCATGACGAGCACGTGCGGCGCGGCCTTGGCCCCGAAACCCGGGAGGAGGCCGCTCTTGTAAAGGAGCGTCCCCCCGAAGCCGACGACGACGAGCCCGAGGGCGGCGACCGCGACGGGAAGGATCGGCGAACGGGGCACAGCGGTCGGCCGCACCGGCCTCCGTACCGCCGGAGCCTTTGAGGGGGCCTGGGGGACCGGCGGCGGCGGGACCGCGGGCGGGGCCGGTATCTGGGCGGTCGCCTTCGTCGGCTCGGCCGTGGGCGGCATCGAGATGCCGTGGGCATCCACGTGAGCGCGCTCGAATGCGCCACGGACGTCGTCGGTGCCGAGGGCGACCGTCCCGTCGTCCATCGAGATCTCGCCCGCCATCCCCGCCGAGAGCGCTGCGACCTGCCTCAGCAGGGCGTCGCGGAACTCGGCCATCGTCTGGAAGCGCGCCTCGGGCTTCTTGTTGAGCGCCTTCAGGACGAGGCCGCGCGTGACGAGGGAGATGCTCCTGTTCAGCTCGCGCGGGTCGGGCGGCTCCTGGCCCACCTGCATGAAGAGGACGGCGTGGCTCGACTCGGCGACGAACGGGACCCGCCCCGTCAGCATCCGGAAAAGGACGACGCCGAGCGAATAGATGTCGCTCCGGCGGTCGATCTTCTGCCCGGTCGCCTGCTCGGGGGACATGTAGTTCGGAGAGCCGACGAGGAAGCCGGTCCGCGTCGTCCCTCCCTCGCGGTCGATGAGGTAGGCGAGGCCGAAGTCGGCGACCTTCACCCGGCCGTCCGACGTCAGCAGGACGTTCGCCGGTTTGACGTCGCGGTGGACGATCCCCTTCTCGTGCGCGAAGTGGAGGGCGTCGGCGATGTCGGCGACGATCTTCAGGCACCGCGACTCGGTGAGGACCTGCTTCGTGATGAGGCTGTCGAGGCTCTCCCCGTCGACGTACTCCATCACGAGGTAGATGAGGTTCTCCTCCTCCTCGATGTCGTAGACCTGCGTGATGTTCGGGTGGTTCAGCTTCGCGACGGACCTGGCCTCCAGCCGGAAGCGGCGGACGCCGTCAGGGTCTCCGATCAGGTCCGAAGAGAGGAGCTTGATCGCGACCGTCCGCTCGAGCGAGGGCTGATGGGCGCGGTAGACGACGCCCATACCTCCCCGGCCGAGTTCGGCCTCGATGAGATACTTTCCGAGCTGCTTCCTCATTGCGCGACGATGATTCCGAAGGATGAGTTTACGTCAGCCGTCGAGGCCGCACCGCCCCGCAGGGGGACGGTGGCCGTCGACGAGACCTGGGCCCGGGCCGCGGACGCGGCCGTCGAGGCGCTTCGGCTCGATCCGCAGCGGACCCGGGCCGGCCTCCTCTGCGTCGCGGCCGGGGCGGCCGTCGTCGTGGCCCTCGTTTCGATCGTCCAGGGAGGGCGGCGCGAGCTCCTCCGCTCGGTGGAGGCTGCGGGCCCCTCGAACGTCTTCGTAAGGGCCGAGCGCGGGGCGCCGACCCCGCTCACGACAGCCGGCATCGAGGCCGCGCGCGCACGGTTCCCGGGTCTCGTGGGAGCTTCCGGGGTCCGGGCCATCCCGGCGGTCGTGAGGAGCGGGACGGCCGAGATCCCGTCCACCGTTTATGGCGTCGATCCGGAAGCGCTCGTGCTCTTCGGGCTGAAGGCACAGAGCGGGCGGCTTCTCGGCGCGTACGACGGGCGTGCCCGGGCGCGCATCGGCCTGCTCGGCGCCCGGCTCGCGGCCCAGCTCGCCCGCCACGGAGACCCGCTCGGAACGCGCCTCTCCGCGGGCGGCGAGACCTACGAGGTCGCGGGTCTCCTCCGCGCCTCGGCCGCGGTCGCCGGGAGCGGCGGCGAGCTTGCCGGCGTCGACTGGGACTCCGGCCTCCTCGTCCCCCTCGGCGCCGAGCCCAGGGCTTCCGCCTCTCCGGCGGGCGACTACCCGGTCGACCTTCTGGCCCTGCGGTTCTCCGACCCGGGCGAGGCGGCACGGGCGGCACGCCTCCTGGTCCCGCTCGTCCCGACGGGCTCGGCCGTCACGACGCCGACGCAGGCCGTCGAGCAGTACCGGGCGGCGCACCGCTCGTTCGATCGTGTCGTCCTCCTCGTGTCGATCCTCACCGCCGCCTCCGCGGCCTTCGGCGTCACGAACCTCCTGCGAGCCTCCGTGCGGGCCCGCTCGCTCGAGATCGGCCTTCGACGCGCCACCGGAGCGCGGCGCGAGGACGTCCGGCTGCAGTTCCTCGCAGAAGGGCTCCTGATCGGGTTCGGGGGCGGACTCCTCGGAATCCTCCTCGGCGTCCTGCTCTCGCTCACGCTCCTCTCGCGCGCCGGGTGGACGCCGCACTTCGCCCCGGGAACTCTCCTCCTCCTCGCCGGCGGCTCGGCCGCGTTCGGCGTCGCCGCCGGCATCCGCCCCGCGAACGAAGCAGCCGCGCTCGACCCGGCCGCCACGCTGAGGCTCGAGTGATCGCGAACCTCCTCCTCGCCGCCGTCCTCACCGCACCGCCCGCCAGCGAGCTCCCCGTGGCACACGCCGTCGAGGCCGCGCTCACCGGCAACCCCGATCTCCTCGACGCCGTAGACAGCGCCGCGATCGCCGCCGCGAGCCTCTCCTCCGCCCGCTCCGCATTCCTGCCCCAGATCACGCCGTTCCTCCTGCCATCGCTCCGGGACGGCGGCGCACCCGCGCTGAGCCGCTACGGCGTCACCGCCTCGGAGCAGTTGCCGTTCGGACCGCGCCTCACCGGCACCGCCGAGGCGGCCCGCTTCGAGGAGGGCGGGGACTGGAGCTCGTTCTACTCCCTGTCCCTTTCACAGCCGCTCCTGCGCGGCCTCGACCCCGCCGTCACGCGTGAGCCGCTCCGCGTGGCGGGGAGGCAGGTCGGCACCGTCGGCCGGAACCTCTCGATCCAGAAGCGGCGCACGGTCGTCGCGGTCTGGAGCGCCTACCTCGCGTCGATCCTCCAGGCCGAGCTCGTGCGGGAGGCCGCCGGGAGGACCGAGCGGGCCGCGACGATCCTCGAGTCGAGCCGTGCGAAAGAGCAGGTCGGAAGCGTCTCGAGGCTCGACGTCCTGCGGGCCGAGCAGCTCGTCGCGCAGTCCCGCTCGCAGGAGAACGACACCCGCAACGCCCGGGAGGACGCCCTCGACCTCCTCGCCCGCCTCCTCGGCCGCCCCGCCGGGAGCCGCTGGCGCCTCGTCTCCCCCGAGCGCCTTCCGGTCGCAGTCCCGGCCGAGGAGGAGGCGATCGAGGCGGCCCTCTCCAACCGCGAAGAGGTCGTCGAGGCCCGCGAGCGCGTCACGGACGCCGAGTTCCAGCTCCGGATCGCCAGGAGCCTCCTCCTCCCCTCGCTCGACGCCGGCCTCACCTGGAGCGCCGCCGGCAGCGGGAATCGTCTCGGGAACGCCCTCGGCTCGCAGGGCCCGTCAATCTGGACGCTCGGCTTCTCTTCGCAGGCCCCCTTGAACCTCGGCTCCCAGCTCGCCGCCAGGAGCCAGGCCGAGGTGACGCTCCGGAGCACCCGGCGCGGCGTCGATTCGCTCGAAGCCGACGTCGTCCGGCAGGTGAGGGCCGCGGCGCGGCGCCTCGCGACCGCCCGCGACCGCCTCGCCCTGGACGACACGAACGAGGGTGTCGCGAAGATGCAGCTCGAGGTCGCACAGCTCCGCTTCAGCAAGGGGCTCACCGACAACTTCTTCGTCGTCGACGCCGAGGGGCTCTACAACTCCGCGCGCGTCTCCCTCCTGACCTCGCGCCAGCAGGTCCTCCTCTACGAGCTCGCCCTCCTCGCCGAGGCCGGGCTCCTGCGGCCCGAGGAGTTCCTACCCCGTCCGGCCCCGACGCCGTAAACTGCCCGCCAGCACCCATGCTCGACGCTGCCCGTATCTCGCCGGCCGTGGCTCGCCTCCGCGTGGCGCTCGCGCAGGTCGCCGGGCTCTCGCCTCGCAGGAAGGCTCTCGCCGCCGGGGTGGCCGCGATCGTCCTCGTCGCAGGAGGGCTCCTCGTCCGGAGGGCCGCCGTGTCCGACGTCGTCGGCGAGGTACGTGCCGTGCGCGGAACGCTCCGGATCACCGTGGCCGTCTCGGGGCTCCTCGTCCCCGCCCGGGCCGAGAGCTACGGCCCCGAGGTCGCGGGAGTCGAGATGAAGGTCGCCGAGCTCGCCCCGGAGGGGAGCTGGGTCGCGCCGGGGGCGCTTCTCGTCCGCTTCGACGACGCCCCCTTCCGCCGCGAGCTGGACGTCGCCCGCTCCCGCCTCGTCCAGACCTCCGGCGAGGCGGAGCAGGCCCGACAGGCGCTCCGCGCCCTCCTCGCCACCCAGCAGAGCGAGCGCCTCGAGGCCTCGGCGGCGTTCGCCCGCGCCGAGCTCGACCTGAAGACGTTCGTCAACGGCATCGCCCCGCTCCAGGTGCAGCAGTCCGCGGCCGCCGTCGAAAAGGCCCGGCGGGAGGCGGACGAGTCGGCCCAGAAGCTGGAGGGCCTCGCGCCCTTCGCCGAGAAGGGGTTCGTCTCCCGCGACGAGCTGCGCGCCGCCGAGCGGCGGGCGACCGAGGCCGCGGCGGACCTCGTCCTGGCCGGACAGCAGCACTCCACGCTGACCCGCTTCACACACCCACAGCTCCTCGCGCAGAAGATGCAGGAGGTCGAGTCGCGGAAGGCCGCGCTGCGGGTCGTCTCCGAGAAGACCGCCGCGCAGGCGGCCCAGGCGAAGGCCGCCGCCGACCTGGCCGACGCCCGCGCAGACGAGGCCGCCCGGACCGTCGCAGACGTGGAACGCCGAATCGCGCTCTGCACGGTGACGGCCCGTTCGCCCGGCCTCGTCGTCCACCGGGAGATCTTCGAGAAGGGGGGCGAGAAGCGCCGCGTCCGCGTCGGCGACGCCGTCTTCGCCGGGCAGCCCGTCCTCGACCTCCCCGACCTCTCCGAGATGCTCGTGGAGACGCGGGTGAAGGAAGGGGAAATCCACCGCGTGGAGCCCGGTCAGAAGGCCGAGGTCCGCCTCGAAGCCTTCCCCGACGAGACCTTCGCCGCAACCGTCCTGCGCCTCGGCGCCCTCACGGCCGGAGACCGGGGCGAGGCACGCACCTTCCCTCTCGTCCTCAGGCTCGCGAAGGCCGAGCCGCGGCTGCGCCCCGGGATGAGCGCGCAGGCCCTCGTCCTGGCCGGCGAGGTGAAGGACGCCGTCCAGGTCCCCGTCGACGCCGTCCGCTACGAGGGCGATCAGGCCGTCTGCACCGTCCGGACCGTCACCGGCACCGAGGCCCGGCGCGTGAAGACCGGCCGCAGCAACGCCTTCTTCGTCGAGATCCGCGACGGGCTCTCCGAAGGCGACGTCGTCCTCATCTCGCGCTAGGGGATACCACCGGGGTCTACCACTGGGGTCAG
>DIAY01000008.1:5436-5719 GCA_002414905.1 Holophagales bacterium UBA5066 | reverse complement strand
TACACGGTTCCAGACCTGACCCCATGGAAATACGGACCCCATGGAGATACCCTGGAGATTCCGCGGACTCTCTACGGCTTCGCCGTTCTCGTAATCGCGCCGAGGAAGCCCAGGTTCGTGCCCGTCAGCCAGTGGCCTCCGTCGACGGGGATGCAGGCTCCCGTGATGTACCCCGCCTTCGACTCGTCCGCGAGGAAAGCGATCGATTCGGCGACTTCCGTGGCGGTCGTGTAGCGGCGAAGCGGGATCGTCTCGACGATCTCCTTCGCGAGCGCCTCGTCGA
>DIAY01000008.1:0-5288 GCA_002414905.1 Holophagales bacterium UBA5066 | reverse complement strand
CCAGAGGTTCTTGTCGGTCCCCTCGGAGCGAAACGGCCCTGGCGAGATCGCGTTCGCGCGAATTCCGTACCGCGCCCACTCGACTGCGAGCGTCCGCGTCAGCGCGAGGACGCCCGCCTTGGCCGCGGCCGAGTGGATGACGCCCGGCCCCGCGCCCCAGGCGTAGTCGGCGACGACCGTGACGATCGAACGCCCCTTCCCGTCGGCGGCGTGCGCCTCGATCATCTGCCGCCCGAAGGCCGAGCAGCAGTAGAACGTGCCATTGAGGACGATTTCGATGACGGCCTTCCAACCGTTCGGGGAGAGCTTCTCGGCGGGGCAGACGAAGTTCCCCGCGGCGTTGGCCAGCAGGACGTCGAGGGCGCCCCAGCGCTCGTGGAGCGCCGTGGCCATCTTCGCCACGTCGTCGTCATACCGGACGTCGCAGACGAAGATCGCGACGTCCTCGGCGCCCGCGGCCGAAAGCTCTTTCGACGCCGCCTCGAGCACCTCCGCGCGGCGGCCGCAGATGGCGACCCGATCCCCCTCTCGCGCGAAGCGGAGCGCCGCCGCTTTTCCGAGACCCGTTCCGCCCCCGGTCACCAGGATCGTTCTCGCCATCGCTGCCTCCTCACATGCCCCCGCATTGCGGGAATACGTTAACCCGGGTCGCCCGGAGACCGCGGCGCCGGCCTCCCCACGTTGATCTCCCTATACTGCCTCCGTGAACCGGGAACGCTGGATCTCCTTCCCCGCCTCGACGGCAGAGGAGCTCGCGCTCCTCGACGCGATCGCCGGGACCTCCGTTCACCGCACCGTGACGGCTGTCGGCCCGAACGGCCGCGGGCGAGCCCTGACCGCCCTCTTCACGATCGGGGTCGAGGCGCCGTTCGACGGCAAGGCCGATGTCCTCGTGAGGCTCGTCTTCGAGGGGGCCGGACCCGTTGCAGGGGATCGCTTCGCCGTGGACCCCTGGGACCTTCTCGACGGCTTCCTTCGGGAGACCCGCGCGGACGCTCGGGCACGGCGCAAGGCTGCTGACGCCCGGTGAACTCCCGCTCGCGCCGGGGCGCCCCGGCCGACCCCCTCGATCTCTTTCACCCCGCCGTCGCCGCCTGGTTCCGGGAGGCGTTCCCTTCCGGGCCCACGGCCGCCCAGCAGGGAGCCTGGCCTGCGATCGCCGAAGGGGAGAACGTCCTGCTCGTCTCGCCGACGGGCACGGGCAAGACGCTCGCTGCTTTCCTCGTCGCGCTGGACGCGATCCTTCGGCGCCGCCTTTCGGGGGACGACGCTCCGCGCCTCGCCACGCTCTACATCTCGCCCCTGAAGGCGCTCGACAACGACGTCCACCGCAACCTCGAAAGGCCGCGTGCCGGCATCGCCGCGCGGCTCGGTGCCAACCGGGTGCCGATCACGACAGCCGTGCGTACGGGAGACACCCCTTCGCGCGAGCGGACGAGCCAGCTGAAAACGCCTCCCGACGTCCTCATCACGACCCCCGAGTCGCTCTACCTGATGCTGACCGGGTCGGGCCGCCGGATGCTCGAGGGGGTCTCGACGGTGATCCTCGACGAGATCCACTCCGTAGCCGGGACGAAGCGCGGCAGCCACCTCGCCCTCTCGCTCGAGCGGCTCGAGGAGCTCATCGCACGGGTGGGAGGGACTTCTCCGCAGCGGATCGCCCTCTCGGCCACGGTGGCGCCAGTGGACGTTGTCGCCTCCTTCGCCGCCGGGACGGGGCGCGCGATGCGGCCCGTCCTCGTCGCGGCGCGCAAGGCTCTCGACCTGACGGTGACCTCCCCGGCGAACGACTTTCGCTCGCTCCCCGACGGCTCGGCCTGGGGGCCGGCAATCGAGACCGTCGTAAACGAGGTGAGCGCGAGGAAGACGACGCTCGTCTTCTGCAACAACCGGCGGCTCGCCGAGAAGGTCGCACGCAAGCTCTCCGACGCCACCGGCGCCGACGTCCCGACGCACCACGGCTCCGTTTCGCGCCCGATGCGCGAAACGATCGAAGCGGCGTTGAAGTCGGGCAGCCTCCCGGTCCTCGTCGCCACCGGCTCCCTCGAGCTCGGGATCGACGTGGGACACGTCGACTCGGTCGTCCTGCTCGAGAGCCCGAAGGGAGTCGCGCGGGGGCTCCAGCGCGTGGGGCGCTCGGGGCACCTCGTCGGCGAGACGGCGCGCGGCGTCTTCGTCCCGCTTTATCTGGACGACCTCTTCGAGAGCGCTGCGACGGCCGAGGCGATGAGGGAGGGAGCCGTCGAGGAGACGCGCCCGCCCGACTTCCCTCTCGACGTCCTCGCGCAGCAGCTCGTCGCCGAGAGCGTGGCCCGCGCCTCCGACGGTCTCGCCGTCACCGCGGACCAGCTCTTCGCTCTCGCCCGCAAGGCCTGGCCCTACCGGGCGCTCCCCCGCTCCCTCTTCCTCGAGACGCTCGCGATGCTCTCCGGGAAGTACCCGAGGGAGCGCTTCGCCGCGCTCGCGCCGAAGCTCGTCTGGGACCGCGCGACGGACCGCGTCACGCCTCTTCCCGGCGCGCGCCTCGCGGCTCTCCTCGACGGCGGAACGATCGGCGACAGGGGATCCTTCCGCGCCGTCCTCTCCGATCGCAAGACCGCCGTCGGCGAGCTGGACGAGGAGTTCGTCCACGAGACGAAGGAGGGGGACGTCTTCCTTCTCGGCTCGCGAGCGTGGCGCGCCGTCGAGATCGGGCACAGCACCGTCGTCGTCGAGGAGGCTCACGGCCAGCCGGCGCCCCGAATGCCCTTCTGGCGGGGCGAGGGACTCGGACGTACGGGAGTGCTCGGCGAGCGGATCGGCCGGCTGAAGAGATTCGTCGCCGAGCACCTCGACGACCCGGGCCTCCACGCTCTTCTCTTCGCCCGCTACGCCGCGACGCCGGACGCCGCGGCCGCGATCGTCGGCGCCGTGAGGCGGGAGTTCACCGACTCAGGCGGCCTCGCCTCCGACCGCACCGTCGTCTTCGAGACGTTCCCGAACGACCTCGGTGACCCGTGCGTCGTCGTCCGCTCCCTCTTCGGGCGCGGCGTGAACCTCCCCTGGTCGCTCGTTCTCTCCGCGGTCCTCCGGGAAGAGACCGGCGTCGACGTCGAGACCGTCGCCTCCGACGACGGCATCCTCCTCCGGACTCCTGGCGCCGAGCGGGAGGTGCCGCTCGAGCGGCTCTCGCGCATCGGTCCCGCCGAGGCGCGGGAGCTGCTCCTCGCACAGCTCCCGAACTCTCCGATGTTCGGGGCCCGCTTCCGCGAGAACGCCCAGCGCGCCCTCCTTCTCCCCCGCCTCCGAAGCGGGCGCCGGACCCCCTTCTGGCTCCAGCGGATCAAGGCGCGCGATCTCCTCCAGACGACCCGTTCCCTCCCCGACTTCCCCGTCGTCGCCGAGACCTACCGCGACTGCCTCCGCGACCTCTGGGAGATGGACCGGCTCCTCGATCTCCTCGCGCGGATGGAATCGGGCGACGTCGAACAAGTGCTCGAACGGCGGCGTGCACCGTCCCCCGCGGCCGCGTCGCTCCTCTTCAAGTTCGTCGCCGTCTACATGTACGAGTGGGACGCCCCGCGCGCCGAGCGGGACCTCCACGCCGTCGCCGCGAACCGCGCCCTCCTCGGCGAGGTCCTCGGCGAGAGTCTCGACGACGGTCTCAGACCCGAAGCCGCCGAGGCGGCTTACGCCGACGCCACCCGCCTGACGCCGCGCCGCATGGCTCGCACGGCCGAGGAGCTCCTCCTCTCTATAATGGAAAATCAAGACCTGACCCCGTCCGAGGCCCTCGAGCGGTCGATCGGGGACGGCTCCGGCTGGATCGCGGAGCTCGAGGCTCGCGGGTCGGTGATGCGGGTGCGGGTGGCGGGAGAGGAGCGGCTCGTCGCGGCCGAGGAGCGATCGCTCTGGGAGGCGCTCGCCGCCGGAACGCTCTCCCGGGAAGAGCGGGACCGGCTCGTTCTCGGCTACGTCGGAACGCGCGGGCCTGCGACGGTGGCGGCGGTGAGTGCGCGGTACGGACTCGGCCTCGACGAGGTCCTCGACTCCCTGGAGCGGCTGAGACTCGAGGCGCTCGTCGTGGCGGGGCGGCTCGGGGGAGCGGCGGGAGAGAGGCGATTCGCCGGGGCGCGCCTCGCCGAATCGATCCGGCGCAAGACGCTCGCGATCCTGCGCGGCGAGATCCGTCCGGTGCCGGCGACGGTCCGGCGCGCGTTCGTCGTCCGGCGGCAGGGAGCCGTGGCGGGGGCGCGGTTCGCCGGGCCCGACGCGGCCGAGCGCGCTGTCGGCCTTCTGAGGGGTCTCGCGCTGCCGGCCGCCGCGTGGGAGGCGTCGGTCCTACCTGCGCGGCTCGCCGAGCCCGAGCCCGAAGCCCTCGACCTCCTCTCCGCTCGCGGACTCCTCGTCTGGCGCCTCGACGGGGCGAAGGAGCTTCGCTCGGCGCGAATGAGCCTCTTCTTCCGCGGCGAGGGGCGGTTCGTCCTGCCCGACGCGCCGTCACCGCTCGAGGGGCTCTCGCGGGAGGCGCTCGCGCTTCACGAGGCGCTCGCCCTCGGCGGGGCCTCGTTTCTCTCCGATCTCGCCGCGCCGCTCGGCAGGGGGCTGCATCCCGAGACGCTCGCCGCGCCGCTTAGGGAGCTTCTCCTGGCGGGCCTCGTCACGGGGGACGGCTTTCACGGCCTGCGGGAGCTGCTCCGTGCGAGACGGGCCGTACCCGCGTCTTCCGTCCCCGCCGCTCCCTTCGGGCGAGCCCCTTCGCGCCCCGAGCTCCGGGCCGCGGAATCGCGCGTCGCCTCGCGTCTCGGCTTCGGCACGAAGACGGCAGGGGGCACGTCGCACGTCCTTTCGGGCCGCTGGTCGCTCCTCTCGGCACCCTCGGTCCTCGGTCCCGAGCTCTTACCCGGCGACCGCGCCGACGCCTGGGCGCGCCTCCTCCTCGCCCGGTGGGGCGTCGTCTCGCGCAACGTCGTCGAGGCGGCCGAGAGCGCCGTCCGCTGGGGCGACGTGGCCCCGGCCTTGGCGCGGATGGAGCTGCGGGGCGACCTTCGGCGCGGCGAGTTCGTCGAGGGAGACGGGCCGCTCCAGTATGCCGAGCCCGAGGTCGTCGAAGAGCTGCGCCGGATGCGCGAGGCCAGCGAGGGAGGGGCGCCGGAAGAGGGACTTTCCGTCCTCGCGGTTTCCGACCCGGCCCTCGTCGGGCTCGGCGTGCCCCGCGAGGGACATTGCGTCCTGCGCCACGGCGCGCCCGTCCTGTTCCTGTCGGGAGCCGGAGAGCTCGACCTCGGGGAGACGCTCGAGCCCGATCG
>DIAY01000070.1:1436-2503 GCA_002414905.1 Holophagales bacterium UBA5066 | reverse complement strand
TCGTCCTCGTCGACCGGCGTCACGAGGCGCGAGAGGAGCGGGTAGAGCGGCGTGGCGAAAAGGAGAACGACCGGGATGAGCCATGAGAAGTCGACGAGGAGGTCTTCGGCGCCGCGGCGCGCCACCGACCGGATGACGACGGTCTCGATGACGATCCAGCCGAAGAGGATGGAGACGGCGGAGAGGAGAAACGGCTCTGGCACCTCGAGGCCCGAAAGCCCCGTGCCGAGGGAGAGGAGCCCGGCGAGGACGGCGCCCTGCGCCGTGAGGCGGACCGCGACGCGCGAGATGCTGACGTTCTCGGAGGCCAGGAGCTTGCCGAACTTCCCCTCCTGCCCCTCCAGGAGCGACTTCCTGCGGATGGAGGAGAGGCTCTCGAGCGCCTGCGCAAACGTGGAGAGGAGGGCGTAGAGGAGGACGAACGCGAGGGAGAGGGCGAAGGCGAAGCCCGTCCCGACGGCGAAGTCCGTCATGTCTCGTCCTCGGGGACGCCGTCGGGCCCCGGTCCGAACACCTTCCTCACGAGCCGCCCCTGGAGGCGGAACATCGTGCCGTCGTCGGTCTCGTGATCGTGGCCGAGGAGGTGGAGGATGCCGTGCGTCAGGAGCAGCTTCACCTCGCGGTCGAGAGAGTGCCGGCGCCGCGCGGCCTGCCGCGCGGCGTACGGCACATCGACGGCGATATCGCCGAGGAACCCCGGCTCCCCCGTGGGGAACGAGAGGACGTCGGTCGGGCGGTCGATCTCCCGGAACTCGCGGTTCAGGCGACGCATCCGCGCGTCCCCGCAGAGCAGGACCGAGACCGGGCCCGCACCGCGCGGGGCGGCTGCGGCGAGAACCGCCTCTGTCCAGACCGCGACATGGCGTACTGAAGGTCCCGTCCGAACCGCGGACGACACCTCGACTCGAGGCGCGGGGCAGGAGACCCGGAGAGCGGTACGTGAGGTGAGGGAACCGCGCCGTTCTGGAGGTTCGTGAGCCATGGCCGCCTCACGCCTCTTCCGAGGCGGCCCGGATCCGGCCCTGGACGTCGGGTCCTGGCCGGCCGCTCTCGAAAATGTCATACGC
>DIAY01000070.1:0-1184 GCA_002414905.1 Holophagales bacterium UBA5066 | reverse complement strand
GCCCGAGACCTTGCCCGGGGGGAGATCGATCTGGGTGATGTCTCCCGTGATGACCGACTTGGCGCCGAAGCCGAGGCGGGTCAGGAACATCTTCATCTGCTCGGAGGTCGTGTTCTGTGCCTCGTCGAGGATGATGAAGGCGTCGTTCAGCGTGCGGCCCCGCATGAACGCGAGCGGTGCGACCTCGATGATCTGCCGCTCGAGGAGACGGCCCACCTTCTCGTATCCGAGGATGTCGTAGAGAGCGTCGTAGAGCGGGCGAAGATAGGGGTTCACCTTCTCGGCGAGGTCTCCGGGCAGGAAGCCCAGCTTCTCGCCCGCCTCCACCGCGGGCCGGCAGAGGACGATCCGGCTCACCTGCTTCTCGAGAAGGGCGGCGGCGGCCATCGCCACGGCGAGGTACGTCTTTCCCGTTCCGGCCGGTCCGATGGCGAAGACGACGTCGCGTTCGCCGATCGCCTGGAGGTATTCCTGCTGTCGCACGTTGCGCGGCGAAACGACCTTCCGGAGCGTGGCGCCGACGGAGCGGTTCTCGAAAAAGTCGACCAGGGACGCCGTGGGATCGTCCCGGATGATCCGGATGGCACTCGGGATATCGACTTTCTTCGGCAGGTAGCCCCGGGTGATGAGCCGGGCGAACTCGGAGAGCAGGTGAGCCGTCCGATCGGTCCCCTCGGATTCGCCGGTCAGGGTGACGACGCCGCCCCGGGCCGAGATCTCCACGCCGAAGGCATCCTCGAGGAGCCGCAGGTTTTCGTCGTGGACACCGAAGAGCGCGCTGAGCCCGGACTCGGGCAGGTTCAGGGGTATCGGTCCTTGTTGAATAGCGCTGTCTCCTCACCGAAAGCATAGCGGCGCTCCGGAGGGCGGGTCAAATCGGAAAGAGCCTCATAAGATCCGCCGGTGCTCCGCCTCTACACAGTCGTCTTCCTCTCGGGCGCCGCGCTCATGGGACTCGAGATCGCCGGGAGCCGGATCATGGCCCCCGTCTTCGGCTCATCGATCTTCGTCTGGGGCGCCCTCATCACGACGTTCCTCGCCTCGCTCTCGACGGGCTACGCCCTCGGCGGAAAGACCGCCGACCGCCGGCCCAGCGCCGCTCTCCTCGGCAGCATCCTCGTCGCGGCGGGCCTGGCTCTCTGGCTGCTCCTCGCACGCCCGGCACCCCTCCTGGCCCTCTGCGC
>DIAY01000154.1:1630-2855 GCA_002414905.1 Holophagales bacterium UBA5066 | reverse complement strand
CCTCGTAGAACAGCGGGTAGAGCTCGTCGAACGGGCCGACCCTCGCCAGGATGTCTCGCGGTACGACGACGAGGGCGCCGACGAGCCCCGGAACCGCGGTCGGGACGGACGCCTCCCACTGGGGCAGAGCGACGGCATGCCAGGCCTTCCGAAGAGCCCCCCCCCAGCCCAGTCGCGAGCGGGCGAGGATCTTCGTGACCTCGCCGCCCGGGGACGGGAGCCAGAGCGGGGGAAGGAGCCAGCGGCCTTCCTCGTCCCACGTGAACCGGGGTCCGGTCGCACCGGCCTTCGGCCGTTCGAGCGCCTCGAGGAGCGGCGCGAGGGAGCCGCTCGTGAAGAGGAGGTCCGGATTCGCGAGGAGCAGGACGTCGCCTGTGGCCACCGCGGCTCCGGCGTTGAGCCCTCCGGCGTACCCCGCGTTCGTCTCGAGCGGAACGTACCGGGCGCCGGAGAGCGCCCCCAGGACCGCGCGGTCCTGGGGCTCGGCGCTGTTGTCGACGACGACGACCTCGAGAGGGACGCCCGCGCCGGCGGCCTCGCGGCGCAGGCTCGCGACGCAGCTGGCGGCGAGCGCCGCGGAGCGGTAGTTCACGATGACGGCTGTGAGGAGGCGCACCAGGGACCGCATTCTTTGGTAACGTCGTGCGCGAATGCAACCCGTGGACGTCCGACCGAATTGGACCGGCACACGGCCCCGGACGGCAGCCGGGTGACGCACCTCGAGGTGAGGGCTTTCGCTCCGGGAGACCGTCCGGGCATCCAGAGGCTCTTCCAGCGAGCCTACGGCGCGGAGCTGAAGGACGCGGAGTGGGAATGGAAGTACGCGCGAAGCCCGTTTCCGCACTTCGGCGTCGTGGGCGAACGCGAGGGTGAGATCGTCGCCTGCTACGGAGGGTGGAGGTGGCGCCTCCACGGTAGAGGCGAGCGGCGCGATGCGCTGGTTTTCTGCGACATCATGACCGATCCCTCGGCACGGATGGCCGGGCGCCTCCCACCGCTCATCCCGCTTCACGAGGCCGCGATGAGGCTCGCCGCCTCGGCCGGCATCCCGTATTTCTGCGGCTTCCCGAACCGCGGCGCCGCTCGCTTCGGGAGCCGGTTCCTCGGGTACCGCTACGAGTGGATGGCCGCCTGCTCGGCGCCCCTGCTCTCCCTGGACCGACCGGCCCGGGACGGCCTCGACGTGGAGATCTCCGACACCTTCCCCGAAGAGATCGACGAGCTC
>DIAY01000154.1:0-1469 GCA_002414905.1 Holophagales bacterium UBA5066 | reverse complement strand
GCGGTCCTCGTCGACCTGCAGTCGGGGCAGCCCGGTTCGGGCGAGGGGCTCGAGGCGATCTTCTCCGCCGTCGCCCGGGACCTGGCCCCGCGGGGAATCGCCGAGCTGCGGGTCGGCCTGTCGCGGTTCTCGCCGCTTCTCCCGCACCTGGAGAAGCGCTTCGGCTTCACCGTCTCGGACGACCAGAACCCATTCGGGATCCTCCCCACCTCGGCCGGGGTTACGGCCGAGGTGAGCCCGGCGAACTTCGACGCCCGCTGGGGCGACAACGACGTCTTCTGATGACGCGAATCCTCGTCCTCTCGCCGGAGCCCGCTCGCGCCAGGATGGCGGGAATGGGAATCCGCGCGTGCGAGATCGCGCGACACCTCGCGGTCCACGGTCACAGGACGACGCTCGCCACCCCCGGCGAGCCCGCCGAGGCCCCGCAGTGGCTCGGCTCCTCGGGCGTCGCCGTCGAGCGGCTCGACGCCACGCTCGCGTCTCTCGCGGCGCGTCACGATGGCGCCGTCGTCTCCGGCCACGTCTCGAACGACCTCTTCCACTCTGCGGCGCCGATCCCGACGCTCGTCGACCTCTACGACCCGTTCCTCGTCGAGAACCTCTCCTATGCCTCACGCCTCGGGCCGGGGGTCTTCCGGCACGACCACGCCACGCTCTCCCTTCAGCTCGAACGCGGCGATCGCTTCCTCGTCTCCTCGCCGGTGCAGCGAGCGTTCTACGCGGGCTTTCTCCTCGCCCTCGGACGGTTGAATCCCGACGTCTGGGCCGACGATCCCTCGCTCGAACGGCTCCTCGCCGTGGCGCCCTTCGGCGTCCCCGCCGAGCCGCCGGTTCCGGGGCCGGCCGTCCTGCGGACGCCTGAAAATGGAATCGGCCCGGACGACCCCGTTCTCTTCTTCGGCGGCCTCTACGACTGGTACGACCCGTCCGCCCTTCTCGCCGTCTTTTCCAGCGTCCTTGAGAGAGTCCCCGACTGCCGCCTCGTCTTCGTGGCGAACCCGAACCCCGACACGACGCCGCAGGGGACGTGGGCACGGGCCCAGGAATCGGCCCGCGCACGCGGCTGGCACGGCCGGCAGGTTCTCTTCATCCCCTGGTTTCCCTACGACGCCCGCGGCACCGTCTACCTCGAGGCGACGGCCGCAGTCCTGACACACCGGCCCGGTCTCGAGACCGACCTGTCGATGCGCACCCGCGGCCTGGACTTCCTCTGGGCGGGCCTTCCGATCGTCTCCCATCGGGGAGGCGCGATGGGGCAGCTCCTCGCCGACTCCGGAGCGGGGCTCCTCGTCGAACCGGACGACGCGGAAGGCCTTGCGGCAGCGCTCGTGAACGTCCTCACGGACCCGGTCCTCCGCCGCGGTCTCTCGGAGCGTGGACGGGCCGCCGCCGTCTCGTACCGCTGGGAACGGACCCTCGCCCCCGTCCTCGACTTCGCCTCCGCTCCCGAGTTCGACCCGCATCGC